>NZ_SZWX01000006.1:0-449 GCF_005280975.1 Citrobacter sp. wls716
TTCATCAGACAATCTGTGTGAGCACTTCAAAGAACGCTTCTTTAAGGTAAGGAGGTGATCCAACCGCAGGTTCCCCTACGGTTACCTTGTTACGACTTCACCCCAGTCATGAATCACAAAGTGGTAAGCGCCCTCCCGAAGGTTAAGCTACCTACTTCTTTTGCAACCCACTCCCATGGTGTGACGGGCGGTGTGTACAAGGCCCGGGAACGTATTCACCGTGGCATTCTGATCCACGATTACTAGCGATTCCGACTTCATGGAGTCGAGTTGCAGACTCCAATCCGGACTACGACGCACTTTATGAGGTCCGCTTGCTCTCGCGAGGTCGCTTCTCTTTGTATGCGCCATTGTAGCACGTGTGTAGCCCTACTCGTAAGGGCCATGATGACTTGACGTCATCCCCACCTTCCTCCAGTTTATCACTGGCAGTCTCCTTTGAGTTCCCG
>NZ_SZWX01000005.1:0-962 GCF_005280975.1 Citrobacter sp. wls716
GCAACAACGCCCGCACCTACAGTACGGCCGCCTTCACGGATTGCGAAACGCAGACCGTCATCCATCGCGATTGGGTGGATCAGGGTAACAACCATTTTGATGTTGTCGCCCGGCATTACCATCTCTACGCCTTCCGGCAGTTCGATGGTACCAGTCACGTCAGTAGTACGGAAGTAGAACTGCGGACGGTAGCCTTTGAAGAACGGAGTATGACGGCCGCCTTCGTCTTTGGACAGAATGTACACTTCAGATTCGAACTTGGTGTGCGGCTTGATAGAGCCCGGCTTAGCCAGTACCTGACCACGTTCGATTTCTTCACGTTTGATACCACGCAGCAGAACACCAACGTTCTCACCAGCACGGCCTTCGTCCAGCAGTTTGCGGAACATTTCAACGCCAGTACAGGTAGACTTGGCAGTCTCTTTGATACCAACGATTTCAACTTCTTCACCAACTTTGATGATACCGCGTTCTACACGACCGGTAACAACGGTACCACGACCGGAGATGGAGAATACGTCTTCGATTGGCAGCAGGAACGGCTTATCGATAGCACGTTCTGGTTCCGGGATGTAAGAATCCAGGAAGCCAGCCAGTTCGATGATTTTCGCTTCCCACTCTGCTTCGCCTTCCAGCGCTTTCAGAGCAGAACCACGAACGATCGGAGTGTCGTCGCCCGGGAAATCGTACTGAGACAGAAGTTCACGAACTTCCATTTCTACCAGTTCCAGCAGCTCTTCGTCATCAACCATGTCGCATTTGTTCAGGAACACGATGATGTACGGAACGCCTACCTGACGACCCAGCAGGATGTGCTCACGAGTCTGCGGCATCGGGCCGTCAGTCGCAGCAACAACCAGGATCGCGCCGTCCATCTGCGCAGCACCGGTGATCATGTTTTTAACATAGTCGGCGTGGCCCGGGCAGTCTACGTGTGCGTAGTGGCGAGTCGGGGTGTCATA
>NZ_SZWX01000004.1:0-716 GCF_005280975.1 Citrobacter sp. wls716
ATCCGGGTTGCGGACAGTGTCTGGTGGGTAGTTTGACTGGGGCGGTCTCCTCCTAAAGAGTAACGGAGGAGCACGAAGGTTAGCTAATCCTGGTCGGACATCAGGAGGTTAGTGCAAAGGCATAAGCTAGCTTGACTGCGAGAGTGACGGCTCGAGCAGGTGCGAAAGCAGGTCTTAGTGATCCGGTGGTTCTGAATGGAAGGGCCATCGCTCAACGGATAAAAGGTACTCCGGGGATAACAGGCTGATACCGCCCAAGAGTTCATATCGACGGCGGTGTTTGGCACCTCGATGTCGGCTCATCACATCCTGGGGCTGAAGTAGGTCCCAAGGGTATGGCTGTTCGCCATTTAAAGTGGTACGCGAGCTGGGTTTAGAACGTCGTGAGACAGTTCGGTCCCTATCTGCCGTGGGCGCTGGAGAATTGAGGGGGGCTGCTCCTAGTACGAGAGGACCGGAGTGGACGCATCACTGGTGTTCGGGTTGTCATGCCAATGGCATTGCCCGGTAGCTAAATGCGGAAGAGATAAGTGCTGAAAGCATCTAAGCACGAAACTTGCCCCGAGATGAGTTCTCCCTGAGACTATAAGTCTCCTGAAGGAACGTTAAAGACGATGACGTTGATAGGTCGGGTGTGTAAGCGTAGCGATACGTTGAGCTAACCGATACTAATGAACCGTGAGGCTTAACCTTACAACGCCGAAGATGTTTTGGCG
>NZ_SZWX01000003.1:0-1272 GCF_005280975.1 Citrobacter sp. wls716
TGTCGGATCTACACCTGTGCAATGCATGGCCTGCGCGTTGGCGCAGGCGTGGAAAAATCGAAAGCGCACCGTTTACCACGCCTGGTGGGACTGTGGATGTGCTGAGTACAAAATGTGAGTCTGTAGGAGGATGTAAACAGATTTAACAAATAGAATTTTTAATTCGTTTTTATTTAGCTCAGGCTTGCTTTAATTTAAAGGTTTAAAGTAATAAAAACAGGTGTGAAATTATATCTCTAATGAAATTAAGCCATTGCATAATTGATGGGGTAAATATTGTTACTGATTTTATAACTAAACGATAATACACATTGCAAATATAAGTTTGGGACATGGTGATGATGTCAATAAATGGAGTTAGAAGCATTTAATGTTCATGCTAATGGTTCGCTTTGTGATATTTCATATTCTTCGTTTATAAATGAGGTGTTGTAAATGTGGAATAAAGAAGCCGCTATAAATTTTGTTAGACATAATGCTCATCCACACGCTACGGGTTATTGTGCCAGGGCAGTAACAGCAGCTATCGAACATGGCGGCGTATCATTGCACCATGATAATGCTAAAAATATGGGGAAATATTTAGTATTAGCTGGTTTTCGTGAAGTATATGGGAATCCTGTAAAAGGTGATGTTGCTATAATCCAACCATATACTGGAGGAAATGCAGCAGGTCATATGGCGATTTTTGATGGGCATTACTGGTGGTCAGATTTCAAGCAGGAACATGGCGTCTACCCCGGACCTGGTTATCGTAAAAGTCAGCCTTCGTATAAATTATATAGGCACAACTGATGAAGCGATTAATATTATTTACTTTTCTATTCTCATCATTTGCTATGGCAGAAATAGTTCCTGCTGATACGCAAGCATTAAAATTCAATACCTGGTATATAAAGCAGATTGCTCATAATGTCATCCCAGTTGCAGATAACCCGACGGCATTAGAGCCTTTCGTTAGTATTGATACATTGAATAAATTAAAACAAGCTTATATGAATAATGAGCTTGAAGAGGATTATTTTCTAAAGGTTCAGGATTTTGCAGATGAAGACTGGAGTAAGCATATTAGTATTGATCTGACTATAACTGATCCTATTTGTACCAATGTCTATTTGACATTTGGAACAGGTGAGTCATCTCAAAAAGTCATTGACTGCATGGTAGAAGAAAATGGTGTATGGAAAATCAAGAGCGTGGCTACTCGCCATTAGTTATTGTTTTCACCAATTGAAAATAATCCTGCGGTAATGGCTTCTTCGATGGCGCTCG
>NZ_SZWX01000010.1:0-1472 GCF_005280975.1 Citrobacter sp. wls716
GAAGAGTCTGGTTATCATCATAAAAACCGTTCTGGCTGGCACTGTAAAAAACTTTCATATTTATCTTCCTTCTGCTTTCCAGTGAAATCCAATGGCAGCAGCGACAGGGGTTGATCCTGCATTTGCCCCCGTCAGATATAAACGCACTCCGGTTGTTGTAGCGGTTCCTACAGACACGATGTAGTTTGCGGGTTGCTGAGATGTTGGCGTCGCCGTTACGGTGAGATTGTTAGTCGTGGTGAACGCTTTAGGGAATACGATATCGGCTATTCCGGAACTGTTCGCAGCGCCAGAGCCGTGCTGAAAAATATGCTGGCCATCACCTAAAGTCTGGTATTGAGGGAAACTTCCAAAACCAACCTTTAAGAAAATGCATATCTACCCATTGGGTGGCATGATCTCGTCCTTTTTCAGGGTGAAAAATGATGCTGATCGGCTACGTTAGGGTGTCAACAATTGACCAAAACCTCGAATTACAACTTGAAGCGCTTAACAGGCTAGATTGTGACCAGATATTTGAGGATAAAATATCCGGTGCGAAATCGAAAAGGCCCGGCTTGGACAAGATGATGAAGAAGTTACGCCCAGGCGACACCGTCGTTGTCTGGAAGTTAGATAGGTTAGGTCGTTCTCTAATCCATCTTGTGGATTTGCTACGTTATTTCCGCGAAAACAACATTGAGTTTTTATCCGTTACCGAGGGGATAAGAATTAGCACCTCAATTGGGCGCTTTGCGTACACGATGTTGAGTGCTGCTGCTGAGATGGAGAGAGAAAACATTATTGAGAGAACTCGTGCTGGATTGGCCGTAGCAAGGGCAAAAGGGAGAATTGGTGGCCGTAGGCCAAAACTAACGGATGAGCAGTGGGCGCAGGCTGGAAGACTGATAGCTGCTGGCGAATCACGTCAGCAGATCGCTCGCAAATACGGTGTTGGCTTATCGACGCTCTATAAGAAATTCCCTGCGACTATGAGTGAGGTTTCAAACTAGATGAACCTACCATGGGAGTTATCAATACCTGCATCCATGTAGTTGATTGCCTTCTGTAACTCATTTATCAGTTCTTTTGCGCGAGTTCGTGAGATACACATAAACTGATCTGGGAATTCCTTTACTGGCCAATGTGGAATGCAGGCCATGTTATCGATGAATGATGCAGACAGATAGACTTCGTTTGTGAGCAGGGAATAGCTGACGTTAAAATCGGCTAATTCTTGTAGGCTGCTGACATTGGATTCTCTGTTTTTCATGATAGCCTCTATACTGTTTTTTTATACAGTTACTATCCTCAATAGCAGATAATCAGTCAAGGCATAGTGCATAATTTAGAAGAATATCGACGTTTGCGTTGTACCTAATGTATTGTTTTTGATGTGCTTTTTGTATTGATGTTATTCTTTTTTATTGTGTTATGAGTTTGATTTTTAAGTATTATTTTTCGGTCTTGAAAACCGGCGACCCGAAAGGGTT
>NZ_SZWX01000009.1:0-2363 GCF_005280975.1 Citrobacter sp. wls716
GTCCAGTCAGAGGAGCCATATTTAAGAAGCCTGCTTAGGAAACTAAGCAGGCTTTTTGCTTTATATCTGATAATCAATCATCACTTCATCAGGCTCCATCGCCTGGCGTTTAATCTCTTCCACAGATAAACCTGCGTTGCATAGCTCGATGAATCGCCAGACGTAATTGCGCTGCAACTGACCACGTTTGAGCCCCAGCCAAACGGTGTTCGCATCAAATAAATGCCGGGTATCAAGGCGGGTTAACGTCCCCTCCTCCTGCTCTCCGCTGGATTGCTCCGCCACCAGCCCGATTCCCAGCCCCAGCGCTACATACGTTTTAATCACATCCGAGTCCTGTGCACTGAGGATAATATCCGGCACCAACCCTTTACGCGCAAATGCCTCATCAATACGTGAACGCCCCGTAATACCCTGCCGATAGGTAATGAGCGGCCAGTGAGCAATAGACTCAAGCGTAAGCGGGGAAGCCTTAACTAATGGATGATCGAGTGGAACAAGCAGGCTGTGCTGCCAACGAAACCAGGGAAACGCCACCAACAGCGGATCGCTGCTGAGTCGTTCACTGGCAATACCAATGTCTGCGCCACCATTTTGCAGGAGAACGTCAATTTCTTGCGGCGTCCCCTGGATAAGCTCCAGGCGAACCTCCGGGAAGAGCTCACGAAATGCTTTGATCACCGCTGGCAGACTATAGCGTGCCTGCGTGTGCGTGGTCGCAATGGTCAGCACACCAGACGTGTCATTGGTAAACAGGTCCGCCAGTCGGCGAACATTACTGGCTTCATTAAGAATGCGCTCAGCGATCACCAGCAACGCCTTCCCCGGTTCGGTCATGCCAAGTAAACGTTTACCACGGCGAATAAAAATCTCGATGCCAAGTTCATCTTCAAGTTCGCGAATATGCCGACTTACCCCCGACTGCGAGGTATAAAGAATATTCGCGACTTCCGTCAGGTTGTAATCCTGACGGGCCGCCTCGCGGATTATTTTAAGTTGCTGGAAATTCACTTTTCGCTCCGGGTACATCAGACATTACGCTATTGTTAAAGTCTGATGCCCGGCATAACAAATAATAAAAACCTGCATCTTATTCCTGGCTGGAATAAGGTCTAACTCACCAGCTGTAGCTCCCGATTTTCCAGAGCCGGACGGCTAACCAGCGACAACAGGATCTCTTTCACCGCCTGAGCCTGTGGTGTCAAACTGCCCCTGGCTGACATGTTAAGTGAGAGGGGCAGATTCATGGAGGGCGTTGTAATCCGCGCCATCCAGCCATTCGCTGCATGGCATAATGCCCGGGCTGCCGATTCAGGTAAGACTGTCACCCCCATACCGCTGGCAATCGCGGCCGTTAGGGTGGAGATAGAATCAATTTCACCTATTACTTTCGCCGTTAAGCGGCGCAGTGAGAAGGCTTCGTCAACACGGAGGCGGACCGCACTGTAATCCCGTGGCAGAAGCAAATTCATCTGCGCGACTGCCGTTAAATCGACACCAGGCCCAGGACATTCACGCGTCCCCACCAGGTAAAGATCCTCTTTGAGTAACGGTTGACTGGAAATACCCGCGATCGGCGAGCGCTCGTAAAGCACCGCTATATCTAATTGACCACTGAGTAGTTTATCGTTCAGCACCGCCCCGCTGTTTTCATGCAAATAGACCAGTACATCGGGCAGCTCGGCGCGAACGGTCTGTAATAACGGCATGGTAATTGATGATGCCGCAGTGCCTGGCGCCAGGCCAATAGAGACGTGTCCACTCAGGGTCTGCCCTACATTATTGACCGCAAGCTGTGCCTGTTCACACTGCCGTAATATCGTCCGGGCGTGCGTATACAGCACTTTCCCCGCCTCCGTCGGCGTCACCCCGCGTTTGGTGCGGATCAACAACTGTTGATCCAGCTCCCCCTCCAGCGTAGCAACCTGCTGGCTCAGCGCGGGTTGAGCGATATGCAATACTTCCGCTGCCTGGGTCAGGCTACCAATATCGACGATTTTTACGAAGTATTTCAGTCGTCTGAAGTTCATTTTGCCTCCTGTCGGAATACCAGAACCCATGCTGGCAATCATGAAACTCAGGATTGCAAGATGCTTGCCAGTTTCATCTGTAGACGATTATTTAATGTTAAGCTCCCGTTAAGTAAGGGATGGCGCAGGAAAGTGATCGCTTCTACTGATTCCGCGTTTTTCCGGGCTGCCCCACAAGAGGTAGACCCGCACCAGAATGGGGCAAATGTCTAAAAAGCATGAAAGATCGCCGCTTTGTTGAATTTGTCAGCAAACGAACACACAATTTCATTTACCCCTTTGACAACCCCCATCGCCCCCGCTAATATGCGCCTCGTTCACACGATTCCTCTG
>NZ_SZWX01000008.1:0-2417 GCF_005280975.1 Citrobacter sp. wls716
TCCCTGTGACATACAGTCACATTTATGATTTATCATCCCTGTTCTCCCACATATTCGAACTGTAAATTGCTTAATTAATGTTTGCTCGAATTTCATTCCATTGTTGTTCTGTGATATGAGATATGATTTGAGTAAATTTTCCCCTCTCACTTAAGCTATTTATTTCAAGCAGGTTTTTAATAAATCCATGGTTATAAAACTCCGGAGCAACATTAATTGAACACTGGCCCCACTTGATAAGATCTTCTTGATCAGAAAAAGTATATAATACAGCTCTTTTAAGTGACTGCTGCAATAGCTTAAATACCGCGGGCTCTGAAAACCGTTCACGACTCAAATTAGCCAGACGATAATTACAGATAACTCTATTTTTTATCCCTGCAAAATTTATATCACGCCAATTGTCAGCGCTCAGCGATAACGTATATGAAAGTCGCAGTTGATTCTCAGACTGATTTATTTTATTGATAAACTGACCATCGCCATCAATAAAACTCCACACTTCAATTGGCCCTAACAAACGTCGTTGTTGCCAGTCATCCAGAATAGATAAAAGAGAGATCATAATTGCCGGATCATAATACCGAAGCAAAACATCTTTTCCATCATGCTGCTGGATTGCCACCTTTCCCAGATAATCTGCGAGATTTACAATGTTTTCTTCGCAAGAAAGCCAACCACATACCATCCTGCCCTTACCCAGCAGTATTTCATTAGGTTCGATCTCTTGCAGAGCTTGCATAATGCTTTCTTGTAGTAACTTACAATCCTCAGGTAAGGATAAATTCAGTGAAACCAAACAAGGTTCAAATTCAGATGATAGATAACGAGTAGCAACAGGTACCCTTACAACATATCTATTTGTTATTTCATTATAGAATGATGATTCTTTATTTCTCAACCTTATAATTGCAGTATCAATCATTAAAATGCAATTTCTATTTAACGTTCTAAAAGAATTAAATATTTGCTCACCAATATAATCCCCTTGTTTTTGCATTGCCTGTAAGGAGTAATCATAAGTTATTAATGATTCCTTCATTATTGGTCCTCCATCAACCCAGCGTCACTGTAGGGCTTTGCGTACCACCAGCAGCATCAATAGCTGTGGCGCAAGGATCCGGTAATTCTATGCTGGCATTCAATGTTGCAGGAGCCATTTTCTGAATCCCAATGCTCTTTACGCGTACATTACCAGGCGCCCCTACTTCTATTTCACCATCTTTAAGCCTGATATACGCGCCACCACAACTGAGTACTAACTCTGTCGCTGCGGTAATGATCACCTGCTCATCCTTGCTGGCTATACTCAACGTTTTCTTTGCCAGCAGATCCATTGCATCTCCCTGTGCCTGAATTTCCACTTTTCCTTTGCTGGCGAAAATTTTAATCCCCATCCACTGAGCGAAAAGACTTATTGTTTCTTTCACACCAAGGCGGAATTTTTTAGCGACACTGACATCCGTGTCCGCTCCGGAGGTTACAATGACATTCTCACCTGATGAGAGTTGGATGCTGGCAGGAGTCACCTGCGCAATGCCAGCAGGGGCAGAAAAAAGTAAAGCCTGTTTCTTGAGGTCTGTCACAGACTCCATTAACAATGCTTTTTGCCTCTCGATATCAGCCAGTTCTGCTTTCGCTTTTTCTGCTGCAGAGCGAATACCTTTCGCATCCTGAAGCGCAGCTTGTAAGTTAGCTACTGCTTCATGCATATCTAACTGCAAACCTCCAGCTAATTCCTGGCGATCGGCACTGATAAAGATCCCTTTCCCAGCCCGAATAGCTCCCCACTGGTCTGTACGCAGTTCAAACCCCTCGCCCCGCAGCGCACGCTGTGCATCCACGTTATGCCCCAGGTTCAGCTGCGTCTTGCCGCCGTACTCGGTGCTGAGCTTGACGTGCTCCTCGCCCCGTTTGTCTTCCATGCGCAGCTTGTTGTTCGCGGGCGTGCGGATGACGTTGCGGGTGTGGTTTGCCTCCGTCACGTGGTCCGGATGCCGGGAGTCGTGCAGCGCATGGGCGATATAGGGTCGGTCCGGGTCCCCTTCATGAAACGCCACCGCCACTTCTGTGCCCTGTATCAGCGGGAAGTGAATCCCGTAGGTGTCGCCACCGTAGGGTTTGGCCAGGCGCAGCAGCATGCTCTCGTAACCCTGCTGTTTGCTGTCCTGGTCTGCATCAAACTTCACCCGGTACAGCCCCTCCGCCGTCTGATGCGCGTAGATATCCCCGCTCTTCGGGCTGCTGACCCGTGCCGTCAGCGTGCCGCTGACCTTCGGTCTTGCCTTCAGCGCCGGACGCCAGCACTGCGTCTCACTGTACGGCACCGCCGCCAGCGTCACCCTCAGCGCATCCTTCCTGCTGCCGCTGAAACCGGCCCGGATGACCACCACCGGCTGCTGCAGCACGCCCGGCAG
>NZ_SZWX01000007.1:0-6216 GCF_005280975.1 Citrobacter sp. wls716
TTTGCAGATTACGCGCCATCCACTGGTTGCCGAGATAGGCGCCGATATCAGCGCGATACTGAGGGTCCACAGGGACGGCATTGCCACCGTCATCCGGATTAACCGGAGTGACATCGCCACCATCGTCAGGATTAACCGGGGTAACGGTCTGCGAGCGCAAATACCAGTCACCACCGTCCTGATACAAGCGGTATTCATACAATCCGACCTGAACCTGGTTGCCCTGGGTGAAGACGCCGTCAGACTGACCGCCGACATCTATCACCTCGATCCCCTGCGTGGTGAGGGCTCCGTCCCCGCCAGTATTAGTAACAAAGACAGTGGTCGTGCCTGCGGTATCGCCGGAAATGAGGAGCTTATCCGTCGGGGAGGCATCATCCCCCAGCTGTGTATTAAGGGAGAGCGTGCCATTATTACCGGTGTAATTGCCGTTAATTGTGAGGGTGTGACCGGTCTCATTGCTCTGACTGATGGCGATGTTGCCAGCATTCGAGACATCATCATTGATAACGCCGGTACCGCCGAGGGTTGCCCCAGCAGCGACGCTGACAGAGCCGGAAGGTAGGTAGGTCATTAACTGCGAAGATGAGCCAGATACTGTGGGGACGCCGATAACGGCAGAATCAGCGAGCCAGAGGGTGCCTTCGTCGACAAGCGTGTCACCAGCGTAAGTGTTGTTACCGGTAAGCAGCAACGTACCCTGCCCGGTTTTTTGCAGGGACCCAATGCCCTGAATGCTGTTGCTCTCGGTACGGGAGGCTCCCGCGTCGAGGTCATAATCCAGGATCCCACTGTTGGTGATAACACCGGTTACGGCATTAACGATGGCACCGGTTTTAATCAGGGTAGTACCTTCAAGGATGGCATAATCTGATTCCAGCCAGAGCGTACCGCCGCTGTTGACGGTGGTGTTGCTGGCGAAACTGGCTCTTTCTCCGTCGTCCTCTTTTGTACTAAGTACCAGCGCCCCCCCCTGATTTACAGTCGTGTTTTTAACGATACCAAAGAAGACTACCTGCACACCCTTATTATTGATGGTCGCGCCGCTGGATAACCCCGTAACGGTAACGATTTCCCTTCCGCCAGCATTGATGACGGAATCCACTGCGGTTCCGAACACATCGTTTTTTGCTCCTGAATTGATGGTGGTGTGTTCTGCTGTACCATAGACATTCTGTTGGCTTTTTCCGCTCAGCACGGCATTCACGGAGGTGCCATTCTTCTGAATCTGGAGAGTGCCTCCCGTTACCTGCGCATCCTGAGACAGTCCGCCGTCCATGACATACTGCCATCCGGCTTCTATCGTCGTATTGAAGGCGCTGCCGTAGACCATCTGACGGTCATTTGTGGCATTCAGGGTCTCTCCACTAACGGACTCACCGGCCACAACAGTCGGGGTATAATCCGCCATCGCCGGACCAGAGAGTAACCCCAGCAGCGTGGCGATGCCTGCCGCCCTGGCCTGGCTTTTTATCTGACTGTCACCCTGTGCAAATTCAGAAGCCACGACATACATATTACGCGCGGTATTCCAGACGATGTTAAAGTTTTTATTCATATTCATCCCTTTATATTTATATTAAATCCTGGGGATATGATAACCCCGAATTTAATATATTTATTACAGGAATGATAAAATTAGGAATATATTTATATTCACCTTAGAAATATAATGAGTATATAAACAAAATGAACTTATTAATATTAATTAAAAAAACCGGCCTGATTCGCCGGTTTTAATAAGGGAGGAAGATAACTTTAACCGCGACGCGCGTTGACCGCATCCGCCAGCTGGCGCAGCACTGCATCGGTGTCTTCCCAACCAATGCAGGCATCAGTAATGCTTTTGCCGTAGGTCAGCGGCTCACCGCTATCCGGGTTCTGATTACCCTCGACCAGATGGCTTTCGATCATCACGCCAATAATCGCTTTTTCGCCGCCAGCGACTTGTCCACAAACGTCTTTCGCAACATCCATCTGCTTTTTGAACTGCTTGCTGGAGTTGGCATGGCTAAAGTCGATCATCACTTGCGCAGAGAGTCCTGCTTTAATCAGACCTTCTTTTACGTCTGCGACGTGCTGAGCGCTGTAATTTGGCTCTTTGCCGCCGCGCAGAATAATATGGCAATCGCCATTACCGCTGGTATTCACGATCGCCGAATGACCCCATTTGGTCACGGACAGGAAGCAGTGTGGCGCTCCTGCGGCGTTGATTGCATCAATCGCGACTTTGATCGTGCCATCGGTACCGTTTTTAAAACCAACCGGGCAAGACAGACCCGATGCCAGCTCGCGGTGTACCTGGGACTCAGTGGTACGCGCCCCGATCGCGCCCCAACTCATCAGGTCGGCGAGGTATTGCGGCGTGATCATGTCGAGGAATTCACCCGCAGCCGGCAATCCGCTGTCGTTGATATCCAGTAGCAATTTACGTGCAATGCGCAGCCCATCGTTGATCTGGAAGCTGTTGTCCATGTGCGGATCGTTGATCAGCCCCTTCCAGCCGACGGTGGTACGCGGCTTTTCAAAATAGACGCGCATGACGATCTCAAGCTCGCCTTTTAACTCTTCGCGCAGCGCCAGCAGGCGAGCGGCGTACTCTTTGGCGGCTACCGGATCATGAATAGAGCACGGCCCAATCACCACTAACAGGCGATCGTCGCTCCCTTTCAGAATTTTATGAATCGCCTTACGGGCATGAGCCACCGTGTTTGCGGCATTTTCAGTAGCGGGGAATTTTTCCAGCAGTGCGACTGGCGGTAATAACTCGTTGATCTCTTTGATGCGTAAATCGTCGTTCTGATAATTCATGATTATTCCAGCGTTGCCATACTTATATAAATGAATGCAATCCCTCCAATCTATATCTTCAGTCATAAAGTGTAAACGGGGTTTTACAGTACGAACCGTGTTATCCCGGGATTACGCAAAAAAACGCAAGAATGTAGCGAATAATCAGATCCAAACCGCAAATTCCAACTGTAATTGCAGATTTTATTATTATTTTCAAAATTCTGTGCTGGCTATCGATGCACATTGTGGATTTTTACCCACTGTACTATAAGGCAATGCCCAATATTTACGTGGCTGATAACGGGAGAATAGAAGCTCTCCTTTTTAATTTTATCCCCCCAAAAACGGTATGATGTCATACAGTAAAGGTGAGAATAACAAAGGGATGGCACAATGGCGCACTCACATACTCATACTTCCCCTGACCAGCCAAAGGATAATAACGCCCGTCGACTGCTGTTCGCCTTCTGCATTACAGCGGGGTTCATGCTGGTTGAAGTGGTGGGAGGGATACTCTCCGGCTCGCTGGCCTTGCTGGCCGACGCCGGGCATATGCTTACGGATGCAGCAGCACTGCTTTTCGCGCTGCTGGCCGTCCAGTTTTCCCGTCGCCCGCCTACAATACGCCACACTTTCGGCTGGCTGAGGCTCACGACGCTGGCTGCATTCGTTAATGCCATCGCATTGGTCGTTATCACCATTTTAATCGTCTGGGAGGCGATTGAGCGCTTCCAAACGCCCCGCCCCGTGGCGGGCGGCATGATGATGGTTATTGCTGTCGCGGGTTTACTGGCCAATGTGCTTGCTTTTTGGGTTTTACATCGCGGCAGTGAAGAGAAAAACCTCAACGTCCGCGCCGCAGCGTTGCATGTAATGGGGGATTTACTCGGCTCGGTCGGGGCGATCATCGCTGCGCTGATTATTATCTGGACGGGCTGGACCCCTGCGGACCCTATTCTCTCTATTCTGGTTTCCGTACTGGTGCTGCGCAGTGCCTGGCGATTGTTAAAAGATAGCGTCAATGAATTGCTGGAGGGCGCACCTCATGCGCTGGATATCGCCGCCCTACAGCGACATCTCAGCCGGGATATTCCCGAAGTTCGCAATGTGCACCATGTTCACGTCTGGATGGTGGGTGAAAAGCCGGTCATGACGCTGCATGTGCAGGTGATCCCGCCGCACGATCATGATGCCCTGCTGGAACGTATTCAGCATTTCCTTATCCATCACTACCAGATTGAACACTCGACGATCCAGATGGAGTATCAGCCATGCAATGGGCCGGACTGCCACCTGTATCAGGGCGTGTCCGGCCATTCACATCATCACCATTAATGAGACAGCGCGTGGGAACCTCGTTCACGCGCGCTGTTAATCCACATCCTGCTCCCGTTGAGGGCGATAACCGTCAGGATCATGTATTCCAGCGACATGGCATACACCCCTTGCAGGGCAAAGATCACCACGCTGATTACGTTGATGATTACCCACAGCAGCCAGTTTTCAACGTATTTGCGCGTCATCAGGATCATCGCCACAATCGATAACACCATCATGCAGGAATCCCAGAACGGGAACGCATCGGGTTGCAGTTCAGGCACAGCAACCTGTAACCCCAATGCCTGCATTATGTTGACCGTAATACGAGTCAGGAACGCAAACACCGGATCGATATAGACCGACATCAGGCCGATCGCTACCACGCAGGCCACCAGCCAGCCCAGCGCTTTTGGTAACGGTAGCCAGCGAATTTTAAGTTCCGCTTCATGCTGGCTGGTTTGCCGGGACCAGGCGTACCAGCCGTAGATGTTGGCGGCAAAGAAAAAGACTTGCAGCAACAGGCTGGCATAAAGCTGGATCTGAAAGAAGATAATCGCAAACAGCGTGACGTTTATCAGACCGAAAACGTAATTGCTGATTTTCTCAAGGCTCGCCAGGCCAATACACAGCAACCCGGCAATCGTCCCCACGGCTTCGATCCACGACAGATCGTAACCACCCGCGCCAATCGGAATATGTACCAGGATGTTCTGCGTGCTAAAAAAGTCCATCTTTTCCCCCAGAGCAAAAAAAATTAATTAAGCTCGAAGTGTAGCCGCAAATTCCAACATGCGGCTTAACGGCAACAACGCCCCTTCTCGCAGCGCAGCATCAACATGTATCTCATGATCCGCTCCGCCTTGTTCCAGGCCCTCAGCAATCGCCTTGAGGCCGTTCATCGCCATCCACGGACAATGCGCACAGCTGCGACAGGTTGCCCCCTCGCCAGCCGTCGGCGCTTCAAGCAATTCTTTATCCGGAACGGCCTGCTGCATTTTGTAAAAAATGCCCCGGTCAGTCGCCACAATCAGCTGCTTATGCGGTAACGATTTAGCTGCGGTGATGAGCTGGCTGGTTGAGCCAACCGCATCGGCCATATCAACGATAGACTGAGGGGACTCTGGGTGCACCAATATTGCGGCATCAGGGTAAAGCGCTTTCATACGCGATAAAGCCTGGGTTTTAAATTCGTCGTGAACAATACAGGCTCCCTGCCAACAGAGCACATCTGCGCCGGTCTGTTTTTGCACGTAGTTGCCCAGATGTCTGTCCGGAGCCCAGATGATTTTTTCACCTAAACTATCGAGGTGCTCAATAAGTTCTACCGCGATACTGGACGTGACAACCCAATCCG
This sequence comes from Citrobacter sp. wls716, assembly GCF_005280975.1. Lineage (NCBI taxonomy): Bacteria > Pseudomonadati > Pseudomonadota > Gammaproteobacteria > Enterobacterales > Enterobacteriaceae > Citrobacter > Citrobacter sp. wls716. The sequence goes on from NZ_SZWX01000007.1 coordinate 5,468, forward strand.
CACGTGCTTTTACGGCGGCTGAGGTATTGGCATAGACCACCACGGTGCGGTCCGGATGCGCGTCGCAAAATGCGCTGAACGCATCAATCGGACAGCCCAGATCTAATGAACATTCCGCCTGTAAGGTCGGCATCAGGATAGTCTTTTCCGGACTGAGAATTTTGGCGGTTTCTCCCATAAACCTTACGCCCGCAACCAGCAGCGTAGAGGCAGAATGTTTTGCACCAAACCGCGCCATCTCCAGCGAATCTGAGATACAGCCACCGGTCTCTTCGGCCAACTGCTGAATTTCAGGGTCGGTGTAATAGTGCGCGACCATGACGGCATCACGCTCTTTCAGCAGACGTTTAATTTTCTCTCGATAAAATTGCTTTTCATCCGCACTCAGCAGCGCTGGCTTCGGCGGAAACGGATAAATTGCTGCTTCTGGATCAAACATCACGCTCATCTTGCTTTCTCGTTTTACTGGCTTAACGAAATAACCGATTAAAAGCGTGACGCACGCCATATTCGGTTAGAATTGTTTTGTATGCTAAACAAGATAGCGGATTGGTGTAGAAAAGTCACAAGAATTGCGTGTGATGCATGCCGAATGGCGACTGACGTCTTATCCGGCCGACATGAGTCGTGTCGTCTGTAGGGCTGATAAGCGAAACACATCAGGGAATCAAAAATCCTGCGCATAGCAAAAAGGCGCCTTTAGGGCGCCTTTTTACACTGGTGGGGCGTGCAGGATTCGAACCTGCGAC
>NZ_SZWX01000002.1:0-6223 GCF_005280975.1 Citrobacter sp. wls716
CGGGTAAGGCGTAGCCGCCACCCGGCAATCCACAAAATCAAAGCTTAATGAAATGTTCGCGATAGTAAGCAAGCTCGGCAACCGATTCACGAATATCGTCCATCGCCTGATGCGTACCCTGCTTGGTGAAGCCAGCCAGGATTTCCGGCTTCCAACGACGCGCCAGTTCTTTGAGCGTACTGACGTCCAGATAGCGATAATGGAAATATGCCTCCAGCTCCGGCATGTATTTAAACAGGAAACGGCGATCCTGGCCGATGCTGTTGCCACAGATAGGTGATTTCCCTTCCGGAACCCACTCTTTTAAAAAGGCCAGCGTCGCCAGTTCGGCTTCACGATCGCCCATGGTGCTCGCTTTTACGCGTTCCACCAGCCCACTTCCGGTATGCGTACGTACGTTCCAGTCATCCATTAACGCCAGTTGCTCATCAGACTGATGCACCGCAATTGTCGGTCCTTCAGCCAGGATATTCAGGTTGGCATCAGTCACTAGCGTAGCGATCTCAATAATGCGATCGCGCTCGGGATCCAGACCTGTCATCTCCAGATCGATCCAAATCAGGTTGTTTTCATTGGCACTCATGCTATTTTCCACCCTTCAGACGTCACATTCAGTGTGACTATATTCATCTAAAATTGCGTGTATCATAAATGTTTTGCCCATCATGGGCGACCAGGAGCCAGTCCGATTGAGTAAGAATAAACTCTCCAAAGGCCAACAGCGCCGCGTGAACGCCAATCACCAGCGTCGTCTTAAAACGTCCGCGGAGAAGCCCGACTACGACGACAACCTGTTTGGCGAGACCGCTGAAGGCATCGTTATCAGCCGTTTTGGCATGCATGCCGACGTAGAATCTGCTGACGGGGAAATTCACCGTTGCAACATCCGCCGTACCATTCGTTCGCTGGTTACCGGCGATCGTGTAGTCTGGCGTCCGGGTAAAGCGGCAGCAGAGGGCGTGAATGTTAAAGGGATCGTTGAGGCGGTACATGAGCGTACCTCAGTACTCACTCGCCCGGACTTTTACGACGGGGTGAAACCCATTGCGGCCAACATCGATCAAATCGTAATTGTCTCAGCCATCTTACCTGAGCTGTCACTGAATATTATCGACCGCTATCTGGTGGCTTGCGAAACCTTGCACGTAGAGCCCATCATCGTACTCAACAAAATTGATCTGCTGGACGACGAAGGTATGGCCTTCGTTAACGAGCAGATGGATATTTATCGCCACATTGGTTATCGCGTGTTGATGGTCTCAAGCCGCACTAAAGACGGCCTGAAACCGCTTGAAGAAGCGTTGACCGATCGCATCAGCATTTTCGCCGGTCAGTCGGGCGTAGGCAAATCCAGCCTGCTCAATAACCTTCTCGGCCTGCAGGAAGAGATCCTGACCAATGATGTCTCCGACAACTCTGGTCTTGGGCAGCACACCACAACAGCTTCTCGCCTGTACCACTTCCCTCACGGCGGCGATGTCATCGACTCTCCCGGTGTACGTGAGTTTGGGCTGTGGCATCTTGAACCGGAACAAATCACTGATGGCTTTGTCGAATTTCATGACTATTTAGGCCATTGCAAGTACCGCGACTGTAAACATGATGCAGATCCGGGCTGTGCAATTCGTGAAGCTGTCGAGGAAGGGAAAATCGCTGAGATTCGGTTTGAAAATTATCACCGCATCCTGGAAAGCATGGCGCAGGTAAAAACGCGTAAAAACTTTTCTGATACAGACGACTGACAACTAAGCTAAGCATCGCTAGAATCGTCCCCCTTTTTTCAGGATCCGGCCCATATGCCGGATCGGGAACAAATTATGGCCTGGAGGCTACCTTGTTAAACTCATTTAAGCTTTCGCTACAATACATTCTGCCGAAACTATGGCTCACTCGCCTGGCGGGTTGGGGTGCGAGCAAACGAGCGGGATGGCTGACTAAACTGGTTATCGATCTGTTCGTGAAATACTACAAGGTCGATATGAAAGAGGCGCAAAAGCCGGACACTGCCAGCTATCGCACCTTTAACGACTTCTTTGTTCGCCCGCTGCGCGACGATGCTCGCCCGATTAATACCGATCCAAACGTACTGGTCATGCCCGCTGACGGCGTGATCAACCAGTTAGGCAACATCGAAGAAGACAAATTGCTGCAGGCTAAAGGGCATAGCTATACCCTTGAAGCGCTGCTGGCTGGCAACTACCAGATGGCTGACAAATTCCGCAACGGTACGTTTGTGACCACTTACTTATCTCCACGCGATTACCACCGTGTACACATGCCGTGTAACGGTATCCTGCGTGAAATGATGTATGTGCCGGGCGATCTCTTCTCTGTGAACATCCTGACCGCGCAGAACGTGCCGAACCTGTTTGCCCGCAACGAACGTGTTATTTGCCTGTTTGATACCGAATTCGGCCCGATGGTGCAGATTCTGGTCGGCGCGACCATCGTCGGCAGCATTGAAACCGTATGGGCTGGCACCATTACCCCACCGCGTGAAGGCGTCATCAAGCGCTGGACCTGGCCGGAAGGCGAAAGCGAAGGGTCGGTAGCGCTGTTGAAAGGTCAGGAAATGGGCCGCTTTAAGCTCGGTTCTACCGTCATCAACCTGTTCGCACCTGGCAAAGTTAACCTGGTTGAGCAGTTGCAGGATCTTTCCGTGACCAAAATCGGCCAACCAATGGCCATCTCGACCGAGACTTTCGTGACGCCAGAGGCAGAACCGGCCCCGCTGGCGAAAGAAGAGATCGAAGCAGAACACGACGCCAGCCCGCTGGTTGACGACAAAAAAGACGAAAGTTAAACATAGGAATCGCTGCTGTGCGCCTGATTATCACTTTTCTGATGGCCTGGTGCCTCAGCCTGGGGGCGTACGCTGCGACGGCCCCCGATGCCAAACAACTCACCCAGGAACTGGAGCAGGCAAAGGCGGCAAAACCCGCTCAGCCAGAAACCGTCGAGGCGCTCCAGTCCGCGCTGAATGCTCTCGAAGAGCGGAAAGGCTCCCTTGAGCGTGCTGAACAATATCAGCAGGTTATCGATAACTTCCCCAAGCTGTCCGCAACATTACGCGCGCAGCTAAACAACCTGCGCGACGAACCGCGTAGCGTACCGACCAGCCTCACGACGGATGCATTAAACCAGGAAATCCTTCAGGTCAGCAGTCAGTTACTGGATAAAAGCCGCCAGGCTCAACAGGAGCAGGATCGCGCCCGGGAAATCGCCGACTCGTTAAGCCAGCTTCCTCAGCAACAAACCGATGCTCGCCGCCAGTTAAATGATATTGAGCGACGCCTGGGTACAGCTAACAGTAACTCAGCGCTCAATCAGGCGATGCAGGCGGAATCCGCCAAACTCAAAGCCCAGGTCGATGAACTGGAGCTGGCGCAGCTTTCCGCAAACAACCGCCAGGAACTGGCGCGAATGCGCTCCGAACTGGCAGAAAAGCAGAGCCAACAACTCGACGCTTATCTGCAAGCATTACGCAACCAACTCAACAGCCAGCGCCAGCGTGAAGCCGAACGTGCGCTGGAGAGCACGGAACTGTTGGCAGAAAACAGCGCAGGATTGCCGGAAGGCATCATTGACCAGTTTAAAGTTAACCGTGAGCTGTCTCAGGCGCTCAATCAGCAAGCGCAACGTATGGATCTGGTCGCCTCGCAGCAGCGTCAGGCCACCAGCCAAACGTTGCAGGTACGTCAGGCCTTGAATACGCTGCGAGAGCAGTCTCAGTGGCTTGGGGTTTCAAATATGCTGGGAGAAGCACTGCGTGCACAAGTTTCTCGTCTGCCAGAAATGCCCAAACCCCAGCAGTTAGATACCGAAATGGCGCAGCTGCGCGTACACCGTATGCGCTATGAAGACCTCCTCAACAAGCAGCCGCAATTACGTCAAATTCACCAGGCCGACGGGCAACCACTAACCGCTGAGCAGAGCAGCATTCTCAACGCCCAGTTGCGCACTCAGCGTGAACTGCTGAACTCTCTGCTACAGGGTGGCGATACGCTGATCCTTGAGCTGACCAAGCTCAAGGTCTCCAACAGCCAGTTGGAAGATGCGCTCAAAGAGGTCAACGAAGCAACGCACCGCTATCTGTTCTGGACATCAGACGTCAGCCCCATCTCGCTCTCCTGGCCCGTCGACATTGTTCAGGATCTGCGCCGTCTGATCTCACTCGATACATTTAATCAGCTTGGCAAAGCCACTATCATGATGCTGACCAGCAAGGAAACGCTGCTGCCACTGTTCGGTGCACTGGTGCTGGTTGGGTTTAGCCTTTCTTCACGTAAACACTTCACCCGCTTTCTTGAACGCTCGTCGGCGCGTGTTGGTAAAGTTACCCAGGACCACTTCTGGCTGACGATACGCACGGTATTCTGGTCAATACTCGTCGCCTCACCGTTGCCGGTGCTGTGGGCAACACTCGGTTACGGGTTGCAGGAAGCCTGGCCTTACCCGCTGGCTGTTGCGATCGGCGATGGCGTAACCGCCACGGTGCCTATGCTATGGGCGGTAATGATTTGCGCCACCTTCGCGCGCCCCAACGGTCTGTTCATTGCCCACTTTGGCTGGCCACGTAACCGCGTCGCGAAAGCCATGCACTACTACCTGATGAGTGTCGGACTGATTGTCCCACTGATCATGGCGGTGATTATGTTTGATAATCTCAATGACCGGGAATTCTCCGCCTCACTGGGACGTCTGTGCTTTATTCTGATTTGCGGTGCGCTGGCGGTCGTGACCCTGAGCCTGAAACGCGCCGGGATACCGCTGTACCTCGATAAAGAGGGCAACAGTGATAACATGGTCAACAGCATGCTGTGGAATATGCTGATGGGCGCGCCGCTGATTGCTATTCTCGCCGCGGCAGTGGGTTATCTCGCCACGTCGCAAGCGTTGCTGGCGCGTCTGGAGACGTCCGTGGCGATTTGGTTCTTGTTGCTGGTGGTTTATCACGTCATCCGCCGCTGGATGCTGATCCAGCGCCGCCGACTGGCCTTCGATCGCGCCAAGCATCGACGCGCCGAAATGCTGGCGCAGCGCGCGCGGGGTGAGGAAGAGCCGCCACACTCAACCAGCCTCGAAGGGGCCATTGATGTTGACGAAAGCGAAGTGGATCTTGATGCAATCAGCGCACAATCATTGCGCCTGGTGCGTTCTATCCTGATGCTCATCGCCCTGCTTTCGGTTATCGTGCTGTGGTCAGAAATTCATTCCGCTTTCGGCTTCCTGGAAAATATCTCACTATGGGATGTCACCTCCACGGTGCAGGGCGTGGAAAGTTTAGAGCCCATTACACTGGGTGCGGTGTTAATTGCGATTCTGGTGTTTATCATCACGACGCAGTTGGTGCGAAACCTGCCCGCATTGCTGGAGCTGGCGTTGCTGCAGCACCTGGATTTAACCCCCGGCACCGGTTATGCCATCACCACCATCACCAAATATCTGCTGATGCTGATTGGCGGTTTGGTTGGCTTCTCGATGATCGGTATTGAGTGGTCCAAACTGCAATGGCTGGTGGCCGCTCTCGGTGTCGGGCTAGGCTTTGGCTTGCAGGAGATCTTCGCCAACTTTATTTCCGGCCTGATCATCCTGTTTGAAAAACCAATCCGTATTGGCGACACGGTGACCATTCGCGATCTCACCGGTAGCGTGACGAAAATTAATACCCGCGCCACGACCATCAGCGACTGGGACCGCAAAGAGATCATCGTGCCCAACAAAGCGTTCATCACCGAGCAGTTTATCAACTGGTCACTATCTGACTCGGTCACGCGTGTCGTGTTAACTATCCCGGCGCCGTCGGAAGCTAACAGCGAGGAAGTCACACAAATCCTGCTTACCGCCGCCCACCGCTGTTCGCTGGTTATCGATAACCCGGCGCCAGAAGTCTTTCTGGTTGATCTGCAGCAGGGGATTCAAATCTTCGAACTGCGTATCTATGCCGCAGAGATGGGGCACCGTATGCCACTGCGCCACGAGATACACCAGCTGATTCTGGCAGGCTTCCGCGAGCACGGTATCGATATGCCGTTCCCACCATTCCAGATGCGTCTGGAGAGTCTGGGGGGTAAGCAAACGGGGAGAACGTTAAGTTCTGCGGGCAGAGGCAGCCGCCCGGCGGGAAGTTTGTAATATCTGAGTAGCCCGGACGAGGGGTGCTGGCACCGACGCCGGGCTACGGTGTGGGTCTTGTAGGCCTGATAAGCGTAGCGCCATCAGG
>NZ_SZWX01000001.1:0-1200 GCF_005280975.1 Citrobacter sp. wls716
AAACAGGTGACTTAATGAACAAGAAAACTAAACGTACTTTCACCCCTGAGTTCAGGCTGGAATGTGCACAGCTGATTGTTGATAAAGGCTACTCATATCGACAAGCCAGTGAAGCAATGAATGTTGGTTCTACCACGCTTGAGTCCTGGGTACGCCAGCTCAGACGAGAGCGCCAGGGGATTACGCCCACTGCCACGCCCATTACTCCAGACCAGCAACGTATCCGCGAGCTGGAAAAGCAGGTTCGCCGTCTGGAGGAACAAAATACGATATTAAAAAAGGCTACTGCGCTCTTGATGTCCGACTCGCTGAACGGTTCACGATAGTTGCCAGACTGAGTGACAGCCACACGGTTGTCAGCCTGTGCTCCGCGCTGGAAATACACCGCAGCAGTTACCGGTACTGGCGAAAACGACGCGATATGGTTAATCCGGTACACGTCAGGTTGTGCAGCGAAATACGTCGGGCGTGGAACCAGAGTCGGGGCTCTGCGGGGGCACGCACTCTGGCTGACATGCTGACCCAAAACGGCGTCGCGATGAGCCGTTACCGTGCCGGACGTCTGATGAAATATCTGAACCTGAGCAGTTATCAGCCCGGAAAACATCAGTACAAAAATGCCCGTCAGGAGCATACCTGCCTGCCGAATCTGCTCGAGCGTCAGTTCGCTGTGCCCGAACCAGACCGGGTGTGGTGCGGAGACATTACGTATCTCTGGGCAGGAAATCGCTGGTGCTATCTGGCGGTCGTCATGGATCTTTTTGCCCGCAGGGTTGTCGGCTGGAGTCTGTCAGTACATGCCGATACCGCACTGATAAGCAGTGCCCTGCGGATGGCCTATGAAACGCGTGGTCAACCGCGTGATGTCATGTTCCATAGCGACCAGGGAAGCCAATATACAGGTCTGAAATATCAGCAACTTCTCTGGCGTTACAGAATAAAACAAAGCGTCAGTCGACGGGGAAACTGCTGGGATAACAGTCCAATGGAACGCTTCTTCCGCAGTCTGAAAACAGAATGGGTGCCAGCACATGGTTATGCAGGCAAGGACGAGGCCCGGCAGCAAATTAATGATTACATACTGAACTACTACAACAGCGTCAGACCTCACCATTATAACGGTGGACTGACGCCGGAAGAGTCTGAGAACAGATACCATTTTTACTGTAAAACTGTGGCCAGTATTACTTGACCACTACA
>NZ_SZWX01000039.1:0-275904 GCF_005280975.1 Citrobacter sp. wls716
TCAGGTGGCCAAATTTACTGTGCCACTACAAATTGTGAGTCTTGATGTGGCGCAGGCGTGGTTGCATCAGCCCGATAAAATCAGCCATGGGCTGCTGAGTGTCAGTAACGATGTCGGTCAGGTGGAAAACTATGCCAGCCGATTGCAGGCTCAATACCCGGATCTGGAGAACCGTCCTATACGGAAAGTCTCCGCATCAGAAGGACAGGTACTGGATAAAATAAAAGGGTTAATGGGGCTGGTATCGGTTGTGATCCTTGCGCTGTCATCTTTGTGCGTGAATACCACGTTGATGGCCATTGTGGGTGAGCGGGCCAGGGAATTTGCGCTGCAAAAAGCGTTGGGGGCCAGCAACGGTGATATTGTCCGGCAAATTCTCCTTGAAACCTGCATTATCGCGCTGGCTGCAGTGGTTTGTGGGTGGATCTTAGGGTACATGTTGGCCCAACTACTGGGACTGACCGTATTCAATGCCGCAATAGCGCTACGCTGGCCAGTGCTGCCCATCACCCTGACATTATCTTTACTGGTCGCCATTCTGGCGGCGATTGTTCCGGTCCGTCGCGCGGTTAGCGTCGAACCCGCAAAAGTGTTGAAAGGAGAGTAACGCAATGTCCGTTGTGCAGACCCCGTCAATGGCGATTGAAACCCGCCATTTATATAAACGGTTCGGCGATGTTACCGCCTTAGATGACATTAACCTGCAAATAGTGCAGGGGGAGTTTGTCGCGATTATGGGCGCTTCTGGTTCGGGTAAAACGACACTGATGAATATTCTGACCTGCCTGGACACCGCGACAGAAGGTCAGGTGTTTTTAGATGGGATTGATGCTGCCGCACTGGATGAAGAGGGGCGTCGCCGTTTTCGTGCTGAGAAAATAGGGTTGGTATTCCAGCAGTTTCATCTGATCCCGTTTTTAACCGCGCTGGAGAATATCATGCTGGCGCAACACTACCATAGCGTGGTAGATGAAGCGGCGGCCAGAAAGGTTCTGGAACAAGTCGGTCTTGGGCATCGAGTAACACACCTGCCGAGTCAACTTTCTGGGGGAGAGCAGCAACGGGTGTGCATTGCCCGGGCGCTGGTCAATGAGCCGCCGGTGATTTTTGCCGATGAACCTACGGGTAACCTTGATGAAGAGAATGAACAGCGGGTGTTGGATCTACTCACTGACCTGCATCGGCAGGGGCGTACGATTGTGATGGTGACACATAATCCGGCGCTGGGGTTATTTGCCGATCGTATTATCCGTTTGCAGCATGGCAAATATCAGGGTGAGGAGGCGAATCAACATGCGCTGGATTAACGTATTAACTTTCGCCATTTTGGTTCTGATTAGTGGGTGTAAAGAAGAGAAGTTGGTGGTTGGGCAGCAAGCCCCGGCGCTGGCAACATTCGACCTGCAGGGGGGAGAAGCAGGGCTTGAACGCTGGCGTGGAAAGGCTGTTTATCTAAACTTTTGGTCGGCGGGATGCGGTGGCTGTCTTGCCGAAATGGACGCGCTGGAAGCGCTAAGTAAAAAGTGGGGCGATAACGTTGTGGTCGTGGCCGTGAATACCGATCCGGCGACGGTTAACATAGATAACTTACTGGCGAAACATCAGGTTTCTTACCCGGTACTCCGCGATCAGCTTAAGATTTCCCAGGAGCGCTATCAGGTCATCGGTACGCCAACCTCTGTGTTAATTGACAGGGACGGTCGTGTACTGGAATTACACCAGGGGATGCGGAAACCGCCTGAGTTAGATGCAACGTTTGCGCGACTGGCCGCCCGATGAACGCGATACAAAGAGAAACACTATATGGCATTCAGGTGGAATAAAGAGAGTCTGGCCGTCCTGCGTGAAAACGCAGGCGTTCTCACGACGGAGCAGATTGCGGGGATGCTTCGCACTAATATTACGGTTGTGCGCAATATGGCGTATCGACTGAAACTCAGCCTGCGGGTATCCGCCTACAATCAAAAACGTATTGAGCAGGTACAAACTCTCTATACGTCTTCTGAACCACTAAATCTGAAAGAGATTGCTGCAAAAACTGGACTGACATTCAGTACGGTGCAATACATTGTATATGTGAAATTAAAAAGTAAACCATATACCAAACGGGAATATGTTTCCTTTGAAACTGATGATGCGGTTCATTATCGGATACAACGAGAGTTCATTGATACTGAGCGTTCCCTTTTACACAACATCCCAGATAACACGTGCTTTCAGCAATTGTATCTGACAGACGGAACCTTATATTGTGCACGTAATATCCGCAGCGAAGTGATTATCTGCGAATAATTGGATGGCATATTTCGTCACCCGACGAAGCAAGTATTCATAGTTGCGTTTAACCTGGCTTATCTTTTTTTGTAGGAAAATAAAGAATGGCCAATGTATACGCATTTGAACCCTCCCTGGTGATGATGATTACCGTCACGTTTGTCCTCGCCGGGATGGTGAAAGGTGTCACCGGTATGGGTTTGCCCACGGTGGCGATGGGGATCCTCGGATCGCTTATTTCTCCGGTCGCGGCGGCGGCGATGTTGCTGTTACCCTCTCTAATTAGCAATCTGTTTCAGTTTGGCGGTGGTGGTAACACTGGCCGATTGCTGCAACGATTGTGGCCTATGCTGCTGGCGGTGGTGATTGCCACTTTGCTTGCCAGTGTCTGGATCACCGGGGGCGACACAACCCGGACCCAGTTTGCGCTGGGTATGGCACTGGTTGCTTATGCTATCTGGACGCTGGCGGGAAAGAAAATTACCGTGGATCCGCAGCGTGAAAAACCCTTTTCCCTTGTCATTGGATTCGTGACCGGTTTATTGACGGGGGGAACGGGGGTATTTGTCATGCCCGCCGTACCCTGGATCCAGTCATTGGGGTTTGAGAAAGATGAACTGGTACAGGCGCTTGGGATCTCTTTTACGTTCTCGACCCTGGCATTGGCACTGGGTCTGTGGTGGCACAACGCGCTGCCCGTACAATCCCTAAGTTTGTCGGCTTTGGCCATTGTTCCTGCACTTATTGGCCAGTGGATAGGAACCCGTGTGCGAAGAGTTATTTCTCCGCTCGTGTTTAAACGCTGTTTTCTGTTTTGTCTGATCGGGCTTGGCGTAGAGATGATGCTGCGAGCGGCGTGACCTGTGCAGTGACTTTAGGGCGCTCTCATGGCATCGTTCATTCAGCTATTTAGGGTCAAAGGGGGCGTTATGGCATCAGTGGTGTTAAATGAAGAAGAGGACGATCTGGAGTCGAGAATGGCGCTTACTGCGGCGGCAATGGCCGATAAGTCGCGCTCGCGTATGCTGTGCGCCCTGATGGATGGGCGCGCCTGGACTGCAACCGAACTTAGCGCTGTGGCGGATGTGTCTGCGTCGACCGCCAGCGCGCATCTGGCGCGTCTGTGCGAACAACGCTTTGTTGTGGCGCTTGCGCAGGGCAGGCATCGTTATTTTCGCCTTGCGAGTCCCGATATCGCCGAACTGCTGGAGCGCCTGATGGGCGTGGCGTGGAGCACATCCGTACCACGAAAAATTACTACGCCGCTAAGCTTGCGGCATGCCCGAACTTGCTACGATCATCTGGCTGGAGAGGTGGCGGTAAGGCTGTTCGATACGCTGGTTTCCCGCCAGTGGTTAACGCCGGATGGCGAAACGCTGACGTTACTTGGACAGGAAAAGCTGGCGCTGATGGGGATTGTCCTCACTGCTGGCTCATCCCGGCGGAAATTAACCTGTGGTTGTCTGGACTGGAGCGAACGACGTTATCATCCCGGCGGCGTGCTTGGCGCATCGCTGCTGCGCTGGTTGATTGAAAAGCAATGGATAAAAACGCAGACAGGCAGCCGCCACGTTACCTTTACCCCACTTGGTGTGCGCAAACTTCAGACGGAGTTTGGCATCCAAACGACACGGTAGATGCCCCATTTTTGCGAAAGCGTTCCCGGAAAAATGTCATATATCTGTCACACTCTGTGGTGATTGATAACAACAAGAGGTCGTAGGGATGAATAAATCGTTAATCGCCGCCGCTGTGGCAGGGGCTGTATTACTGTCCACCGCCGCGCAGGCGCAGACCGCGCCGGAAGGCTATCAGCTTCAACAAGTATTGATGATGAGTCGGCATAACTTACGCGCACCTTTAGCCAATAACGGCAGCGTTCTTGAGCAGTCCACCCCCAAACAATGGCCAGAATGGGATGTCCCCGGCGGACAACTCACCACCAAAGGCGGCGTGCTGGAAATCTATATGGGTCACTATATGCGAGAGTGGCTGGCAGAGCAGGGGATGGTGAAATCGGGCGAATGTCCGGCGCCGGATACGGTTTATACCTATGCTAACAGCCTGCAGCGCACTGTTGCTACGGCGCAGTTCTTTGTCACCGGTGCTTTCCCTGGTTGCGATGTTCCGGTCCATCATCAGGAAAAAATGGGCACCATGGATCCCACCTTTAACCCGGTGATCACCGATGATTCTGCGGCATTTAGTCAGCAGGCCGTTCAGGCGATGGAGAAAGAGCGTAGCAAAATGCAGCTCGACGACAGTTACCAACTGCTTGAGCAAATGACAAACTACAAAGGCTCGCCGTCCTGCAAAGAAAAACAGCAGTGTTCTCTGACCGATGCCAAAGACACATTCAGTGCTAAGTATCAGCAGGAGCCAGGTGTGTCGGGGCCGCTGAAGGTGGGGAATTCGCTGGTTGATGCCTTCACCTTGCAATATTACGAAGGCTTCCCGATGGACAAGGTTGCCTGGGGCGAGATTAAATCCGATCAACAATGGAAGGTGCTGTCGAAGCTGAAAAACGGCTATCAGGACAGTCTGTTCACCTCCCCGGAAGTGGCGCAGAACGTCGCCAAACCGCTGGTGAAATATATTGATAATGCGCTGGTTACTGAACGCGCGAAAGCACCGAAAATAACTGTGCTGGTGGGACATGACTCAAACATCGCATCGCTGCTCACCGCGCTGGATTTCAAACCCTACCAGCTTCACGATCAGAACGAGCGTACGCCGATTGGCGGGAAGATTGTCTTCCAGCGCTGGCATGACAGCAACGCAAATCGTGATCTGATGAAAATCGAGTATGTGTATCAGAGCTCGCAGCAGTTGCGTAATGCAGACGTTCTGACGCTGAAATCCCCGGCGCAGCGCGTAACGCTTGAGCTGAAAGAATGTCCGATAGATGCGGATGGTTTTTGCCCGATAGATAAGTTCGACAGCGTGCTGAATGAGGCGGCGAAGTAAAAGAAAAACTCCCCCGTGTTCGCGGGGGAGTCTGAGCGCTAGACGTTTTTACGTTCGATAGTCTGTTCACCCCAAAAGAGCGAATCTTTGTCTGTTTTTTCAAAGGCTTTGATGAGTACCTCGTCGCTACCTTCTTCCCAAATTTTTTCCGCCAGTTTTTCGTCATAATTCGCGACTTCAAAAATGGCTTCGGCTATTTCCGGCGATGTATTGCGCAGACTTGCCCATTCACCAACGTGATGAGCTTTCGCTTCTTGAGTTGGCATTCGAATCCTCCTGTTGAAGATTAGCCGTTGAGTTTTACTGCCAGACCCGCGACATATTCACCCTGATAGCGGGCGATAGATAACTCTTCCTGACTTGGCTGACGAGAGCCGTCGCCTCCGGCGATGGTCGTTGCGCCGTAAGGTGTGCCTCCACGAACTTGTGAGACATCAAACAGTTCTTGCGCCGCATAACCGATGGGTACAATCACCATCCCATGGTGGGCAAGTGTTGTCCAGGTTGATGTAATGGTTTGTTCCTGACCGCCGCCAGTGCCTGTTGAGCTAAATACGCTGGCGAGTTTGCCGTAAAGGCCGCCAGAAGCCCACAGTCCGCCAGTCTGGTCGAGGAAGGTGCGCATCTGGCCGGACATATTGCCAAAGCGTGTCGGGGTACCAAAAATAATGGCGTCGTAATCAGCCAGTTCTTGCGGGGTGGCGACTGGTGCGTTTTGGGTTTTGCCGCCAGCCTTGAGGAAAATCTCAGGCTGCATGGTCTCTGGTACGCGCTTAATAATCACTTCCGCGCCATCTACCTTATTTGCGCCTTCTGCGACTGCATGGGCCATAGTTTCAATGTGTCCGTACATGGAATAATAAAGCACCAGAACTTTTGCCATTTTACACTACTCCTCGAGTTAACTGTGTCCGTAGCGATTCGCTACCTCCCTTTAAAGATATGACGTACGGCCAGGAGTGCAAATTTCACAATCACTTCTTTGATTTATAACAATTTTTATAACAACTGTTTTTGTTGCAAAATGATACATTTTTAACCGAGCGGAATTTGGTAGCCATAAGAAAGACTTATTGATTTCATGCCGCGATTATTAACATCTGGCGGCCATTCCTGTTGCAGAATATTACAGTTCGCCGGTTATCCGGTTACTCTTCACTATGCTTAATCCCACGCAGTAAAAATCAGGGCACGGCCCTTGCGCTGCGTGAGGTATCACTCCTCAGTACCTATGCAATATGATGGCTAATCAATGACGGAGGTCAGTAATGGCAAACCATCGGGGCGGTTCCGGCAACTTTGCGGAAGACCGCGAAAGAGCATCAGAAGCAGGTCGAAAAGGTGGCCAGCACAGCGGGGGCAACTTCAAGAATGACCCGCAACGCGCTTCAGAAGCAGGAAAAAAAGGGGGCAAGAATAGTCACGGCAATAACAAATCGTAATTGTCGGGCTGTCTGTTAGAGATATCGTGACGGCTGAGTGTTCAGAGACAGACGTTACGTCGCCCCCGCCGCCGGGTCGTTCCGGCGGTTTTTTTTGTCTGCAAGGTTGAACTGTAACAAAACGCAACGCAGACTAATGACATTCAGATAATCGGGTGTCTCATGTCATTACTTTCTCGTTATTCCTTCTCTGTTAAACCCCAGGAGGCGATCCTCATTGTGATCACCATGTTCTGGGGCGGAACGTTTTTGGCTGTGCAATATGCTGTCACGCTGAGCGGTCCCTTTTTCTTTGTCGGCGTGCGTTTTGCCACCGCCGCGCTGGCGGTCGCGCTTTTGTCGTTACGCACATTGCATAAGCTAACGTGGCTGGAATTCAAAGCAGGCGTGGCAATCGGTATCGCCATTGCGCTGGGCTATAGTCTGCAAACCTGGGGACTACAGTTTATTCCCAGCAGTAAATCGGCGTTTATTACTGCGATGTACGTGCCACTGGTACCGCTTTTACAATGGCTGTGTCTGGGACGTATGCCCGGACTGATGCCGTGTGTCGGCATTGTGCTGGCTTTTATCGGGTTGATTTTTCTCGCCGGGCCAGGAGGCAATTTGCTGGCTTTAGGCGAAGGCGAGTGGATCACGCTCGCCGGCGCGGTGGCGATTGCGGCGGAAATTATCCTGATTAGCGCGTGGGCGGGAAAAGTGGATGTGCGGCGGGTAACGGTGGTACAACTGGCAACTGCTTCAATCGTGGCGTTTATTGCAATGGCCCCAGCCGGAGAGACCGTACCGCCAATGTCTACCGGATTGCTGGTGGTGGCGCTGGGGCTGGGGATTTTCAGCGCGATTATTCAGGTCACCATGAACTGGGCGCAGCGCAGCGTTTCGCCGACACGCGCAACGGTAATCTATACCGGTGAGCCTGTATGGGCGGGGATTTTTGGTCGACTCGCAGGGGAACGCCTGCCGCTGCTTGCTCTGTTGGGGGCGGCATTCATTATCATTGGCGTACTGGTCAGCGAACTCAAGTTCAAAAAGAAGAAAGCCGTCCAGCAGGAGGCTCCGCCCGAGTCGCTTTAATTTAACGTTTCAGTGTGCGATTTGTTATGCTGGCGCCCTCAGAACAAGGAGAGGGTGCATGGCTCAAGGCGCAGAGAAAAAAACAGGTAAACGCTCGCAGGCCGTGAGTGCAAAACGCCAGGCTATCTTAACCGCGGCATTAAATGTCTTTTCCCAGTATGGCATTCATGGCACGCGTCTGGAGCAGATTGCGGAACTGGCGGGGGTGTCTAAAACGAATCTGCTTTATTACTACCCTTCTAAAGAAGTGCTCTATATTGCCGTATTACGCCAGATCCTCGATATCTGGCTGGCACCGCTGAAGGCCTTTCGCGAGGACTTTGCGCCACTGTCGGCGATTAAAGAGTACATCCGACTCAAACTGGAAGTGTCCCGCGATTATCCCCAGGCATCGCGACTATTTTGTATGGAAATGCTGGCAGGCGCGCCGTTGTTGATGGCTGAGTTAACTGGCGATCTCAAAACGCTGATTGATGAGAAATCTGCGCTGATTGCTGGGTGGATTAAAAGCGGGAAGCTGGCGCCGGTCGATCCGCATCATCTGATTTTTATGATTTGGGCTTCAACCCAGCATTACGCCGATTTTGCCCCACAGGTAGAGGCAGTGACGGGCGCAACGCTGCGTGATGAAGCCTTTTTTAACCAAACCGTTGAGAGCGTACAGCGGATGATTATTGAAGGGATCCGCGTGCGTTAACCTGCCGGCGGTAACGGGCAGCTTAAGTCACCCTCTTCGCACTGTAAGAGCGAGGCGAGAAACGCTTCGCGCTCGTTGGTTTTGTCCGTTAAACACTGGCTGGTGATCATCGACTGTATGCTGCCGCCTTCTGTGCCTGAACTGATCAATGCGCAGTCTGCATCGCGCAGGGTAATCCATGCGACCTGTGCTTTTTTCAGTAAATCACGTTGGGTGGGGGCGGCGCGCTTCAGTGCATTCTGATAAGTATCATTTAGCTTTGCGTCGGCCGTCTTATACTGCTCAGCGGCGCAGGTATTCATTTCAATTTGGTTGTTTGCGTTGGCGCAGTCATCCGCCAGTGCGTGACTGCTTAGCAGCAGTGCGGCACAGGTCAGTACAATTCGTTTCATGCTTCCCTCTGGCTTCATAAAAAAGGCTCCGTTGCCGGAGCCTTAATTAACCACAACCTTAGCCGATTGTCATCAGGCTGGCGTTCCCCCCGGCAGCGGCGGTATTGACGCTCAGGGAACGTTCAATGTACAGCCTCTCCAGCAGAATATTGCTTTCGCCACGGGCAAATCCTTGTACCGAAACAATCGCCCCTTCGCGGGCTGCCACAGCTTCGCACAATGCGCGTAGCTGGTCGGAATCGCCGTGGAAGATAACGGCATCAAACGGCTGCGAGGTGATGTTGTCCGATTTGGCAAACTGAATACGCCCGGAAACCGCAGTTGGCAGACGTTTTGCCAGGTCGCGATGGAATGCATCATCAGGCCACAAGATTAAGCTACCTACGGAAGCCACCGCGGCAACCTGTACCAGTGCATCCTGCTCATCATCGGCGATACACAGCACGCGTTCGCGCGGCAACAGCGTCCAGGTATTGCGCTCGCCGGTTGGTCCTGGCAGCAGGCGTTGCGTTCCGGCCTGTGCCAGTTCGCCAAACTGCTGACAGAGCGCATGCAGCGACGGGCGATCGATTGCCCATGCGGTGAGCGCTTCCAGCGGTTGAATCAGCGCTGATTTAAGCTGTGCATCGACAGGGTAGTCTGCATCCTGACGCGTAAGCGTAATGCCTAACGCATTTTCCGGACGGTTAGCCAGCAGGCGGTACAGATACAGCGGTCCACCCGCTTTGGGTCCGGTGCCTGACAAGCCTTCGCCACCGAATGGCTGTACGCCGACAACGGCACCGACCATATTGCGGTTAACGTACAGGTTACCCACATGTGCCGATCCCGTGACCTGGGCGATGGTTTCATCGATGCGGGTGTGCACGCCCAGCGTCAGACCGTAGCCGGAGGCATTAATTTGTTCAATCAGGCTGCCCAGATTATTACGGGTGTAACGCACGACGTGCAGTACCGGACCAAACACCTCTTTTTGTAATTCATCGAAGCTTTCCAGCTCAATAAGCGTCGGGGCGATAAAGGTACCGGTTTGCCATTCCCGCGCATCGTCGCTATTTTCGCGCACGGCCTGGAACACCGGACGCCCTTTGGCGCGCATGGCCTGAATATGGCGCTCAATATTGGCTTTGGCTTCTTCATCGATAACCGGTCCAATATCGGTGGTCAGGCGGCCCGGGTTACCCATGCGGCATTCCGCCATCGCGCCGCGCAGCATTTTCAGCGTATGGTCGGCTACATCGTCCTGCAGACACAGGACGCGAAGCGCGGAGCAGCGCTGCCCGGCGCTGTCAAAGGCAGAGGCCAGGACGTCGACCACCACCTGTTCCGTCAGCGCGGAGGAGTCGACGATCATGGCGTTCATCCCGCCGGTTTCGGCGATAAGCGGGATTGGACGTCCCTGAGCATCCAGGCGGGTCGCGATATTGCGTTGTAACAGCGTGGCGACTTCCGTGGAGCCGGTAAACATCACGCCGCGTACGCGCTCATCGGAAGTGAGCTGCGCCCCGACCGTTTCACCCTGACCAGGCAACAGTTGCACCACGCCCGGCGGGACTCCCGCTTCAAGCAAGATTGCGATGCCCTGGGCGGCAATCAGTGGGGTTTGCTCCGCAGGTTTCGCCAGCACGCTATTGCCCGCCGCCAGTGCGGCAGCAATCTGTCCGGTGAAAATAGCCAGCGGGAAGTTCCATGGGCTGATACAGACCACCGGGCCTAACGGACGATGGGTTTCATTATCGAAGTCATCGCGCACCTGGCCGGCATAATAGTGCAGGAAGTCGACCGCTTCGCGTACTTCCGCAATGGCGTTGCTGAAGGTTTTACCCGCTTCTCGCACCAGGATGCCAATCAACTGCTGCATCTGACCTTCCATCAGCACGGCGGCGCGATGCAAAATAGCGGCGCGCTCTTGTGGCGGTGTGGCGAACCAGATCGGCGCGTTATTTACCGCGTTCTGTAATGCCTGTTCCACTTCGCTGTGAGTCGCTTCACGCACGTAACCGACAATGTCTTTCGGTTCGGCCGGGTTGACGACGGGCGTCATTTCACCGTCAGCGACCGGTTGTTCGAGTATTGGCTTAGCGTGCCATTTTTGCAGCGCGCTGTTGAGCAGGGCAGAGGACAGCGAGGCCAGACGATGTTCGTTAGCTAAATCCAGTCCGCCTGAGTTTTCCCGGCCTTTACCGTACAGGTCACGTGGCAGGGCAATCTTCGGATGCGGCAGCCCGGCCTGACCTTCCTGCTGTGCCAGTTTTTCAACGGCTTCGACTGGATCGGCAACCAGTTCGTCCAGCGGCAGGGTGGTGTCTGCAATACGGTTGACGAATGAGGTGTTGGCGCCGTTTTCCAGCAGACGACGCACCAGGTACGCCAGCAGCGTTTCGTGCGTGCCGACCGGTGCATAAATGCGGCATGGACGGTTCAGTTTGCCATCAGCGACTTTGCCGGTGACCTGCTCATACAGCGGTTCGCCCATACCGTGCAGACACTGGAACTCATACTGACCTGGATAGTAGTTTTGACCCGCTAACTGATAAATGGCCGCCAGCGTATGCGCGTTGTGGGTGGCAAACTGTGGGTAGATCAGATTCGGTACAGCAAGCAGTTTTTTCGCACAGGCCAGATAGGAAACGTCGGTGTACACCTTACGGGTGTAAACCGGATAGCCTTCCAGACCGTCCATCTGTGCGCGTTTGATTTCGCTATCCCAGTAGGCGCCCTTAACCAGGCGGATCATCAGGCGACGGCGGCTGCGCGTGGCGAGGTCAATCAGGTAGTCGATAACATACGGGCAGCGCTTCTGGTAGGCTTGAATAACAAAGCCGATACCGTTCCAGCCCGCCAGCTCAGGTTCAAAGCACAGTTTTTCCAGCAGATCGAGGGAGATTTCCAGTCGGTCTGCCTCTTCAGCATCGATATTGATACCGATGTCATACTGGCGTGCCAGCAGGGTCAGCGACTTCAGGCGCGGATAAAGCTCATCCATCACGCGGTCATACTGCGCGCGGCTATAACGCGGATGCAACGCCGACAGCTTGATAGAAATGCCCGGCCCTTCATAGATGCCGCGACCATTTGAGGCTTTACCAATGGCGTGGATTGCCTGTTGGTACGACACCATATAAGCCTGGGCATCAGCGGCGGTTAGAGCCGCTTCACCCAGCATGTCATAAGAGTAGCGGAAACCTTTTTCTTCCAGCTTACGCGCGTTAGCCAGCGCTTCGGCGATAGTCTCTCCGGTGACAAACTGCTCCCCCATCAAACGCATCGCCATGTCGACGCCTTTACGCACCAGTGGTTCACCGCTCTTGCCGATAATACGGTTGAGTGAGCGTGAAAGGCTGGCTTCATTATGCGTAGAAACCAGACGACCGGTAAATAACAGCCCCCAGGTCGCCGCGTTGACGAAAAGTGACGGGCTGCGTCCAATGTGCGATTGCCAGTTGCCGTTGCTGATTTTGTCGCGGATTAACGCATCGCGGGTTGCCTTATCAGGAATACGTAACAGGGCTTCGGCCAGACACATCAGCGCGACGCCTTCCTGTGAAGAAAGGGAGAACTCCTGCAATAAACCTTGTACCATCCCGGCGCGGCCGCTGGCGGTTTTCTGGTTACGCAGTTTGTCGGCCAGATCGTACGCCAGCTTGTGCGCTTGCTCAGCGATGGGTTGCGGCAGACGAGCCTGCTCCATCAGCATCGGCACTGCGTCGGTTTCGGCGCGGCGGTACGCGGCGGTGATTGCTGCGCGGGAAACTGACTGCGGCAGGATCTGCTCGGCAAATTCAAGGAAAGGCTGGTGCGCTTCATTCTGCGGCGTGGTTGGCTCCTCACCCTCATTCGCGGCACCCGCCAGCAGGGCCGGTAGTTCAGGAAGCGCGTCGTCATTTTCCAGTCTTTCGAGATAATTAAAGATGGCTTGTTTGATCAGCCAATGTGGCGTGCGATCGATTCGTGATGCTGCTGTTTTAATACGCTCGCGAGTGGCGTCATCCAGCTTAACCCCCATCGTGGTGGTTCCCATGCCGTTTACTCCTGTTGTACTGAAATACGGGTCTGATAGTTACCGAGAAATATCCACTATGTTGCAACTTTGTGCAACCGTGTTAAATGTGACTTGGTTTGCAAGCTTGGAAATGAATGAAATGTTAATAAATGTGAGTTTTATGATGTGGGCTGTAAAAATTACAAAATCTTTTTCTCTGCGGTAGTTAACACTTTTAAAAGGTGCAACCGAAAAAAATGTGAGAAAGTGCAACCTACAGAAAAATGCTATCTACTCTGGATCAAATTTGATGTAAATGGTGTGTTAAATCGATTGTGAATAACCATCGCTTCCGGCAGGATACGGTCGCCCTGGTCAACATAGATATCTTTGCCACGTTCCGGCAGGGTAATAAAACGGCAAGCCACGGCATTGCTGATACATAATTTTGGAGAGTTTTGATGGCTATTAGCACACCGATGTTAGTGACATTCTGTGTCTATATTTTCGGCATGATATTGATAGGGTTTATTGCTTGGCGTTCGACCAA
Source organism: Citrobacter sp. wls716 (assembly GCF_005280975.1). NCBI lineage: Bacteria > Pseudomonadati > Pseudomonadota > Gammaproteobacteria > Enterobacterales > Enterobacteriaceae > Citrobacter > Citrobacter sp. wls716. The sequence continues at coordinate 13,382 of NZ_SZWX01000039.1, forward strand.
AAACTTTGACGATTATATTCTGGGTGGACGCAGTCTGGGTCCGTTCGTAACGGCGTTGTCCGCCGGGGCATCTGACATGAGCGGCTGGCTGCTGATGGGGCTGCCTGGCGCGATTTTCCTGTCGGGGATTTCAGAAAGTTGGATCGCTATCGGTCTGGTATTAGGGGCATGGATCAACTGGAAACTGGTGGCCGGGCGTTTACGCGTACACACCGAATACAATAACAACGCGCTGACGTTGCCGGATTATTTTACCGGCCGTTTTGAAGATAAAAGTCGTATCCTGCGAATTATCTCAGCACTGGTTATCCTGCTGTTTTTCACCATCTATTGTGCTTCAGGTATTGTGGCAGGGGCGCGTTTATTCGAAAGCACCTTTGGTATGAGCTACGAAACCGCGCTGTGGGCGGGCGCGGCCGCGACGATCATTTACACCTTTATCGGTGGTTTCCTGGCAGTAAGCTGGACCGATACCGTCCAGGCCAGCCTGATGATCTTCGCCCTGATCCTGACGCCGGTGATGGTTATTATTGGCGTGGGTGGGTTTGATGATTCGCTGGAAGTGATTAAACAAAAGAGCATTGAGAACGTGGATATGTTCAAAGGGCTTAACTTTGTTGCCATCATTTCCCTGATGGGATGGGGACTGGGCTATTTCGGTCAGCCGCATATTCTGGCGCGCTTTATGGCGGCAGATTCTCACCATAGCATTGTCCACGCACGTCGCATTAGTATGACCTGGATGATTCTGTGTCTGGCTGGCGCGGTTGCCGTTGGGTTCTTCGGCATTGCTTACTTCAATAACAACCCGTCGTTGGCGGGTGCCGTGAACCAGAATGCTGAGCGTGTGTTTATTGAACTGGCGCAGATCCTGTTCAATCCATGGATTGCCGGTATTCTGTTGTCTGCGATCCTTGCAGCGGTGATGTCGACGCTGAGCTGCCAGCTGCTGGTATGCTCCAGTGCGATTACCGAAGATTTGTACAAAGCGTTCCTGCGTAAAAATGCCAGCCAGAAAGAGCTGGTATGGATTGGGCGTATCATGGTGCTGGTCGTGGCGCTGGTGTCCATCGCGCTGGCGGCAAACCCAGAGAACCGTGTGCTCGGCCTGGTGAGCTACGCCTGGGCTGGCTTTGGTGCTGCCTTTGGTCCGGTTGTTCTGTTCTCCGTAATGTGGTCGCGTATGACCCGTAACGGCGCACTGGCAGGGATGGTCATTGGTGCAGTGACGGTTATCGTCTGGAAGCAGTTTGCCTGGTTGGGCCTGTATGAAATCATCCCGGGCTTCGTGTTCGGCAGCATCGGGATTGTGGTCTTCAGTCTGTGGGGGAAAGCGCCATCAGCAGCAATGCAGAAACGTTTTGCCGAGGCTGATGCGCATTATCATTCAGCACCGCCGTCGCGTTTGCAGGAAGAATAATCAGCCTCTGTCCTCAAGCCCGCCGTGTGCGGGCTTTTTTATTGACCCGGTCGTAAAACCGTCATAACCGTTACCTACCTAACCTTTTACATTCAGTCATCATTCTCAAAACATTCTGCTTGAGTTTTTCTTTGCTGTAATGATAATCACTATCACTGTAATTTACTTTTCTTTGCATCAGTTGACTGAGAATAACGTTAAAGGGTACTTCGCATGTTTGTTCCATTTCTAATTATGTTGCGCGAAGGGTTAGAGGCCGCGCTGATTGTCAGCCTGATTGCCAGCTACCTGAAACGGACTCAGCGTGGCCGCTGGATTGGCGTGATGTGGATTGGTGTGTTGCTGGCGGCGGCGTTGTGCCTGGCGTTAGGCATTTTCATCAACGAAACCACCGGTGAATTTCCGCAAAAAGAACAGGAGCTGTTTGAAGGTATCGTGGCGCTCATTGCCGTGGTGATTCTGACCTGGATGGTCTTCTGGATGCGTAAAGTATCGCGCAATGTCAAAGTACAACTGGAACAGGCTGTCGATAACGCGTTACAGAAAGGCAATCATCATGGCTGGGCGCTGGTGATGATGGTCTTTTTTGCCGTTGCCCGTGAAGGGCTGGAGTCTGTCTTCTTCCTGCTGGCGGCATTTCAGCAGGATGTGGGTATTTGGCCACCGCTAGGTGCGATACTGGGACTGGCTACCGCGGTGGTACTGGGTTATCTGATTTATCTCGGCGGGATTCGCCTCAATCTCGGGGCTTTCTTTAAATGGACCAGCCTGTTCATTTTGTTGGTTGCCGCAGGTCTTGCTGCGGGGGCCATTCGTGCATTCCACGAAGCCGGGTTATGGAATCATTTCCAGGACGTGGCGTTTGATATGAGCAGCGTTCTGTCAACGCATTCGCTGTTTGGCACATTGATGGAAGGGATCTTCGGTTATCAGGAAGCGCCAAGCGTTAGTGAAGTTGCTGTCTGGTTTATCTACCTGATTCCGGCGTTGATTATGTTTGCACTACCGCCGCGTTCAGGCACTACGGCATCGCGTACCGCACCTTGATAAAAACGCGATGCAGAATACTTTTTAGTTACAACATACTTATTTATAGGGATAGGTTATGACGTTTAATTTTCGCCGTAGTGCGCTGCAGTTGGGTATTGCCGCGCTGTTTGCATCCGCTTTTTCTGCACAAGCCGCCGATATTCCGCAGGTGAAAGTCACGGTTAACGACAAACAGTGTGAACCGATGACGATCACGGTTAACGCCGGGAAAACGCAGTTCATCATCCAGAACCACAGCCAGAAAGCGCTGGAGTGGGAAATTCTTAAAGGCGTTATGGTGGTTGAAGAGCGCGAAAACATTGCGCCCGGTTTTAGCCAGAAAATGACGGCTAACCTGCAGCCGGGTGAATATGATATGACCTGCGGTCTGCTGACCAACCCGAAAGGCAAGCTGATCGTGAAGGGGACTGCAACGGCAGATGCCGCGCACAGCGACGCTCTGCTGAGTCTGAGCGGCGCGATTACTGAATACAAAGCCTATGTAACGGCAGAAACCGCGCAACTGGTGACAGGCACGAAAGCCTTCACGGATGCCATTAAAGCAGGTGATCTGGAAAAAGCGAAATCGCTGTATGCGCCAACCCGTCAGCATTATGAGCGTATTGAGCCAATTGCCGAATTGTTCTCCGATCTCGACGGCAGCATTGATGCGCGTGAAGATGATTATGAGCAAAAAGCCGCCGATCCGAAATTCACCGGCTTCCACCGCCTGGAGAAAGCGCTGTTTGGCGACAATACCACTAAAGGTATGGACAAGTACGCCGACCAATTAAACAGTGATGTTCTTGACCTGCAAACGCGTATTAGCGAGCTGGCTTTCCCACCGTCTAAAGTGGTTGGCGGAGCAGCAGGGCTGATTGAAGAAGTTGCTGCCAGCAAAATCAGTGGGGAAGAAGATCGCTACAGCCATACCGATCTGTGGGATTTCCAGGCCAACGTCGATGGTGCGCAGAAAATTGTCGATCTCCTGCGTCCTCAATTACAAAAATCCAATGCTGAACTGCTGGCGAAGGTGGATGCGAACTTCAAAAAAGTCGATACCATTCTGAGCAAGTACCGTACCAAAGACGGTTTTGATACCTATGACAAACTGACCGATGCCGATCGCAATGCGCTGAAAGGGCCAATCACGACGCTGGCGGAAGACTTGTCGCAATTACGCGGTGTTCTGGGTCTGGATTAAGCACTATGCAGCAAGATAATGAAAACGGCGTGAGCGAACCGTCACGCCGACGTTTACTGAAAGGGATGGGCGCCCTGGGTGGGGCGCTGGCGCTGGCGGGTGGATGCCCGGTCGCTCACGCGCAAAAAACGCAAAGCGCGCCGGGAACACTGTCACCTGATGCACGCAGTGAACAACAACCGTTTTATGGCCAGCACCAGGCCGGGATCCTGACGCCGCAGCAAGCCTCAATGATGCTGGTGGCGTTTGATGTGCTCGCCAGTGATAAGGCTGATCTTGAGCGTCTGTTTCGTTTACTAACCAGCCGGTTTGCGTTTCTAACCACCGGTGGGCCGGCGCCAGAAACGCCGAATCCACGTTTACCGCCAATGGATTCCGGTATTCTTGGGGCATACATAGCGCCGGATAATCTGACGATGACGCTGTCGGTTGGCTCTTCACTGTTTGATGATCGCTTTGGTCTGAAAGCACAGATGCCGAAAAAACTGCAAAAAATGACGCGTTTTCCGAATGACTCACTGGATGCAGCGTTATGTCATGGCGATTTGCTGTTGCAGATTTGCGCCAACACGCAGGACACCGTTATCCATGCGCTGCGCGATATCATTAAGCACACGCCTGATCTGCTCAGCGTGCGCTGGAAGCGGGAAGGGTTTATTTCCGACCACGCCGCACGCAGTAAAGGTAAAGAGACACCTGTCAATTTGCTGGGATTTAAGGATGGAACCGCGAATCCCGACGCAGCCAATGCAACGCTGATGCAAAACGTGGTGTGGGTCACTGCGGAGCAGGGGGAACCGGCATGGGCACAAGATGGTAGCTATCAGGCCGTCAGGCTCATCCAGTTCCGCGTGGAATTCTGGGACCGTACGCCGCTTAAAGAGCAGCAAACGATTTTCGGCCGCGATAAACATACCGGCGCACCGCTGGGTATGCAGCACGAGCATGATGTGCCGGATTACGCCAACGATCCCGAAGGCGAGGTAATTGCACTCGACAGCCATATCCGTCTGGCAAATCCGCGCACCAAAGAGACTGACTCCAGTTTGATGATGCGCCGTGGCTACAGCTATTCGCTCGGCGTGACCAATTCTGGTCAACTGGATATGGGACTGTTGTTTGTTTGCTATCAGCACGACCTGGAAAAAGGGTTTTTGACGGTGCAAAAACGCCTGAACGGTGAAGCGCTTGAGGAGTATGTCAAACCTATTGGTGGGGGATACTTCTTTGCCTTGCCGGGCGTCAAAACTGCAGACCATTATCTGGGACAGGCCCTGCTCGAAGCATGATGATTGTGCCCCGCAGTGCGGCGGGGCATTTCCTGACACTCTGATGAATGAAAAAATTATTTTTCATGATCGGCGGCGACTGAAATAATTCTGTCATCTCTCTGCAAGAGACTGTTGCTGGCGATAAGATGAAATTAAGTTAACAATAAGTAAAAGCATTGTTGCATTAACGAAGGGTTATGATGTAATTATAAGTAATAGCGGTAGTTCCCGGCGGTGATAGTCGTTCACTATGGAGATCGCGAATGGAAAAGTCCTGTACTGGACATGTTTTTCAACGTTATTGCAGTCCCTTACGCGGACGTTTCTCTTCCGGTAGCCATCTCGTCACCGTTAAATCTCTCTCCCTTTCACTTCTTATCCTTGTAACTGACACCCTGTACGGTGCGCGTAGCCGTGTATGGCGTCTTATCCGAAGGCAGGCAATGGCTTACAAGGAAGCCAACCCTCAGATGTTCGTGCGCATAATCGTGCCGCCAACGGCGCGTGTGATGTATACCTACAACTCAAGGTGCTATCCATGGGAAGACAAAAAGCAGTGATCAAAGCTCGTCGCGAAGCAAAACGTGTGCTGAGGCGGGATTCGCGTAGCCATAAACAGCGCGAAGATGAATCGGTCACCTCGCTTGTGCAGATGGGCGGCGTAGAAACGATTGGTATGGCGCGTGATAGCCGCGACGCCACACCGATCACGGCGCGAAATGAAGCTCAGGCGCACTACCTGAATGCTATCGAGAGCAAGCAGCTGATCTTCGCCACCGGTGAAGCCGGGTGTGGTAAAACCTGGATCAGCGCGGCGAAAGCAGCAGAAGCCCTGATCCACAAAGATGTGGACAGGATCATTGTAACCCGTCCAGTTCTGCAAGCTGATGAAGACCTCGGCTTCTTACCTGGGGATGTCTCCGAGAAGTTCGCTCCCTATTTTCGTCCGGTTTATGACGTGCTGGTAAAACGTCTGGGAGCCTCCTTTATGCAATATTGCCTGCGACCTGAGATTGGTAAGGTAGAAATCGCGCCGTTCGCGTATATGCGGGGACGTACATTTGAAAATGCTGTTGTTATTCTGGATGAGGCTCAGAATGTGACTGCTGCGCAAATGAAGATGTTTTTGACTCGCCTCGGAGAGAATGTGACGGTGATTGTGAATGGGGATATTACCCAGTGCGATCTCCCCGCTCATGTTCGTTCAGGGCTAAGCGATGCGCTGGCCCGTTTCGAAGAAGATGACATGATTGGGATCGTTCGATTCAACAAAGATGATTGCGTTCGCTCGGCACTGTGTCAGCGGACGCTCAATGCTTACAACTGATCTGTTTTGCGTCTTCAAGGCCCGGGAAACCGGGCTTTGTTTTTTGTACCCCTATGAGCACAACGGACTGATGGCGTGGCTAACATTGTTGGTGAGGTCAGGTGTTCACGTTGTATCCCGCATGGGAAAATAGCTATATAAAAGCCGCTGGTCGCGGCTTTTTAAATAAAACTGAGGTTACTGTGGGAACCACTGGTCACTGATTTTCTGGTACGTGCCGTCCGCTTTGATGGCGGCCAGCGCACTGTTCAGTTTTTCCAGCAGGGCTTTGTTATCCGGGCGAACAGCAATGCCAAGACCCGTACCAAAGTATTGCGGATCGGTGACTTTTGCCGTTGCAGAACCTAACTGTGGATTAGTTTTCAGCCACTCATTGACGACGGCAGTGTCGCCAAATACGCCATCAATACGGCCATTTTTCAGGTCGATAATCGCATTCTGATAGCTGTCGTAGGCCACGGTTTTTACTTCAGGATGTTTGTCCTGCAGGTATTTCTGGTGCGTGGTGCCGTTTTCCATCCCAATACGTTTGCCTTTCAGATCATCAAAGCTTTTATAGGTGTCTTTCTTCGCAATTACCAGCGCTGAGTTGGCATAGTACGGCTGGGTGAAGGAAACCTGCTTGCTACGTTCAGGCGTGATGTCCATGCCGGAAATCACCGCATCATATTTTTTGAATTTCAGCGCGGGGATCAGGCTGTCAAAAGCGTGATTGGTGAAAGTACAGTCAGCCTGCATTTGTTTGCACAGCGCCGTCGCCAGATCGATGTCAAAACCGACAATTTTATTGCTGGCGTCCAGCGACTCAAATGGCGGGTAAGTCGCTGATACACCGAAATTAATTTTATCTGCAGCTGAGGCGCCAGCGGCGAAAGTAGCAAGTAATGCGGCCAGTACTAACTTTTTCATGGTGGAACTCCCGTCTGTCAATCTTATGATTATTTACCGTGTCTGCGGCGTGGATTAACAATGCCATTTAATGAATTTGTATGCAATAAAAATGATTAAATATTTTTATTGGCATAAAAAAAGACGGGCAATTGTGACACTTGCCCGTCTTGTGTTTTTCAGTTTATGCAGTTATTCGGCTTAATTACGCTGTTCAAACGCCAGCGCTTTACGTTCGATTAAGCGCATCATCAGCGTCAGCAAGCCGTTGACGATCAGGTAAATCACACCCGCAGCACCGAATACCATCACGTCATAAGTACGACCGTACAGCAGCTGGCTATAACCCATAACTTCCATCAGGGTGATGGTGTAAGCCAGTGAGGTACTTTTAAATACCAGCACCACTTCGTTGGAATACGAGGAGAGGGCGCGTTTAAAGGCGTACGGCAACAGAATTGCCAGCGTATCCTTTTTGCTCATCCCCAGCGCACCACAGGACTGCCACTGGCCTTCCGGGATTGCTCGAATCGCACCGTAAAACAGTTGCGTGGTATAGGCCGCACTGTTTAAGGACAGCGCGATTAACGCGCACAGCCACGGTTCTGACAGCAAATGCCAGAGCACCGGATATTCCTGCAGCGCAGGGAACTGCCCTGGTCCGTAGTAGATCAGGAAAATTTGCACCAGCAGCGGTGTACCGGTAAACAACGTGATATAGGCGCGAACCAGCCAGACCACAATCGGCGTCTTAAGCGTCAGGATGACAGTGAAAATCAGCGCCAGCACCAGAGCAACTACGATGGAGGCGACCGTCAGCGTCAGGCTGGTATGTAGCCCTTTCAACAATTCAGGTAAATACTCAAGCATCAGCCCGGTCTCCGCTCAAAACGTGTCGCGCGCAGGTCAATGCGTTTGAGAATGTACTGACTCACCAGTGTAATCACCAGGTAAATAGCGGCCGCCACAATGTACCAGGTAAAGGGTTCCTGGGTACGGGTAGCGATGCTCTTGGTTTGCAGCATCAGATCGTTCACGCTGATAAGGCTGACCAGCGCGGTATCTTTCAGCAATACCAGCCACTGGTTACCGAGCCCCGGCAGCGCGTGACGCCACATTTGCGGCATCACCAGGCGAAAGAAAATCGCGGTTTTAGATAAACCTAATGCCTGACCTGACTCCCATTGCCCGAGTGGTACGGCCTTCAGCGCGCCACGCAGCGTTTGCGACGCGTAAGCGGCATACAGCAATGACAGCGCAATCACACCGCACAGGAACGGGCTGACGTCGAAGTTTTCGATCTGCATCTGCACCGGAATTTGTACAAATCCGAGATTGATCGTAAAGCCATCGGCCAGCGTCAGTAGCAACTGTGAGGAGCCGAAATAGATAAACAGAACCACCAGAATTTCTGGTAACCCGCGCAGAATGGTGACCAGGGCCGAACCCGCCCATGCCACCGGGCGCCATTTTACTGACTCCCAGACGGCAAAAAACATGGCGAGCGCGAGGCCGATGATCAGCGCACAAACGGCAAGGCCGACGGTCATCCCGGCGGCGCTTGCTAAAGGAAAAAATTCATTCATCAAATATTACTTCTGGAACCATTTGTTGTAGATAGTCTCGTAAGTCCCATCTTTCTTCACTTTTTCCAGCGCAGCGTTAAATTTCTGCTGCAGCTCGGTATTACCCTGGCGCACAGCAATGCCCAGACCGGTACCGAAGTAATCTTTATCCGTGACTTTGTCGCCAACCGCGGCCAGTTTCGGATTGTCTTTCAGCCATTCCGTTACTACTGCGGTATCACCAAAGACGCCGTCAATACGACCGTTTTGCAGATCGAGTTTGGCATTCTGATAGCTGTCATACGGCACGGTAGTCACTTCCGGATGTTTATCCATGATGAATTTCTGGTGCGTAGTACCGTTTTGAACACCGACTTTTTTGCCTTTCAGCTGATCAATGCTGGTGTATTTACCCTGTTGGCCAACAAACAGCGCAGAGTTGTCGTAATAAGGAGTGGTGAACAGAACCTGTTTTTCACGTTCAGGCGTGATGTCCATACCGGCCATCACCGCGTCAAAACGACGGAATTTCAGGCTCGGGATCAGGCTGTCGAAGGCCTGATTGGTGAAGGTACATGTGGCGTCAATCTCTTTACACAGCGCATTCGCCAGATCAACGTCAAAGCCTACGATCTTGTTGTTAGCATCGATCGATTCAAATGGAGGATAAGACGCTTCGGTGGCGAAACGAATGGTTTGGGCTGCGGTAGCGGAAAGGCTAAAACCTGCGATTAGCGCGGCAATCAGAACTTTTTTCATTGTATTGTCCCGAATCTTAGTGAGAAAGATAGTTTTTAAACGCTTCGGTTTGCGGGTTGGCAAAGCAGCTCGCATCCCCAAACTCGACGATATGACCGTTTTCCATGTACACCACGCGACTGGCCGTTTTACGAGCAACTTCCACTTCGTGGGTAACGATCACCTGAGTAATATTGGTTTCCGCCAGCTCACGAATGATGCTGACGATTTGGGCGGTGATTTCCGGGTCAAGCGCTGCGGTAGGCTCATCAAACAGCAGCACCTGTGGTTCCATCATCAACGCGCGGGCAATAGCCACACGCTGTTGCTGGCCGCCGGAGAGATGCAGCGGATAGCGATCGCTGTATGGCTTCAGGCGCAGACGTTCCAGCAGTTTCTCGGCACGCGCCATCGCCTGCTCTTTTGTCAGACCCAGTACGCGGCAGGGCGCTTCAATCAGGTTCTGCACCACCGTGAGATGCGGCCAAAGATTATATTGCTGAAAGACCATGCCCACGTTTTGGCGCAGATCCCGAATGGCTTTATCTGACGGGGTTTTCGTGAAGTCGAAACGGTTACCCGCAATAGAGAGCGTGCCCGAGCGCGGCATCTCAAGCAGGTTGAGTACGCGCAGTAGCGAGCTTTTCCCGGCTCCACTTGGGCCAAGTAACACCAGTGTTTCACCCTGAGGGCAATCCAGCGTGATATCGAACAGCGCCTGATGTGCGCCGTAGAAGCAGTTAATGCCGTTTAATTGAATACTCATTGACACTCGATACTGGCAGTCTGATAGCTATTGAAGCCGCAGATACTACCTTTGACAGAATAGTTATGCAATATTTATGCGTTAAAAGTTAAATGCAAACCGCATTCTTATCTAAACATAGCACAAAATTGCGGGGCTACCAGTGGGCAAGAATAATTGTCGGCATTCTATGCAGAATGCCAGACAATTTAAGGGGTTTATGATTTTGACGGTGAATGGGGCGGTTAGCGGTTTTCGACAGACTGGCGCAGCGTCCCGGCTGGCGCGTGTACGCTGCCGCCCAGATAACGCACATCATCGATCACCCAGCACTGGCCTTCGCGGATCATTAGCACTTCATCGCGCCAGCTCTGATCGCCTTGTTTGAGTTCGACGCGCAGCGGAATATTGCGTGCATCACTATTCGGAATGGTTGATGCGCTGGCGACGCTGGCGCTATCTGGTAATGTGGCACGACTGGAAAACGGATCGCTGTTAAACAGAGCGCGATGCGCGTTATCACGGCTGGCATCGTTCAGCAGTTTTGCCAGGTTGTCGCTGAGGTATGGGCGCAGGGCGGTAAGATCGTTGTTTCGATGCTGAATACGGTAATCATAGAATTGTTGAGCCACGCTGTCTGGCCCACCTTCTACGCATGAACCGCTACGCGCGCCGTTATCTTTATAAACCGGCGTCACGGTAGTACAGGCGCTGAGAAGGAGTGCACAGGGAACCAGCAGAGAGAGTTTCGAGTAGCGCATAATGATTTCCTTATTAGCTTTCTACGATTAGTGTTCTACGTTGATAGAATATATCCTTTCAATGATAGTGGATCGGTTCGATAATGCTTTTGAGATCGTGCTCTTAGCGCAAAAAGGAGATTAACCATGCAGTTTTCGACTACCCCTACGCTGGAAGGGCAGAGCATCGTGGAATACTGCGGTGTTGTTACCGGTGAAGCCATTTTAGGCGCGAACATCTTCCGCGATTTCTTCGCTGGCATCCGTGATATTGTCGGCGGTCGTTCCGGTGCGTATGAAAAAGAGCTGCGAAAAGCGCGCGAAATTGCTTTTCAGGAGCTCGGTGAACAGGCCAAAGCGCTGGGCGCTGATGCGGTTGTCGGTATCGATATCGATTACGAAACCGTGGGCAAAGACGGCAGTATGCTGATGGTGAGCGTCAGCGGCACTGCGGTGAAAACTCGCCGATGAAGCGTCTGCTGTATTTACTGGTATTTACGCTGCTGCTGGTGGGATGCGCTGGCGAAAAAGGCATTGTCGACAAAGACGGGTATCAGTTAGATACCCGCCGTCAGGCGCAGGCTGCTTACCCGCGCATTAAGGTGCTGGTTATCCATTACACGGCGGATGATTTTGACTCTTCTCTGGCTACGCTGACCGATAAAAACGTCAGCTCGCATTATTTGATCCCGGCTGTGCCGCCGCTCTACCACGGCAAACCTCGTATCTGGCAACTGGTGCCGGAAAAAGATCTGGCCTGGCATGCGGGGATTAGCTTCTGGCGTGGCGCTACGCGTATTAACGATACCTCGATTGGCATTGAGCTGGAAAACCGCGGCTGGCAAAAATCGGCAGGGATAAAATATTTTGCGCCGTTTGAGCCCGCGCAGATTCAGGCGCTGATCCCATTGGCGAAAGATATTATCGCCCGCTACGACATCAAACCGCAGAACGTGGTAGCCCATGCGGACATCGCGCCGCAACGTAAGGACGATCCTGGACCGCTTTTCCCATGGAAAGTGCTGGCCGAACAGGGTATTGGCGCGTGGCCGGATGCTCAGCGTGTGGCGTTTTATCTTGCCGGGCGAGCGCCTCATACGCCGGTAGCAACCGCATCTTTACTCGATCTGCTGTCGCGTTACGGCTATGAGGTAAAATCTGAAATGACGCCGCGCGAACAGCAGCGGGTGATTATGGCCTTCCAGATGCACTTCCGCCCCACGTTGTGGAACGGCGTGGCGGACGCAGAAACTCAGGCTATTGCCGAAGCGTTACTGGAAAAATACGGGCAGGGTTAACGTAGAACACCAATGCCTGATGGCGCTTCGCTTATCAGGCCTACGGCTAATTTGGGCTGGTTTTTTGTAGGCCGGATAAGGCGCTTGCGCCGCCATCCGGCAATGGTTAACGCGGTAGCTTACCGTGGTCGCGCAGCCAGGCCGCGGTACGTTCAATCCCTGCATCCAGCGTCACAATGGGCTTATAACCCAACTCTTCCTGAGCGCGGGTAGTATCCAGCGTAAAATCAAAATTTAGCTTCGAGACGCCGTAATGCGTCAGCTTTGGCTCTTTTGCCGATTTATTGCCCAAACGCTCCATGCTGCGGGCAATCATGTCCAACATCGGGTAGGGAACTGAGCGGATCCGACAATCAATATTCAGCTCGTCGATGAGCTTCTGCACAATGCTGCGCAGAGTGCGATGCTCGCCGTTGGTAATGTTGTACGCGCGACCTGAAGGCAGCTTATCGCAGGCTTGCTGACTTGCCAGCCACATCGCGTGCACCGCATTTTCGTAGTAGGTCATATCCACCAGCGCACTTCCACCGTGCGGTAACAGGATGCTGCCATAGTGGTACATCATATGGGCCAGGCGCGGGATAAAGACCTTATCGTGTGGTCCGAACAGGCTTTGCGGACGCAATACCGTAAAACGCGTCTGCGGGTTGGCCTGCGCCAGCAACGCGATCACGTCTTCGCCAGCTGCTTTGCTGCGGGCAAATTCATTGGCGAAGCGGTGCGGACGAAAGTCCTCTTTGATATCGCGATGGTGGTGATAATCAAAATAGAGCGACGGCGAGGAGATATGAATGAAGTTACGCACGCCCCAGGCCACGGCCCACTCGCCCAGGCGGCGAGTAGCGCGAACGTTAGCCAGATCGAAGGCTTCCTGAGTTCCCCACGGTGAGGTAAAACTGGAGCAGTGCCACAGCGTGTCGATGCCGGCAAGCATCACTTTTGCCTGCGAAGAAACCAGCTCGGTCAAATCCGCATGCACAAATTCTGCGCCCATTTTCTCCAGCAGCTTGCCCATCGCTTCGTTGCGACCGGTGGCTCTGACGCTGACGCCTCTGCTGCATAAAAACTCAACCGCGTTTCGGCCTAAGCCGCTGGTGGCTCCGGTAACCAGTACCTTCATATCAATCCACTGTGTTTAAAAAACGTCGTGCGCATTCTTCCGTGAATTACGTCTGTATGCAATGGGAAACATGAAAGAATACAGTCTCTTTTTCGCATTAGTCTGTGATTTGTTCTGCAAGTTTGGCAATACGCTTCGCCATCCCTCTGAAAATGAACAGGTGGGCGGGGATCATCAACAGCCAGTAGAAGAGGCCAGGCATGCCGTGCGGATGCCACCAGGCGCGTACATCAATGCGTCGGTGATCGCCTTTATCTTCCAGTGTGAAGCTCAGGCGACCCAAACCCGGCGCTTTCATTCCAAACAGCAGCGTCAGCTGTTTCTCGGGTTCAACAATGATAACTTTCCAGCTATCGACAGTATCGCCAACCTGTAATAGCGGGTGTTGTGGTCGGCCTTTTGCCAGCTTATGGCCGACCAGCAGATCTAACGCCGCACGCGTTTTCCACAAAATGTTGCCAAAGAAGTAGCCTTCTTTGCCGCCGAGCCGGTTCACGACCTGCCACAACGCTTTTTTGCTGGCGGAGGTTTCGACGCTAAAGCCAGCCTGTTTGGCGAAATAGCCATATTCAGGACGCCAGCGGGCAAACGCCTGCGCGTCGTAACCCCAGTCGCTGGAATTGACCAGCTTTTCTTCTTCCTTCAACGTGCTGCGCACCGCGTCATCAAAGGCAATCAGCTTTTGCGGGATCAGCGCACGTAATTCGGTATCATCGGCTAACAGGTCGTGTTTCAGGCCCTGGATCAGCGCTTTGGCCGTGGTCGGCGGCACCGACGTAATGACGTTTAAAAACCAGACCGAAATCCAGCGGGTAGGAAAGGGAATGGGGATCAGCAGGCGATGTTTACCGCTGACCGCCATAAAATGCTCGAACTGTTCCTGATAGCTCAACACCTGCGGCCCGGCGGCTTCGAGTACGCGGTGATGTTGTGTGGGATGGTCCAATAGCGCCACCAGGTAGTACATTAAATTCTCCAGCGCGATAGGCGTGGTACGCGAGCGTACCCAGCGTGGAGGGGTGAGAACCGGCAGGTTGTAAACCATATCGCGCATTACTTCAAAGGCTGCGGAACCTGCCCCCACGATAATGCCCGCACGCAATTCCGTCATTGGCACGCCCGATTCACGCAGAGTATCAGCGGTTATTTGCCGCGCACGCAGATGATCGGATTGTTCATGCCGGGGAGCCTGTAATGAGCTCAGGAAAATAAGCTGTTTGACCGGTGTATTACGCAGCGCATCGCGGACGTTCATCGCCACCTGGCGTTCGTGGGCGATAAAATCACCGCCTTCACCCATGCCATGGACCAGGTAATAAACCGTATCAACGCCGGTCAGCAACGGCGTAAGGTTTTCTGGCCAGTTTAAATCGACCTTATGGCAACTGACGTTGGCCAGTTGCTGCTTTTCCAGCCGTTCAATGCGGCGTGCCGCAGCCAGCACCTGATGCCCTTGCTGGCTGAGCGCCTGTACCAGATGCTGACCAATGTAACCACTGGCGCCAAGAACCAAAATCCGTTGCGGCACGCCCATCTCCTTAGCGGGTTAAAAAAGCGCGCCAGTGGGCGACGACTTCGGTAAGTTGTTCACGCGATACGTCCAGATGCATCACCAGGCGCACAATCGGGGAGGCGTTAATCAGCACACCCTGCGCTTTCATATATTCACCCAGCGCGGCCGCGTGCTCTTCGCCAACGCGAACAAACAGCATGTTGGTGTCGTGGCGCATGACGTCCGCCCCTGCTTCGCGCAGTTGTTCAGCCATCCAGGCTGCGTTGTCATGGTCTTCCTGCAAACGCGCCACGTTATTTTTCAGCGCATACAATCCGGCCGCCGCCAGAATACCCGCCTGGCGCATTCCGCCGCCGGTCATTTTGCGCCAGCGAATGGCACGCTTAATGTACTCGTGGCTGCCGACCAGCAGCGAGCCCACCGGCGTTCCCAGACCTTTGGAAAGACAAATGGTGAACGAGTCGCAGTATTGCGTGACATCTTTAAGCTCACAGCCATAGGCGACGATGGCGTTAAAAATACGCGCGCCGTCGACGTGCAGGGCAAGATTGCGCTCCCGGGTGAATTCCCAGGCCTCTTTCAGATACTCGCGTGGCAGCACTTTGCCGTTATGCGTGTTTTCCAGGCTGAGCAGACGGGTGCGGGCAAAATGGATATCGTCTGCTTTGATTTTTGCTGCAACTTTGTCCAGCGGCAGGGAGCCATCCGGAGCGGCATCGATAGGTTGCGGTTGAATGCTACCAAGCACCGCTGCGCCACCCGCTTCGTAGAGATAGTTATGCGCGCCCTGACCGGCAATGTACTCTTCGCCGCGCTGACAATGGCTGAGCAGGGCCACCAGGTTCGCCTGAGTACCGGTAGGTAAGAAAATGGCGGCTTCTTTGCCAGAAAGCTCGGCTGCGTATTGCTGGAGGGCATTAACGGTAGGATCATCACCGTAGACGTCGTCCCCGACCGGGGCGGCCATCATCTCTTCGAGCATGGCGCGACTGGGTCTGGTGACGGTATCACTGCGTAAATCAATCATGGTATCTCCTTATTACACTTCATCCTTCAAGCTGCCTCGGCGTTGGCCTCACCCTCAAACCCCAGTCACATAGTATTCCTATGCTCCTGGGGATTTTCGGGCTTGCCGCCTTGATGCATCATGAATGATTTTGTGTGTGGTTTAATAAGGATGTTTTACCTGAGCCAGTTAGTTTTCGCCAGTTCGATCACTTCATCACCGCGTCCGCTGATGATTGCGCGCAGCATATACAGGCTAAAACCTTTGGCTTGTTCGAGCTTGATCTGCGGCGGGATTGCCAGCTCTTCTTTCGCCACAACGACATCGACCAGAACCGGACCATCGATTGACATGGCGCGTTGCAGCGCCTCATCAACCTCTGAGGATTTCTCCACGCGAATGCCCGTGATGCCACAGGCCTCGGCAATCCGCGCGAAATTCGTGTCGTGCAGTTCGGTGCCGTCGGTCAGATAACCGCCAGCCTTCATCTCCATCGCCACAAATCCCAGCACGCTGTTGTTGAAGACAATAATCTTCACCGGTAACTTCATTTGCACA
This sequence comes from Citrobacter sp. wls716, assembly GCF_005280975.1. NCBI lineage: Bacteria > Pseudomonadati > Pseudomonadota > Gammaproteobacteria > Enterobacterales > Enterobacteriaceae > Citrobacter > Citrobacter sp. wls716. The sequence continues at coordinate 29,804 of NZ_SZWX01000039.1, forward strand.
ACCGACAGAAAATCGCCCATCAGCATGCTAAAGCCGCCGTCACCGCACATGGCGACGACCTGGCGTCCCGGTTCGGTCGCTTGTGCGCCGAGCGCCTGCGGCATGGCATTGGCCATCGACCCATGGTTAAAGGATCCAATCAGGCGGCGTTTGCCGTTCATTTTCAGATAGCGTGCCGCCCAAACCGTTGGCGTGCCCACGTCGCAGGTGAAGATGGCGTCGTCAGCGGCAAAGTGGCTGATTTGCTGTGCCAGATACTGCGGGTGAATGGCTTTATCACTGGGTTTGGCTAAATCATCCAGCCCTTTACGCGCCTCGCGATAGTGTTCCAGCGCTTTATCCAGGAACTGTCGCTCGGTTTTTTCTTCCACCAACGGCAGCAGGGCGCGGAGGGTGGATTTAATATCGCCTACCAGCGCCATATCCACTTTGCTGTGTGCGCCAATGCTTGCGGGATTGATATCAATCTGAATAATTTTGGCATCAGAGGGGTAGAACGGGCGATAGGGGAACTGGGTGCCGAGCAAAACCAGCGTGTCGGCATTCATCATGGTATGGAAGCCGGATGAAAAGCCAATTAACCCGGTCATACCCACGTCGTACGGGTTGTCGTACTCAACATGCTCTTTCCCACGCAGAGCGTGAACAATAGGGGCTTTGATTTTAGCCGCAAACTCAACCAGCTCTTTATGCGCACCGGCGCAGCCGCTGCCGCACATCAGGGCGATATTGCTGGAGTAGCGCAGCAGTTGCGCCAGTTTTCTCAGCTCTTCTTCTTCCGGGGTAACTACCGGGAGCGGCGCATGATACCAGTGCGTGGTGGCGCTTTCAGGGGCGGGTTTCAGCGCCACGTCGCCGGGTAATACCACCACGGAGACGCCACGGTTGAGCACCGCTTTACGCATAGCTATAGCCAGCACCTGGGGGATCTGCTCAGGGCTGGAAACCAGCTCGCAATAGTGGCTACATTCGCGGAACAACTCCTGCGGGTGGGTCTCCTGAAAATAACCACTGCCTATCTCACTGGAGGGAATATGCGCGGCAATCGCCAGCACCGGGACATGGTTGCGGTGGCAATCAAACAGGCCGTTAATCAGGTGCAGGTTTCCCGGTCCGCATGAGCCGGCACAGACGGCCAGCTCACCGGTCAGTTGGGCTTCTGCGCCTGCGGCAAAAGCGGCAACCTCTTCATGGCGGGTTGGCATCCAGTCAATCGTGCCCATACGATTCAGACTGTCACTAAGGCCATTGAGCGAGTCTCCCGTCACACCCCAAATACGTTTAACGCCAGCTTGTTCGAGTGTTTTAGCAATAAAAGCGGCAACCGTTTGTTTCATGGTTTTCCTTCTCCTCTAATGTGATACCGGTTACAAGTTTAGATGAAGATAATCGTTATGCTTCTCATTACCCCTTATTTCCGGCAGGTTTCATTTAATCTGTATTAAGCGTAGTTTGTTAATTGCACATGGTGAAACAAGGAATAAATTCAAATGGTTATAAAACTATTAAATACAGTTAACCGGGTACTGGCTCACGAAGATTTTGGCAAGTTTTTGTTACGCCTTGCTGTCGGTGGACTGATGCTGTTTCATGGGCTGCATAAACTGTTCGCGGGTATTGATGGCATCAGCGGCATGCTGATAGCGAAAGGTTTCCCGGGCTTTATTGCGTACGGCGTTCTGCTGGGAGAGGTTGTAGCGCCGTGTCTGATTATTCTTGGGATCCTGACACGCCCGGCGGCATTAGGGCTGGCGTTTACGATGGTTGTGGCATGGCTGATGGTCGGGATGGGCGAAACCTGGACACTGGATAAAACCGGTGCATGGGCGATTGAAAGTCTGGTGTACTTTTTTGTTGGCGCGATGGCGGTGGCGTTCCTGGGCGCGGGAAAATATGCCCTGGGCGGCAATTCAGCCTGGCGGTGATAAATGACCGGATGACGGTATTAATACTCCGTCCGGCCTACAACGGTTCTTGTAGGCCGGATAAGTATGCCATCCGGCAATGACTCTTTACGCAAGTACCAGATCACCCTGCGGATGACAGGAACAAGCCAGAACGTAACCTTCCGCAATTTCCGCATCGGTCAGCGTCATGGTGCTGCTGACCGTGTAGTTACCGTCAACCACTTTGGTTTTGCAGCAGCCGCAAACGCCTGCACGGCATGCGGCAACGACCGGAACCTTGTTGCTTTCCAGTGCTTCCAGTAGCGTCGTGCCCACCGGCGCATAGAACTCTTGTGCGGGTTGCAGCTTGGTGAACTTCAGACCACTGGTGGCGGCTTCGGCAACAGGTGTGAAGAACTGCTCTTTAAAGAAGCGTGTTACGCCAAGCGCTTTCACTTCTTTTTCGACCAGATCCATATACGGAGCCGGGCCACAGGTCATCACGGTACGTGAGGTCAGATCCGGGACGTTCTTCAGCAGTTCGGTGGTCAGTCGGCCGGAAACAAAACCCTGAGTGGCATTGTTTTCAGCGACTAATGTCACCGGATATTCACGCCATTCATCGGCAAAGATGACATCTTCTGGCGAGCGAACGTTGAAAATCACCTGCACGTCGGCTTGTGGACGGTACTTCGCCAACCAGCGACGCATCGACATGATTGGCGTTACGCCACAGCCGGCAGCCAGCATCAGGAACTTGTCTTCTGCTTTATCTTCACAGGTAAATTCACCCATGGCATCGGACAGCCAGATGTAGTCGCCGCGCTTCACGTCACGGGTCAGCCACTGCGAACCTGCACCCTCGTCAATGCGGCGGATGGTCAGCGTAATGTATTCGCTAACGCCCGGCGTTGAAGAAATGGTGTAAGCACGCAGCGTGTCCGCTGAATTACGTACGCTGACCAGTGCATACTGCCCGGCGCGGTACGGATAATAGTCGTGGCACAGCAACGAAATTGTCCATACATCCGGCGTTTCCTGATGGATGTGATGAACCTGCATCCGCCATGGGCACTGATGAGTTGGCATTGTCATTCTTTACTCCTTACGCGCTCAGCAGTTGCTTCATGTCTTCTTCAACGGTGGTCACGGAACGCAGACCAAATTTCTCGTTGAGAACTGCCAGCAGATCTGGCGTGAAGAAGCCAGGCGCAGTCGGGCCAGTCACGATGTTTTTCACGCCCAGCGACAGCAGGGTCAGCAGAATAACAATCGCTTTCTGTTCGAACCATGAGAGCACCAGAGACAGCGGCAGATCGTTCACGCCACAACCCAGTTTCTCCGCCAGCGTGACCGCCAGGATAATGGCAGAGTAGGCATCGTTACACTGACCGGCATCGACCAGACGCGGCAGACCTTCGATATCGCCGAATTCCAGTTTGTTGAAACGGTATTTACCACAGGCCAGAGTCAGGATCAGGCAGTCATCCGGTACGCTGGTGGCGAAATCGGTGAAGTAGTTACGTTCACCACGTGCGCCGTCGCAGCCGCCAACCAGGAAGATGTGACGCAGTTTTTCGCGGCTCACCAGGTCAATCAGGGTATCAGCTGCACCCAGCAGCGTCTGACGACCGAAACCGACGGTGATCAGATGAGGTATTTCGCTGTACGGGAAGCCAGCCATCTGCTGCGCCTGAGCAATAACCGGACCGAAGTCATCACCTTCGAGGTGGCTCACACCCGGCCAACCAACGATGCTACGGGTCCAGATGCGGTCATCATATGCGCCAACGGTTGGGTCGATGATGCAGTTAGAGGTCATGACGATTGGGCCAGGGAAGCGAGCAAATTCAACCTGCTGGTTCTGCCAGCCGCTGCCGTAGTTACCGATCAGGTGTTTGAACTTACGCAGCTCCGGGTAGCCGTGCGCCGGCAGCATTTCACCGTGGGTATAAACGTTAACACCGGTGCCTTCAGTCTGCTCAAGCAGGTTGTACAAATCTTTCAGGTCGTGACCGGAGATCAGAATGCACTTACCTTCGGTTGCTTTCACGTTGACCTGGGTTGGGGTCGGGTGACCGTATTTCGTGGTTTCACCGGCGTCCAGAATGCTCATCACTTTAAAGTTCATCTGGCCGATTTCCATTGAACACTCCAGCAGAGCGTTCATATCGGAAGGCCAGGTACCCAGCCACGCCATGATTTTGTGGTACTGAGCGTAGATATCGTTGTCGTACTGGCCGAGAACGTGTGCGTGCTCCATGTAAGCTGCCGCACCTTTCAGACCGTACAGACACAGCAGACGCAGGCCGAGGATATTCTCGCCGATGGTCGCTTTGTCTTTGTTCGGGGTGAATTCAGCGGCCTGACGTTGCAGGTCGCCCAGATCGTCGCTGACCAGTTGCAGGTCGGCCATCGGGTTTTCAACAGTGGCGTTAGCATCAATGTTCAGGCATTGCGCTTTCAGTGCATCGCGCATGGCGATAGCTTCACGAGCATAGCCAACAATACGCGGGGAATCGAAGTTCACGTTGGTCAGCGTGGAGAAGAATGCACGCGGCGCAAAGTTATCAACCTCATGGTCGATGATGCCGTATTCACGTGCTTTCACAGCCCATGCAGACAGACCTTGTAGGGCAGCAATCAGCAGATCCTGCAGATCGGAGGTTTCAGCCGTTTTACCGCACATACCCTGCGCGTAAGAGCAGCCGTTTCCCGCCGGAGTACGGATGGTTTGTTCACATTGCACACAAAACATGGTCACACCTTTTAAAGTTATATTTGATATACATGTTTAAGGTTATGCCTGCGCGCGAAGGGATTAAAGGGATTTCTGCTACAACTTGCAGGGAGATTGATTTAGCGCAATTTTGGCGGTAGCTGACTACCGCCAGAGAGGTATTTGTCTGTGTATCAGGCGGAGAAAAAGGCCATTAACAGTGGCACTAACAGACTCAGAATAAAGCCGTGCACAATGGCTGCGGGAACCATCTCCAGACCGCCACTGCGTTGTAACACGGGCAGCGTGAAATCCATTGACGTCGCCCCGCAAAGACCCAATGCGGTTGAACGGCTGCGGACCACCAGTCCAGGGATCAGCATAATGGCAATCAACTCACGCGCCAGGTCGTTAAAGAAGGCGGCGCTGCCAATGACTGGACCGAATGATTCGGTCAACAGAATGCCTGACAGGGAATACCAGCCAAAACCCGATGCCATCGCCAGTGCTGTTTTCAACGGCAGGCCGAGGATCAGCGCATTGATGACGCCGCCCAGCAGAGAACTGGCCACCACGACCACGGCAACAATCATGCCCCGACGGTTCAGTACAATCTGCTTTAATGTCATACCGCTGTTTCGCAGTTGGATCCCGACCAGGAATAATAAAAAGATCAGCGTATATTCGCTGGCTTCGGTCGCGTGCTGCAGCATCGACAATCCGCTAAGACCCAACAGAAAACCCAGCACCACGACGCCGCAAAGCTGTAGCGACTCAAGCGCCATCGCGATCCGGGAGGGGAGCTTCTCTTGCTGGTGGCTGTGTCGCCAGGGGAGTGAGCGCTCCAGCCACAGCAGCGCTGCGATATTACATAGCAGAATGACCGTCACACTAACGGCAGAATAATAAAGAATGGATAACAGATTACTGGCGAGATTATCCAGAAACGCCAGACTGATCCCCATAAAAAAGAGAATAAGGTAGACGATCCAACTCAACAGCCGATTGATAAGTTTTAATGCGGCTCTGTGTCGCAGCGGAATGAGGTAACCCACAATAAGGGGTACCAGAATGATTAACAGCCCTGAGAACATGAAACCCCGATCCTTGCTGAGAAGTAAGACGAAATGCACAACTATAACCTAAATAATTCAAGTTGCAGGAAGGCGGCAAGGGAGTGAATCCCCGGGAGCGTACATAAGTACGTAACTGGGGGGAGCGAGCGCAGTCAACACATCTGCAACTTGAAGTATGACGGATATACACACTACTGAAAGCAAAGAGGGGAGTAAAGTTGCAAATAAAAGGAAATATAGCGAGGAAAAAAAGGCCTGACAATTCATCAGGCCTTGTTGTTAGCGATTAATCGCGTTTTTCCAGCAGGGTGCGGTAAATAAGACCGCCGACGATCCCGCCGATAATCGGCATAACCCAGAATAACCAAAGCTGTTGTAATGCCCAGCCACCCTGGAAGATAGCAACCGCAGTACTACGAGCCGGGTTTACGGATGTATTGGTGACCGGGATACTGATCAGGTGAATCAACGTTAATGCAAGACCGATGGCAATTGGCGCAAAACCTGCCGGAGCATGTTTATCGGTCGCACCGTGGATCACTAATAAGAAACCTGCGGTCAGGACGATTTCAATTACGATGGCAGAAAGCATGGAATACCCGCCAGGTGAATGCTCACCGTAACCGTTTGAGGCGAAGCCACTGGCTGCTGCATCAAAACCGGCTTTGCCGCTGGCAATAAGATAAAGTACTGCTGCTGCTACAATGCCGCCCACAACCTGAGCAATAACATAACCAATAACGTCTTTCGCCGGGAAGCGACCACCAGCCCATAAACCGAATGTCACTGCTGGGTTAAAATGGCCACCTGAAATATGACCCACAGCGAATGCCATGGTTAATACTGTCAGACCAAAGGCCAGGGCGACACCGGCAAACCCAATACCTAACTCCGGGAAAGCCGCGGCCAGAACGGCACTACCACACCCGCCAAAAACAAGCCAAAACGTGCCGAAGAATTCGGCTGCTAATTTCCTGAACATAACCACCTCAATTAAAAGTTCCGGGTTAGTTTTTCTATCCCGGTATTTCATCGCTAAAAGGGACGATGATTAAAACGCGCTTATTCTAGAAAAAAATCTCATCCCTTCGCCACTTAAATTAATAAAAAAATTTGATTTAAGGCAATGTGATGCGAATCCTTTTTGGAGTTCAGGTGAATAAAGCATAGTTCAGTTATCAGAAGTCTGATGATTGACGTCTGAAATTATATTCAAAAGTAATTTTTAAAGAGAATATTCTTAACTCTTTCGATTTATCTGCGGATGATATCGGGTGTTCTGAGCGCCCGCTTACCGTTATACTCCTGATAACTTGAAGGAAAAAGTGAGCATTTCCGGAGGCTATATGATTCTCGAACGCGTTGAGATTGTTGGGTTTCGTGGTATTAATCGGCTGTCGTTGATGCTGGAGCAAAACAACGTGCTGATTGGGGAAAACGCGTGGGGTAAGTCCAGCCTGCTGGATGCGTTAACCCTGCTGTTGTCGCCAGAGTCGGATTTGTACCACTTTAACCGCGAAGATTTCTGGTTCCCGCCGGGTGACATCCAGGGCCGGGAACATCATCTGCATATTGTCCTGACATTTCGTGAATCTCAACCGGGTCGCCATCGTGTGCGCCGATATCGCCCGTTAGAAGCGTGCTGGTCGCCGTGCCATGATAACTATCACCGTATATTTTATCGGCTGGAAGGCGAGTGCGCTGATGACGGCAGCGTCCTGACATTACGCAGTTTTCTTGATGGCGAAGGCCACCCATTACCCATCGACAATATTAACGATCAGGCGCGTCATTTGGTGCGTTTGATGCCAGTATTACGTTTACGTGATGCGCGTTTTATGCGGCGCATCCGTAATGGAACGGTGCCGGATTCCGCGGATGTTGAAGTGACTGCGCGTCAACTGGATTTTATGGCACGTGAGTTGGCCACCCGACCGCAGAATCTGACAGATGGGCAGATTCGCCAGGGGCTTTCGGCGATGGTTCAACTGCTGGAGCACTACTTTTCAGAACAAGGTTCCGGTCAATCCCGCTATCGTCTGATGCGCCGACGCTCCAACAACGAGCAACGCAGCTGGCGTTATCTGGATATTATCAACCGTATGATTGATAAACCCGGAGGGCGCACGCACCGTGTGATTCTGCTGGGACTGTTTTCTACGCTGTTACAGGCCAAAGGGTCGCTAAGACTGGATAAAGATGCTCGTCCGTTGCTACTGGTAGAGGATCCTGAAACGCGCTTACACCCCATTATGTTGTCTGTTGCCTGGCAACTGTTGAATCTGCTTCCCCTACAGCGGGTGACGACGACCAACTCTGGTGAACTGTTATCGCTTACGCCCGTTGAACATGTGGTCCGTTTGGTTCGAGAATCTTCCCGCGTCGCGGCCTGGCGACTGGGACCGGGAGGACTCAATGCGGAAGATGGGCGGCGCATTGCCTTCCATATCCGTTTTAATCGGGCGTCTTCACTGTTTGCCCGTTGCTGGCTGTTGGTGGAGGGAGAAACAGAAACATGGGTCATTAACGAACTGGCTCGTCAGTGTGGGCATCACTTTGATGCCGAAGGGATTAAAGTCATTGAATTTGCCCAGTCAGGGCTTAAACCCCTGGTGAAGTTTGCCCGCCGGATGGGAATTGAGTGGCATGTGTTGGTCGATGGCGATGAGGCGGGGAAAAAGTATGCGGCCACGGTACGCAGCCTGCTGAACGATGACAAAGAGGAAGAGCGCGAGCATTTGACCATGTTACCTGCGCTGGATATGGAACACTTTATGTACCGCCAGGGGTTCTCGGACGTTTTTCATCGGGTGGCGCAAATACCGGAAAATGTGCCGATGAATATGCGGAAAATTATAGCGAAGGCGATCCATCGCTCGTCAAAACCGGATCTGGCGATTGAAGTGGCGATGGAAGCGGGGCGACGCGGTGTTGAAGCGGTGCCAACGTTGCTGCGGAAAATGTTCTCCCGCGTGCTGTGGTTAGCACGCGGGCGAGCGGATTAGCGGCGGAACATGACTGATAACTGCGAGTGGATACTGTCGAGTAACTGATAGCGGCGGCGATATTCCGCGCGCTTCTTACTGGCAATATCTGTTTCGCTTTTACGCGCCAGCGTACGCGGAATATGATAGTAGCCATTGCTGTCACATTCGCCGCCAACTGACTCCCAAAATGAATTGTAGTCAGAAAGAATAACCTTGTTTTTATCATGGTAACGCTGGCTGCGAAAAATATGCTGGTCATTGCTGACGGCCAGTACTTGTTCAATATTCAATTGTTCTGCAAAACGACAAATAGCTTCCATTACAATACGTTTAGGAAACAAACCATGGCATGATTTTGTCGCTTTTTGAATTTCTTCGTGCGGCATTAATCGGTTACCCCCCTGCAAGCCACCAATAAAAAGCGCGCTGCGCCCTTCATAGTTGCACAGGGTGAAGGTCATTTCTGCTAATGTATCGCCCTCACTATTACGGACAAGAATGGTACTTTCACCTTCTTTATCCAGGGCAATAAATGATGACATTATAATGGTGTATATTGCGCTGTCTTTGCCTTCAATTTGTGCCAGTTGTAACCCATCGGCACTTAAATAATCATTAAATTCTGTCGATGAAAAAGCGTTGCGAATAACATTGTAATGAAAACGCACAGCATCGAGTTTTGTTTTACGGTCAAGGTTTACTGCGAGATACGCGCGATGCAGGCGAACCGGTATACGGGGTTGGATCGCGAGAATTTTTTCGAGATCCGGCCATTGCGCCAGCTCAGCCATCCATTCACGTGTTAATCGTGGCATCAGCAATGAGCGCCATACAAACTTACGGCGAAAGCTTCGTTGATGCCAAAATTTACCTGGCCGCCATTGTCCGGTTGTCAGACGACAAAAAAGACTAAAACTTGTGGCGGGTCTGGAAGAATGAAAAGTGCTTTCTGTTAGCTGGCTCATAATAACAATCCAATAGATACTCTGATACCAATTTCAGCACAGTGGACCTTAACGGTTCATCAATAACTCTGTTATTCTTTGCACTTTTCAACGTCTGTTAATTTATCGTTGATGGTTATCACTCCACTCTGGTAGGCGTATTGGGGGACACTGGGACATTTATGAAGCTCAAGGGAAAAATTAAAAAACGTTATTTTCTGCTCGCCATCATCATTATTGTGGCGATGATTTCACTTTGGCGAACGCTTAATGCGCCACTACCACAGTATCAAACGTTAATTGTACGTCCAGGCGATCTCCAGCAAAGTGTGCTGGCTACCGGGAAACTGGATGCGTTACGCAAAGTTGATGTTGGTGCACAAGTGAGTGGGCAGTTAAAAACGCTGTCAGTAGCCATCGGCGATAAAGTTAAAAAAGATCAGTTGCTCGGCGTTATCGATCCTGAGCAGGCGCAAAACCAAATCAAAGAAGTAGAAGCGACGCTCATGGAGCTGCGGGCTCAGCGTTTACAGGCCGAAGCTGAGTGGAAACTGGCGCGCGTAACGCTTTCTCGTCAGCAACAACTGGCGAAAACGCAGGCGGTTTCGCAGCAGGATCTCGATACGGCAGCGACCGAAATGGCGGTCAAGCAGGCACAGATTGGCACTATTGATGCACAAATTAAGCGTAATCAGGCTTCCCTTGATACGGCAAAAACGAACCTCGATTATACGCGAATCGTCGCGCCAATGGCGGGTGAAGTGACGCAAATCACCACCCTCCAGGGGCAAACCGTGATTGCCGCCCAGCAGGCGCCCAACATTTTGACGTTGGCAGATATGGGCACCATGCTGGTAAAAGCGCAGGTCTCCGAGGCAGATGTTATTCACCTGCAGCCAGGCCAAAAAGCCTGGTTCACTGTGCTGGGCGATCCGCAGACACGGTATGAAGGCGTGCTCAAAGATGTCCTTCCGACGCCTGAGAAGGTGAATGACGCCATTTTCTACTACGCCCGCTTCGAAGTGCCTAACCCGAAAGGGATCCTGCGCCTTGATATGACCGCGCAGGTGCACATCCAGCTCACAGACGTTAAAAATGTACTGACGATCCCGCTGTCGGCGTTGGGCGATCCTATTGGCAACAACCGCTATAACGTCAGGCTGCTGCGCAATGGTGAAACCCGCGAGCGCGAGGTGGTCATCGGTGCCCGTAATGATACCGACGTAGAGATTGTGAAAGGGTTGGAAGAGGGTGATGAAGTTATCACCGGTGAGGGTAAAGCGGGAGTAGCACAATGACGGCATTGCTTGAGTTGAGCAATATCCGCCGTAGTTACCCGTCAGGCGAGGGACAGGTCGAGGTATTAAAGGACGTTTCCTTGCGCATCCAGGCCGGTGAAATGGTGGCGATTGTCGGGGCGTCAGGCTCGGGTAAATCGACGCTGATGAACATTCTGGGATGCCTGGACAAGCCGACCAGTGGAACCTATCGGGTTGCGGGGAGGGATGTTTCTACACTGGATAGCGATGCGTTAGCGCAACTGCGGCGTGAGCATTTCGGCTTTATCTTCCAGCGTTATCATTTGCTGTCACATTTAACGGCGGCACAAAACGTTGAGGTCCCGGCGGTGTATGCCGGGACTGAACGTAAGCAGCGTCTGGCGCGTGCTCAGGAATTACTTCAGCGCCTGGGATTGGGTGACCGGGTTGATTATCAGCCTTCCCAGCTTTCCGGTGGTCAGCAGCAACGTGTCAGTATTGCGCGTGCGTTGATGAACGGTGGTCAGGTTATTCTGGCCGATGAACCCACTGGCGCGTTGGACAGCCACTCCGGCGAAGAGGTGATGGCTATTCTGCATCAGCTACGCGATCGCGGGCATACGGTAATTATCGTCACGCACGACAGCCAGGTTGCCGCCCAGGCAGAACGCGTCATTGAAATTCGTGATGGCGAGATTGTGCGTAATCCACCACCACAAAAAACCACTGCCGGACGTGATATTGATGAACCAACGGTGACGACGGCTTCTGGCTGGAGCCAGTTTGTCAGCGGTTTTCGTGAAGCATTGACCATGGCATGGCTTGCCATGGCCGCTAACAAGATGCGTACACTGCTCACAATGCTGGGTATTATCATCGGTATCGCTTCGGTGGTGTCGATTGTGGTGGTGGGCGATGCGGCAAAACAGCTGGTGCTGGCAGACATCCGGGCGATTGGTACGAATACTATCGATATCTATCCGGGCAAAGATTTCGGTGATGACGACCCACAATATCAGCAGGCGCTGAAGTATGACGATTTAGTCGCGATTCAGAAGCAACCCTGGGTCAGTTCTGTTACGCCTGCGGTATCGAAGAACCTACGCCTGCGCTATGGCAATATTGATGTCGCCGCCAGCGCAAACGGCGTTAGCGGTGATTACTTCAACGTCTATGGCATGACGTTCAGTGAAGGCGCCACCTTTAATGCAGAACAGCTGGCGGGTAGGGCGCAGGTGGTGGTGCTTGACAGCAATACCCGACGTCAGTTGTTCCCCAGCAAAGCAAAAGTGGTGGGTGAGGTTATTCTGGTGGGAAATATGCCAGCCACCGTTATTGGCGTCGCGGAAGAAAAACAATCGATGTTTGGCAGCAGCAAGATCCTGCGCGTCTGGCTGCCATACAGCACCATGTCAGGGCGGATCATGGGGCAATCGTGGTTAAACTCTATTACCGTGCGGGTAAAAGAGGGTTTTGATAGCGCCCAGGCCGAGCAGCAACTCACCCGTCTGTTATCGCTGCGTCATGGCAAAAAAGATTTCTTCACCTGGAATATGGATGGCATCTTGAAAACCGCCGAAAAAACCACACGTACATTACAGCTCTTTCTGACGCTGGTGGCGGTGATTTCGCTGGTGGTGGGCGGGATCGGTGTGATGAACATTATGCTCGTATCGGTGACAGAGCGTACGCGTGAAATCGGTATTCGGATGGCCGTGGGTGCGCGGGCCAGCGATGTGTTACAACAGTTCTTAATTGAGGCTGTGCTGGTGTGTCTGGTGGGCGGCGCGCTCGGCATCAGTTTGTCGATGTTAATTGCCTTTACGTTACAGCTGTTCCTGCCCGGGTGGGAAATTGGTTTCTCTCCTGTCGCGCTGCTAACGGCTTTCCTGTGTTCAACCGCCACCGGAATTTTGTTTGGCTGGCTTCCGGCCCGTAATGCAGCGCGTCTGGATCCCGTTGATGCTCTGGCACGAGAATAACGCGTTGTATTGCATAAGAAATAAAAATGCCAGCCTTAGGGGCTGGCATTTTGTCTGCGGGATGTACACAATGAGACAGAAGAGCTATGCGACAGCTTCTGCTTCAATGACGGGCACGATAAGACTGGCATGATTGCCTTTTGGCCCCTGGTGGACATCAAACTGGACAGACTGTCCGGCTTTTAGCGTTCTGTAACCATCCATCTGAATGGTGGAGTAATGGGCGAAGATATCTTCACCACCGCCTTCGGGGCAGATGAAACCAAACCCTTTGGCATTGTTGAACCACTTAACAGTACCCGTTTCCATACTTCGACATCCTTCGTAAATCTTATATAAGTAAGATGGAATGAACCGGTGGCGGAGTGGGGGCTGTTCAAAACCTCGCCAACTCTCGAAACTACAATTTAGAGAAATCAGGCGAGGCGTCAAGCGCCAGGCAGGTGGAATAGGGTAAAAATGCATCAAAATTTGAAGCAGTTAACGCTATTGTCGGATATGTGACAGATGTCGCGGATGGCACTGATAGATGATAGTTATCTAATACTTGAGGTAGATTGATTGTCCGCATAGGCTCTTGTCAGCGGCAAGTTATTCTGCCGGTAACCGTAACTGAAGATGACGACTGACAATGGGTAAGACGAACGACTGGCTGGATTTCGAACAGCTGGCGGAAGACAAATTGCGCGACGCGCTAAAACCGCCATCTATGTATAAAGTGATATTAGTCAATGATGATTACACTCCGATGGAGTTTGTTATTGACGTGTTACAAAAATTCTTTTCTTATGATGTAGAACGTGCAACGCAACTGATGCTTGCTGTTCACTATCAAGGTAAAGCCATCTGCGGCGTATTTACCGCCGAGGTTGCTGAAACCAAAGTGGCGATGGTGAACAAATATGCGAGGGAAAACGAGCATCCGTTGCTGTGTACGCTGGAAAAAGCCTGAATGCAGGCATAAATATTGGGGGAGGTGCCTATGCTCAATCAAGAACTGGAACTCAGTTTAAACATGGCTTTCGCCAGAGCGCGCGAGCACCGACATGAGTTTATGACCGTCGAGCACTTGTTACTGGCGTTGCTCAGTAACCCATCGGCCCGCGAAGCGCTGGAAGCGTGTTCTGTGGATCTGGTGGCGCTCCGTCAGGAACTCGAAGCCTTCATTGAACAAACCACACCCGTATTGCCTGCCAGCGAAGAAGAGCGCGACACGCAGCCGACGTTGAGTTTTCAGCGTGTTTTGCAACGCGCTGTCTTTCATGTTCAGTCTTCCGGGCGCAATGAAGTGACCGGCGCGAATGTGCTGGTCGCTATTTTCAGCGAGCAGGAGTCACAGGCGGCCTATCTGCTGCGTAAGCATGAAGTCAGTCGCCTGGACGTGGTGAATTTCATTTCTCATGGCACGCGTAAAGACGAACCGAGTCAATCTTCTGACTCCGGGAATCAGCCAAATAACGAAGAGCAAGCTGGCGGGGAGGACCGTATGGAGAACTTCACGACTAACCTTAACCAGCTTGCCCGTGTGGGCGGAATTGATCCGCTCATTGGCCGGGACAAAGAGCTGGAGCGCGCCATTCAGGTCCTGTGCCGTCGCAGAAAAAACAACCCGCTGCTGGTGGGAGAGTCTGGTGTCGGTAAAACCGCCATTGCCGAAGGTCTCGCCTGGCGTATCGTCCAGGGCGACGTGCCGGAAGTGATGGCTGATTGCACCCTTTACTCTCTGGATATCGGTTCGCTGCTGGCTGGTACCAAGTACCGCGGCGATTTTGAAAAACGCTTTAAGGCGCTGCTGAAACAACTGGAACAGGATACCAACAGCATTCTGTTTATCGATGAGATCCACACCATTATCGGTGCGGGTGCGGCATCGGGCGGTCAGGTGGATGCGGCTAATCTGATCAAGCCGCTGCTCTCCAGCGGGAAAATCCGTGTGATAGGTTCAACCACTTATCAGGAGTTCAGCAATATCTTTGAGAAAGACCGTGCGTTAGCACGTCGCTTCCAGAAAATCGATATCACTGAGCCGTCAGTGGAAGAGACAGTGCAGATCATCAACGGTCTGAAACCGAAGTACGAAGCGCACCATGATGTTCGCTACACCGCCAAAGCGGTACGTGCAGCGGTCGAACTGGCGGTGAAATACATTAACGATCGTCATCTGCCGGATAAAGCGATTGACGTGATTGATGAAGCGGGCGCACGTGCGCGTCTGATGCCGGTCAGCAAGCGCAAGAAAACCGTCAACGTGGCAGATATCGAGTCCGTCGTGGCCCGCATTGCGCGGATCCCGGAGAAGAGCGTTTCGCAGAGCGATCGTGATACGCTGAAAAATCTGGGCAACCGTCTGAAAATGCTGGTATTCGGGCAGGATAAAGCCATTGAAGCACTGACCGAAGCGATCAAAATGAGCCGTGCTGGTCTGGGACACGAGCATAAACCGGTCGGGTCGTTCCTGTTTGCCGGGCCGACTGGCGTTGGTAAGACCGAGGTCACGGTACAACTGTCCAAAGCGCTCGGCATTGAGCTGCTGCGTTTTGATATGTCCGAATATATGGAGCGCCACACCGTCAGCCGCCTGATTGGTGCGCCTCCGGGTTATGTCGGTTTTGACCAGGGTGGTTTACTGACCGATGCGGTGATTAAACATCCTCATGCGGTACTGTTGCTGGATGAAATCGAAAAAGCGCACCCGGACGTCTTCAACCTGCTGCTGCAGGTGATGGATAACGGTACGCTGACCGACAATAACGGGCGTAAAGCGGATTTCCGCAACGTGGTGCTGGTGATGACGACCAACGCCGGGGTACGTGAAACTGAGCGTAAATCGATTGGGCTTATTCATCAGGACAACAGTACTGATGCGATGGGCGAAATCAAAAAAGTGTTTACGCCGGAATTCCGTAACCGCCTCGACAACATTATCTGGTTCGATCATCTCTCTACTGAGGTGATTCATCAGGTGGTGGATAAATTTATTGTCGAGCTGCAGGTTCAACTGGATCAGAAAGGTGTCTCTCTGGAAGTGAGTCAGGAAGCACGTAACTGGCTGGCAGAGAAAGGCTATGACCGCGCAATGGGCGCACGTCCAATGACGCGTGTTGTCCAGGATAACCTGAAAAAACCATTGGCTAACGAATTGCTGTTTGGTTCGCTGGTGGATGGCGGTCAGGTTACCGTCGCACTGGACAAAGAAAAAAATGAGCTGACCTATGGTTTCCAGAGTGCGCAAAAGCACAAGCCAGAAGCTGCCCATTAATTTCTAATTACATGATAAACCGGGTGTAATGCCCGGTTTTTTTTCGCCTGAAAGTAGTGATTTGAATTGGGGGGACTCGGAGAGTTTAAACGGCAGGCAAAAAATAAGCCTGCGTAAGGGAGATTACGCAGGCTAAGGAGGTGGTTCCTGGTACAGCTAGCATTTATGGGTTATGTTTTTCAGCGGAGGGGATAATACCCTTAATGAACGAAACGGTATGTGATCGATTTCTAAGAATCTTCCGAACGCTGAAAAATAACCGTAATTAACTACTTAGCATGCGGGTTGCGCGTAGACTCACCGGCAAAATTACGCATCAACAATGCATAATTCAGATCGATATCCTGCGGTACGGGCATCCATACGGTATAACCATCACCAGGCGCAACTGGCATAGCTTCGCCTTTCGCGTTTTCCATCTGCTCAAGGGTGAAATTGACGTTACCCTGAGGCGTCATCAGCTCCAGACTGTCACCGACGGTGAATTTGTTTTTCACCAGTACAGCGGCCAGATCGCCTTTGCGTTCGCCGGTGAATTCGCCGACAAACTGCTGACGTTCGGAAACAGAAAAACCGTATTCGTAGTTCTGATAGTCGTCATGCGTATGGCGGCGCAGGAATCCTTCGGTATAACCACGGTGTGCCAGGCCTTCCAGTGTTTCCAGCAGTTGCGGATCGAACGGTTTACCGGCTGCAGCATCGTCAATGGCTTTACGATAGACCTGTGCGGTACGGGCGCAGTAATAGTAAGACTTGGTACGGCCTTCGATTTTCAGCGAATGCACGCCCATCTGGGTCAGGCGTTCAACGTGGGCAATTGCGCGTAAATCTTTTGAGTTCATGATGTAAGTACCGTGTTCGTCTTCGAACGCGGTCATGTATTCACCCGGACGCTGGGCTTCTTCAATCATAAACACTTTGTCCGTAGGCGCGCCGATCCCAAGCGTCGGTTCCACGTTTTGTACCGGTATGGGTTCATATTTGTGTACGATATTACCCACTACATCTTCTTTCCCTTCCTGCACGTTGTATTCCCAGCGGCAGGCATTGGTACAGGTACCCTGGTTAGGGTCGCGTTTGTTGATGTAGCCGGAGAGCAGGCAACGGCCGGAGTAGGCCATGCACAGCGCACCGTGCACGAAGATTTCAAGCTCCATATCCGGAACCTGGGTGCGGATCTCTTCAATTTCTTCCAGCGACAGTTCGCGAGACAGGATCACGCGGGTCAGCCCCATTTGTTTCCAGAATTTCACCGTTGCCCAGTTTACGGCGTTAGCCTGTACCGAAAGGTGAATGTCCATCTCCGGGAAGTTTTCGCGCACCAGCATGATAAGCCCTGGATCGGACATGATCAGCGCATCCGGCCCCATTTCCACAACGGGTTTCAGGTCACGAATGAAGGTTTTCAGCTTGGCGTTGTGCGGGGCAATGTTCACCACCACATAGAATTTTTTACCCAGTTCATGGGCTTCATTAATGCCGAGCTGCAGGTTTTCGTGGTTGAATTCGTTGTTGCGTACACGCAGAGAGTAACGCGGTTGGCCCGCATACACAGCATCTGCGCCATAGGCGAAAGCGTAACGCATATTTTTCAGCGTTCCCGCCGGGGAAAGGAGTTCCGGTTTAAACATAGTTTTCTCGTTCTGATGACAGGTCAGACTCGCTTCACTGAATGAAGCGGTTGGGGGAGTGCCCCCATATTAAGGGCGGGCATTGTATCGCTGCGTGACGGGTAGGTAAAGTTATTGTGCCGGGTGGGCGTTTCGCCTTACCCGGCCTTTTTGACTTCTGGCAGATTAAGCAATCCGGCAGGCATCGGCTTCCCAGCGATATCCTACGCCATAGACCGCGCGGATAAACGACTGCTCTGTATCAAGCGATTCCAGTTTACGGCGCAGGTTCTTGATATGGCTGTCGATAGTGCGGTCGGTAACCACGCGGTAATCGTCGTAGAGATGATTAAGCAACTGTTCGCGGGAGAACACTTTTCCCGGTTCATGCGACAGCGTTTTGAGTAAGCGAAATTCAGCGGGCGTCAGGTCGAGCATTTTTCCACGCCACGATGCCTGAAAACGACCTTCATCGACAATCAGCGGGCTGTCTGCATCCATTTGTTGCAGTTCGCGCTGTGGCTTGCAACGGCGCAGGATCGTTTTCACTCGCGCGACGACTTCCCGCGGGCTGTACGGTTTACAAATGTAGTCATCGGCGCCGATCTCCAGCCCCAGCAGGCGGTCAATCTCTTCGATTTTGGCGGTCACCATCATGATGGGGACTTCCGAGAAACGACGAATCTCCCGACACAGAGTCAGACCGTCGGTACCTGGCAACATCAGATCTAACAAGATCAGATCGGGCGGCGTCTGGCGTACGTAAGGCAACACCAGATCACCGTGATTGATGAGTGTAGGGGCATAGCTTGCCGCACGCAGGTAGTCGATTAGCAGTTGCCCCAGCTTGGGTTCGTCTTCCACGATCAGAATACGCGGCGTGTTTTCATCAATGGGTAACTCAGTCATACATCTCTCTGTAAATCGCGTTCCAGCGGTAATTCTACTGTAATGCTAACCCCGCCAAAAGGCGAATGGGCGGCGCGGATCAGACCATTATGCGCCTGGACGATGTTGACGCAAATTGCCAGCCCCAGCCCGGACCCTCCGCTGGCTCGGTTACGGGACCCTTCGGTGCGGTAAAAACGTTCAAACAGTTTCTGTAGCTGTTCGTCGCTAACGCCGGGGGCGGAATCGGCGAAGGTTAATAACACCATCCGCTCGCGCTGTTCGGCGCTGATATGCAGACCGCCACCGCTGTCGGTGTAGCGCAGGCTGTTTTCCAGTAGGTTGTTAAACAGTTGCATCAGGCGATCCCTGTCGCCAAAGACTGTCATGCTGTCCGGGAGTGAAAGTTGGATCGTCAGTCCACGGCTGGCAAAACGTTCACGAAACGCGCCGCTGGCCACTTCCAGCAGAGGGATCAGGTCCAGCGAGGTTTTCTGATAGGCCAGCGCACCTTCATCAGACATAGAAAGCTGATGGAGATCGTCTACCAGTTTGGTGAGCGTACCGACTTCGGCCTGCAGTGAGGCTACCGAATCCGGCGTGAACTGACGTACACCATCCTGGATGGCTTCGAGTTCGCCGCGCAAAACTGCCAGCGGCGTGCGTAGTTCGTGAGAAATATCGGCCATAAAGTCACGGCGCATCTGCTGGTTTTTTTCCAGCGTACTGGCGAGCTGGTTAAAGTCCAGCGCCAGTTTACCCAGCTCATCCGTACTGGTCGGCGCAACGCGAGTGGTGAAATCACCAGCCGCAAGTTTGTGCGTGCCTTCCACCAGCCGTTTGACCGGGGCCAGCAGGCTACGCGCCAGCGTAAACGTTGCCAGCGCCGCCAGGATCGTGGAGAGCGCAACGATAAGCCAGCTGGAACGTCTTTGCTGCATGTCGAAATTGATATCGGTATTACGCGTTAAGCGCTCCACCGGAGAGGCAATCACAGCACCCACTTCGCTACCGTTGACGCGGATGGGATGGCGCATACCGTCGCGGGGGACCGGAGCCCGCGGGCCGACCAGTACGTGGGCATTTTGATCGACAACCCAAAACTGTGTACGCCAGCCGTGCGGCGGCATACCTGGACCCGGTTTATCATCGTCGTTGTCGTGTTCAAAAGAACGTAGGATCTGAAAAACAAACCGATCGTTATTGCGCAAAAATCGCCAGTTGCCATGTTGTTCATACTGTTCGCCGAGCGCATCGCTCAACATTTGCAGCCGCTGTTCGTTACCGTGCTTAATATAGTCGATAAAACCGCGTTCGAAGCTTATGCGTACGGCCCAGTGCATGCTGATCAGCAACACAATGCAGGTGGCGAAAATCGCCAGAAACAGTTTGCCGGTGATACCGGGCCGCCAGAACTTCATCAGGTGCTCCTTTTGCGCCGTGAAATCACCGCGTTGGTCTGCGTGTCGTCCGGCACGCGGGCAAAAATGATGGCGGGCAGTGCGATAAGGAACGCAATGCACAGCCAGGTATACATAAAGACGGTATGCGTAGACGCGCTGTCGATGGCGATATGTTGCTGCCCGAACATGCCTAACAACAGACCGGCGATGGTTACCCCGATACTCATCGACAGTTGCATGATCATCGACAGCAGGCTGTTGCCGCTGCTCGCGAGGTCATCCGGCAGGTCTTTTAGCGTCAGCGTGTTCATTGAGGAGAAGCGGGTAGAATTGACCATTCCCTGTAAGAACAGTATGAACGGCAGGGCGTAATACCAACCGAGTAACGCGGTGCTCATCAGCAACAAGCTGACCATCGACAGGCCAAGCGTGGTGGTGACCAGTACGCGACGGTAACCAAACCGGTTGACGACCTGCACCACGATGCGTTTCATTCCCATACTGCCCAGCACCATCGGGATCATCATCAAGCCAGCATGAAATGGCGAAAAGCCCAATCCAATCTGCAGGAATACCGGGGTCATGAACGGTAACATCCCGCTACCAATCCGCCCGGCAAAGCTGCCAAACAGGCCTAACGAGAAGGTGTGTGTACGAAACAGGTGCAGGCTAAACAGTGCACGAGGGTTGTTGTGGGCGTGTTTCAGATACAGCAGGATCGCCAGTACGCCACAGATAACCAGTGCTGCCAGCGTGATGTGGGAAATGCCGGTTCCCTTACTACCATCAAGCGCTAAGGTGAGTACCGCCATGCCGACAGCCAGCATCATGAATCCAGAAAGGTCGAAACGGCGAGTTTGCATGGTGTAGTTGGGCATCAGCATTAACGTCGCTATTGCCCCGACAATGCCTACCGGAATGTTAATCAAAAAGATCCAGTGCCAGGAGGCGTACTCAACCAGAATACCGCCTAATGCCGGGCCCAGAAGTGGACCAATCTGACCGGGCAAGGTGACGAATGTCATTGCCGCCATGTATTGCTCGCGTGGGACGATTTTCATCACCGTCAATCTGCCGACCGGCACCATCATCGCGCCGCCTACACCTTGTAACACGCGAGCCATCACCAGTTCATTCAGCGTTCCGGACCAGGCGCAAAAAAGCGATCCCAGCGTAAACAGAATGATAGCGGTGAAGAATATATTGCGCACACCGATTTTATCAGCCAGCCAGCCGCTGGCGGGGAGCATTACGGCAACGGTAAGCACATACGACACAATGACCATGTGCATATGCAGTGGGCTTTCCCCGAGGCTTTTGGCCATCGAGGGAAGCGCGGTGTTGACGATGGTGGTATCCAGCGACTGCATAAAAAAGCCAAATGCCACAATCCAAAGTTGCCAGCGGGTGCTGTCGGGAAGTTCTGTCATAACTCTGCTACCGGTTTGCTGTTTTTACGCGAAAAACGCAGACGCAGACGGTCGAAAAAGAGATAGACCACAGGCGTGGTGTACAGCGTCAGGAGCTGACTGACAACCAGCCCGCCAACAATGGTTATCCCCAGTGGTTGACGCAGTTCAGAGCCGTCACCTGCGGATAATACCAGCGGCAGCGCACCAAACAGGGCCGCCAGCGTGGTCATCATTATTGGGCGAAAACGCAGCAGGCAGGCCTGGAAAATCGCTTCTTCCGGCTGCAAATTGCCATTTCTCTGCGCTTCCAGCGCAAAATCGACCATCATGATGGCGTTTTTCTTCACAATGCCAATTAATAGCATGATCCCTATCAGGGCGATTAGGCTGAACGGGGCATTGAACAGCTCCAGCGCCAGCAAAGCCCCAACGCCCGCTGAAGGTAGCGTGGAGAGAATGGTCAGCGGGTGAACATAGCTTTCATACAGCATGCCCAGCACGATGTAGACCGTGGCAATAGCGGCGATGATCAGGATCACCTGTGAGTTCATGGTGTCCTGAAATACCTGCGCCGTACCGGCAAAGCTGCCGCGAACCGTGGAGGGAACGCCGAGCTGGGTCATGGTTCGGTTGATGGCCTCTGTCGCCTCAGATAAAGAAGAACCTGTCGGCAGGTTAAACGACACGGTTGAGGCGGCAGATAATCCCTGATGATTTACCGATAGCGGCGCATTCGCCGGTTGCCATTTGGCAAAGTACGATAACGGGATCGCCTTACCGTCATTGTTGATGACGAACATTTTGTCCAGCGCGCTAATGTCCTGGGTGTAACGCCTGTCGACCTCCATCACCACTTTGTACTGGTTCATCGGCTGATAGATGGTTGAAATTTGTCGCTGACCAAAGGCGTTATTCAGCAGGCTGTTGGCGGCTGCGACGTCGATCCCCAGACGAGACATGGTGTCGCGATCGTAGATAAGATTCATCTCCGCGCCATTGTCCTGCTGATCGGAGTTGACGTCAGCCAGTTGGGGCAGGGCGGCAAGCGCCTTACGGATTTTCGGTTCCCACTCGCGTAGTGCTGCGAGGTCATCTGATAACAGAGTGTATTGGTAGCTGGCATTAGCCTGGCGACCACCGACGCGAATATCCTGCACCGCCATCAGAAACAGGTTTGCGCCGGGTTCTTTGGCAAGCGCGACACGCAGGCGGTCGATCACCTGTTGCGCCGTTTCGTGACGTTCGCCACGTGGCTTCAGGGTGATAAACATCATTCCGCTGTTGACGCGTGATCCGCCGGTAAACCCGGTAACGTTATTTACCGCAGGATCGTCGCGGAT
Source organism: Citrobacter sp. wls716 (assembly GCF_005280975.1). Classification (NCBI taxonomy): domain Bacteria; kingdom Pseudomonadati; phylum Pseudomonadota; class Gammaproteobacteria; order Enterobacterales; family Enterobacteriaceae; genus Citrobacter; species Citrobacter sp. wls716. Next base: position 52,569 of record NZ_SZWX01000039.1, read on the forward strand.
GATCTTCATAAAGTCCTGCAGTTTGCCGCGCATCGCCTGGAAAGAGATGCTCTGGTCGGCCTGGATCCCGCCCATGAGCACGCCGGTGTCCTGCTCCGGGAAGAAGGTTTTGGGGATTGAAATATAGAGCCAGACGTTCAGAGCAATGGTTGCGAGTAGCACCACGCCCACCATGCGCGTGTGGCGTAGCACCCACTTCAGCGAGGTGGCGTAGCTTTGTTGTAATGCCACCAATACACGGCCAAATCCCCGCTTACGCGACTGTTCGCGTGGCGTGCTGGATTTGAGCATCCAGCCGCACATCATCGGCGTCAACGTCAGCGATACCAGCAGTGAAATACCGATGGCAACCGACAGCGTGACGGCAAACTCGCGCAGCAGGCGCCCAGGCAATCCCCCCATTAACAGCAGAGGCAGGAAAACCGCCACCAGCGACAGGCTCATGGAGAGCACCGTGAATCCTACTTCGCGCGTACCCTGTAATGCCGCCTGGAGTGGCTTCATTCCCGCTTCCAGGTGGCGGGCAATATTTTCCAGTACCACAATGGCATCATCGACGACAAATCCCGTCGCAATGGTTAACGCCATCAACGACAGGTTATTCAGGCTGAATCCGCACAGATACATGGCGGCAAAGGTACCAATCAGCGAGACCGGAACCGCTACTGCGGGGATTAAGGTCGCGCGCCCGGAGCGCAGGAAAACAAACACCACCAGGATAACCAACGCGACGGAGATAATCAGCGTCTGTTCGACTTCCTCCAGCGAGGCGCGAATAGTCGGCGAACGGTCCTGGGCGATTTGCAGATCGATGGCGGCCGGGACCAGCGTTTGTAATTCCGGCAATTTGGCGCGAATGCTGTCTACTGTCTGAATAATATTGGCTTCCGGCAGTTTGCGGATCATCAGCAGAATGGCCGGTTTGGCGTTGGTCATCCCCGCGTTACGAACGTCCTGTACCGAGTCGGTTACAGACGCAACGTCACCCAGCCGCACCGCTGCGCCGTTGTTATAGTGGATGATAATAGGTTGATATTCGGCGGCGGTTTTCAGCTCATCGTTAGTTTGTACCTGCCAGCGATGGGTTTCATCTTCGATAGCGCCCTGTGGCTTACGCACATTAGCGTTGTCGATCGCGCTACGCACTGCGTCCAGTGATACACCCTGGTTAAACAGCGCCTGCGGATTAAGCCCCACACGCACGGCGGGAAGAGAGCTTCCTCCGACATCCACATCACCGACGCCATTGATTTGTGCGATGGTCTGCGCCAGTTGCGTCGATGCGAAATCGTACAGTTCACCCTGTGAGTATGTGTCAGACGTGAGCGTCAGGATCATGATTGGCGCATCAGAAGGGTTGGCCTTCCGATACGTCGGGCGGCTGGGCATCCCGCTGGGCAGCAGGCTTTGCGCTGCGTTAATGGCGGCCTGTACGTCCCGCGCTGCACCGTTGATGTCGCGGTCAAATTTAAATTCGAGAATAATGCGCGTACTGCCAAGCGAACTGCTTGATGTCATCTCATTTACGCCCGCAATCCGCCCAAGTGAGCGCTCCAGCGGAGTTGCGACCGAAGATGCCATCGTTTCAGGGGAGGCACCGGGTAATGATGCGCTGACCATAATCACCGGGAAATCAACCTGCGGCAGTGGAGCGACCGGCAGCAGACGAAAGCCCAGAATGCCGCACAGCGTAATCGCCACCGAGATGAGAATGGTCGCTACCGGACGATGAATGAAAAGCGCGAAAAAGTTCATTTACGCTTCCTCTTCCTGACGTGGGAAGCGGCTTTTCACGTACAGCGATAGTCGATCAAACAGCAGATAAATCACCGGCGTGGTAAACAGAGTTAATACCTGACTTACCAACAGACCGCCAACCATGCCAATCCCTAATGGACGGCGTAACTCCGCGCCCACACCGGTACTTAACATCAGCGGCAACGCGCCGAGCAGCGCTGCCAGCGTAGTCATCAGGATTGGGCGAAAACGCAGTAAACACGCCTGGAAAATGGCGTCACGTGGCGCCATACCCTGTTCGCGTTCAGCGGCAAGGGCAAAGTCGATCATCATGATGGCGTTTTTCTTGACGATCCCAATGAGCAAAATAATGCCGATAATCGCGATGACGTCCAGTTCGCTGCCGGCAATCATGAGCGCCAGCAGCGCTCCGACACCCGCGGTGGGGAGTGTAGAGAGAATCGTAATCGGGTGAATAAAGCTTTCGTACAATACGCCGAGCACGATATACATCGCGACCACTGCCGCCACAATCAACCAGATGGTATTACCCAGCGCAGCCTGGAAGGCCAGCGTACTGCCCTGGAACTGAGTGGTAATGTTAGCAGGCAGGTTAAGCGTTTTTTCAGTATCCAGAATCGCCTGTACTGCATCGCCCAATGACTGATTATCTGGCACATTGAACGAGATAGTCGTCACCGGGAACTGATCAAGATGGTTAATTGATAGCGGTGCAAAGCGCTGCTCAATGCTGGCGATCGTGCTGAGCGGTACGATCCCGCCATCGCTACTGGTCAGACGAATGGTATCCAGCGCAGCAATCCCAGGGGTATTGTTGGTGTCATGTTCTAACACCACGCGATACTGGTTGGCTTGGGTGTAAATGGTTGAAATCAGCCGCTGACCGAAGGCGTTGTACAGGGCGTTATCGACATCCGCCATGCTGATGCCTAAACGGCTGGCGCTGTCGCGATTGACGTTCACATACGCCACCAGACCTTGATCCTGCCAGTCGCTGCTGACATCGGATAGTTGCGGTAGCTGCTGTAGTTTTGCTAACAGCTGCGGAACCCAGGTGCTGAGGGCATCCAGGGAAGTTGCTTGCAGCGTGAACTGATATTGCGTCCGGCTGACCTGGGTATCAATTGTCAGGTCCTGGGTCGGCTGAAGGTAGAGGTCAACGCCGGGGACTCTGTCAACCGCGTCCTGTAACCGGGCGATCACTTTCTGCACGCGATCGTCACGTTCATCCAGCGGTTTAAGGTTGATTTGCAAACGCGCGCTGTTTAATGCCGGATTCGTACCATCTACGCCAACAAACGCGGTCAGGCTCTCTACCGCCGGATCTTTAAGGATGACATCTGAAACCTGACGCTGGCGCTCGGACATGCTGGCAAATGAACTGGATTGTGGAGCCTGCAGCGTGCCCTGAATAATGCCGTTGTCCTGAATTGGGAAGAAACCTTTGGGGATGAAAACCCACAGCATGACGCTCAATGCCAGCGTGCCGAGCGCCACGCTCAGCGTCAGCCACGGATGGTTAAGCACTTTTGCCAGCCAGTGACCGTACCCGGCAATCACACGATCGAACATGCGCTCCGAGGCGCGGGAAAAGCGGTTTTGCTTACGCAACGAGGCCTGACTAAGCATACGCGCGCACATCATCGGCGTGAGGGTAAGTGAAACGACGGCGGAAATCAGAATCGCCACGGCCAGCGTAACGGCGAATTCACGGAACAAGCGCCCGACGATATCGCCCATGAATAGCAGAGGGATCAATACCGCAATCAATGAAAACGTCAGGGAGATGATGGTAAAACCAATCTCGCCTGCGCCTTTCAGGGCGGCAGTCAGCGGTTTTTCCCCTTTTTCGATATAGCGCGAAATATTCTCGATAACCACGATAGCGTCATCCACCACAAAGCCCGTTGCGATGGTGAGCGCCATTAAGGTCAGGTTGTTGATGGAGAAATCAAGAAATACCATCACCGCGAAAGTGCCGACTAGCGATAGCGGTACGGCGACGGCGGGAATAATTGTCGCCGGAACATTGCGCAGAAACAGGTAGATAATCATCACCACCAGCGCTATCGCCAGCATCAGCTCGAACTGGGTGTCTGCCACAGAGGCACGAATATTGGTTGTACGATCCGAAAGCACGCTGACCTTAACTGATTTGGGCAGGCTTTCGGTGAGCTGCGGCAGCATCTGACGGATACTGTCAGCTGTGGAGATGATGTTTGCCCCAGGCTGGCGCTGCACATTCATCACAATGGCTGGTTGCTTATTTGCCCATGCACCCAGCCAGCTGTTTTCTGCCCCTTGTTCGACGGTAGCGACATCGCCCAGACGAACCGGCGCACCGTTTTTATAGGCAATAATGAGCTGACGATATTCATCTGCGGACTGCATCTGGTCGTTAGCTGAAAGGGTAACGGCACGCGTAGGCCCATCAAGACTCCCTTTTGCTGAATTGACGTTGGCACCGGTGATGGCCGCTCGGATGGCTTCGCTGGTCAGACCGAGTGCGGCAATGGCCTGTGCGTTAAGCTTCACGCGGACCGCCGGACTTTGTCCACCGGAAAGTGTTACCAGACCGACGCCGGAAACCTGAGATATTTTCTGCGCGACGCGGGTTTCGACCATATCTTCCACCTGCGTCATCGGCATGGCGGTCGAGGTGACGGCCAGCGTCATGATTGGCGGATCGGCTGGATTAACTTTGCTGTAGACCGGTGGGTTAGGTAGGTCACTCGGCAATAAATTGGTAGCAGCATTGATGGCGGCCTGAACTTCCTGCTCGGCAACATCCAGTGGCAGGGTCAGTTGAAACTGTAACGTAACGACCGATGCGCCACCGGAGCTTTGTGATGACATCTGTTTTAAGCCAGACATCTGGCCAAACTGACGTTCAAGCGGCGCGGTAACCGCAGACGTCATGACATCCGGGCTGGCTCCGGGATAGAGCGTTATGACCTGAATGGTGGGGTAATCCACTTCCGGCAATGCCGCAATGGGCAGGAAACGATAGCCGATGATACCCGCAAGCAGAATCGCGACCATCAGCAACGTGGTGGCGACGGGGCGCAGAATAAACAGGCGGGACGGGCCGCCTGTATTGCCGGGAGGTAACACCTGCATCAGGAGCTCGCTCCTTTTTTGCCATAGCCGCGCGGTGTGGCTTTGTCGTCGCTAGTGGTGGCGGCGTGAGCCTCCACGACCTCGACTTTAGCTCCTTCCGTCAGACGATCAATCCCGTCGGTGACGACGCGATCGCCCGCGGACAACCCTGCGGCGATCACCACTTTTTGGCTGTCCTGAATACCCGGTTTAACCAGATGTTTGCTGACTTTGTTGTTGCTGTTCAGCACCCAGACAAAGTGGCCTTCGTTGCCCATCTGCAGGGCGGCTGTTGGGATCACAACGGCATTTTGCTGCGTGTCGACCAGCATGCGAGCGTTAACAAACTGATTCGGGAACAAGGCATCGTCCTGGTTGTTAAAGCGGGCCTTTGCTTTGATGGTGCCGGTGGTGGCGTCAATCTGGTTATCGAGGCTCAGCAGCACGCCTTCGCTCAGTTTTTGTGAGTTGGTACGGTCCCAGGCCTCAACTTTCAGTGGCGTCCCCGATTTCTGTGCCTGTACTACGGTCGCGATATCGTTCTCTGGCAAAGTGAAAACCAGATCAATAGGATGGGTTTGTGTAATGACGACAATCCCGGTGGTATCGCTGCTGGATATCTGGTTACCCACATCCACAAGCTTCAGGCCCACCCGACCATCAACAGGTGCCGTTACCCGGCTCCAGTCGAGCTGCAATTGCGCGCTGGCGACGCTGGCTTCATCGGCTTTTATCGTCCCTTGTGTTTCGTTGACCAGCGCCTGTTGCGCATCCAGTTCCTGACGAGAGACCAGATTGGTTTTAACCAACTGCTGATAGCGTGCGAGGTCGCGACGAGCATTGGCCAGCGTGGCTTTATCTTTTGCCAGTTGCCCCTGCGCCTGCGCCAGTGCGACTTTGAACTGACTGGGGTCTATCTCAGCCAGCAGATCGCCGGCTTTCACCTGTTGCCCTTCCTGAAAGTGTATGGCGATGAGTTGGCCGTCCACGCGACTGCGTACCGTCGCGGTGTTCGCGGCAGTAATGGTACCCAGCCCGGTCAGATAGCGTGGAACCGCTTGTTCGACTGCCGTGGCCGCCTGAACCGGAGCCAACGGACCGGAACGCATTCCTCGCCGTCCCGCTGTCGGAGCGGGTTGCGTCTGACGGGTTGCGCCGGGGGCTGTTCCCTGGGGCTCGCTGCGACTTTGCCAGAACCAGAAGGCGGCGATGGCGGCCACGACGATCACGATTACTATCACCCTGCGGGATTTGTTACGGCCTTTCATTGTTATGAGTTTCTCATCCTGAAACGTTTCGCGGAATGATACTAGTTTAGCCAGTGAACAAGGGAGAAAAATGGAGGAATTATGAAACACTGTCGGGATTCGTCTGAATGACGGCGCGGCTTTGCGAGGCATTACGCAACAATTTGCGGCGAAAATAGCGAATGCGTCATTGTGCGTTAGAGTGCGGTCAAGGCAAAAGGAGGTAAGCCAAAGATTTCAGCGGGATGCTGGAACGGGAAAGCCCCTCCCGAGGAAGGGGCCAAAATAAGGAAAGGGTTATGATGAAGTACGTCATCATACTGGTGGTACTCTTAGTCATTAGCTTACCGGCTTACTAAGACACCAGGGGGAGGGGAAACCTTCCCTAACCCTCACTCCTGAAAATAAGCCACAGTAACGATGATGTCAATACGCGCACCTTTGAGCCTGCGAGCCGCTTAGCGGAAAACAACGTCAGCCCAGCGGGCCAGTCCGGCGGTGACAGAGCCGAAATCATCGCCACCGGCGATAGGGATCCCCGGAAGCTGTTCAGCAAGGGCTTTTTTGATCAGCGGTGAACGGGCGCTACCGCCGGTCAGATAAATGACATCCGGTTTTTCCTGCGCGTTATCCAGCGCTAAGTTAACCTGCTCAAGAATACGTGCCAGCGGTTGATTTAACGCCATTTCCAGTCCTTGCTGGCTGATAGCGGTGGCCAGCGCATCGCTGATAAACGGCAGTGCCGCGGTAACATTTGTCTGGTCAGAAAGCGCAATTTTGCTCTCTTCTGCGCTGCGTACCAGGCGATAACTCAGGCGTTCACGCCAGACTTTAAGCAGCAGCGCGACTTTGTCTGCTTCACGCGCGTCGCGGACAAGATCGTTGAGTAAACGTCCATTGGCGGTACTGTAGAAATCACTTTGCGCGGGAACATCGTTGATCGCGACCGCATTCCACCAGGGTAAAATCGGCAATGCGATGCCTTTTTCCGTTTCGCCGCCCATGCCCAGCAGTGGCATCAGATGTTTAAAGGCTAACGCAATATCCAGATCGTTACCGCCCACGCGGCAACCGCTGTGTCCCAGCAGGCTGTTTTCGCGATCGGCGCGCTGATGCCATTGCGGCCCCATCAGCAGTAGCGAACAGTCAGTGGTGCCACCGCCGATGTCCACCACCAGTACGCGTTTTTCTTCCTGCAAGGTTGCTTCAAAATCCAGACCCGCGGCTACCGGCTCGTACTGGAAGACGACATCCTGAAAACCGGCGCGTTTGGCCGCACGTTCCAGAATACCCTGCGCCTGGGCGTTGGCGTCATCACCGCCTAACCCCTGGAAGTTGATCGGGCGACCGATAACGGCCTGGGTGATCGCTTCCGGCAGCTGGTTTTGCGCCTGATTGCGAATATGCAGCATCATCGCGCAGACCAGATCCTCAAACAGCGCAACCTGCTGCGGCTTCAGACCGCTGGCACCCAGGAATGATTTTGGCGATTTAACAAAGTACACCTCTTCCGGGTCGTCAATGTATTGCGCCAGTGACGCCAGACCAAACTGCACGCTATTGGCGCTAACATCGATGTCTTCATCGCGGTTATAACGCATTGCACGACTCAGTAGCGCCTGTGTTTCGGCATCCGTCGTGGGGACATCATGATGGCGATACAACCATTCGCTCACCGCTTCGCGCGTAGGCGCACAAAGCATTGAGGGCAGTAACGTGCTGTTGTTTTCCATTTTGAGCAAGTGTGGCTGCCCGTCACGCATTACGGCTACTGAACAGTTTGCCGTACCGTAGTCAAAACCAATAAACACCGTAGAAATCCCCATGCCAGTGAAGAAGGGGCGTGACTTTAGCGAAATGTCGCCGCCCCGACAACTGGAATATGAAAGCAAGGCGTATCGATTGAATACTGTTTATGCTGTAGGTTTAACTAAAAAGGACACCTGAATGTTAACACTGAGCTGGCAGCCGCCTTATGACTGGTCCTGGATGCTAGGGTTTCTTGCCGCCCGTGCGGTGGATGGCGTCGAAACCGTCGGGGAGCTGTATTACACCAGAAGCCTGGTTATCGGTGAATATCGTGGACTGGTGAGCGTAGTGCCTGACCTGAAGACACACCAGCTGCAGGTCAGGCTAAGTCCGGGGTTACAGCCCGTTGCGCCAGAATGCCTCGCCAAAATTGAGCGGTTGTTCGATCTTCGCTGTTGCCCACAGCATATTGCTAACGCGCTGGGCAGCCTGGGCGCAGCGCGTCCTGGACTGCGGCTGCCTGGCTCTGTCGATGCCTTTGAACAAGGTGTGAGGGCGATATTAGGCCAGTTAGTTAGCGTTGCAATGGCGGCAAAACTGACCGCGAAAGTTGTACGCGCCTACGGTGACAGGCTTGATGACGCGCCTGAGTATGTTTGTTTTCCCACACCACAAGCGCTGGCTGCAGCTGAGCCTTTGCATCTGAAAGCCTTAGGGATGCCGCTCAAACGCGCCGAAGCGCTCATTCATCTGGCACGAGCAATGCTTACCGGAAGGCTTGCATCGGTTGCACCAGTTGATATTGAGCAAGGCGTAAAGCACTTACAAACGTTTCCCGGTATAGGGCGCTGGACTGCCAATTATTTCGCGCTACGCGGTTGGCAGGCGAAAGATGTTTTTCTTCCTGACGATTATTTGATCAAACAACGCTTTCCGGGCATGACACCAGCCCAGATCCGGCTCTATGCCGAGCGCTGGAAGCCGTGGCGCTCCTATGCGTTATTACATATCTGGTATACGGAAGGGTGGCAGCCGTCAGTTGATAGCGAAGTTACTGGTATTGAGTAGCAGATCCAACGGCTGAGCATCAGCAATGATGTCGCCGTAGATCATATCAATACCGATACCAGAAAGTGCGTCCATAATAAGCGGCATTTGCACGGGGCCGGCGATCGTTTTGATATCCAGTCGCTGTGCATGACCCTGGATAATAGAAACCCACATTTCATCCATCAGGTTGCCGTGAACACTGGCGCTGATCTCACTGTCGAGTAACAGGTAATCGACGGTGTGAAACTTCAGGTTTTCAACAATCTCTAAGTCGCGTCCGACCTGGCTTAAAATAATCCGACAACCCGCGTGACGAAGTCGCTGAATGGCCGATAGGCTCTGAGCTGGATGCGATTTCATCACTCCGGCTGGAACGGTCAGGTGTAATAAGCGTGGTGGTAGCGGACTATGCTGCAACTGCGCCAGAAGTTCATCCACAAGTTCGGTACTCAACAGTCCGGCGGCAGAAAGGGGCAGGGCAATACTGAGCCCCTTACTGGCAATCGCCGTCGCTGCATGCTGGAAAAATTCGTTAAAAACCCGGCGGTCAAGCGCATGATTAAGCGTGGGGTCAACGAGTCCGGTACGGAAAATATGCTCTTCGATAACATCACCGTCCTCTGTTCCCAGGCGCAGTGAGAGTAGCCAGAAGCTGAATGTCTCAGGAATGCGTGGAGAGGCCACTCCCCGGGCGATCATGAGCATCGGGTTGTGCGCAATAATGTGCTTCTGTTCATCAAACGACAGCAGTTCCCGTGAGGCGTGCGTCTGACTTTGCTGGGGTTCATACACGCAGACCCGGCCACGCCCACTATTTTTGGCGGCATAACAGGCGATATCTGCCTGAGACATGACCTCAGTCGCGACATGATTTTTCTCATCGATCAGCGTAATACCCGCACTGGCGCCTATGCGGTGCAGACGGCCTTCCCACCTGAACTGATACTCGTTGATGGCGCTGATAATACGGCCTGAGATAAAGCGAGCGCTTTCGATGTTGCAATCCGGCAGCAACAGGCCGAATTCATCGCCACCGAGACGAGCCAGTACATCGCTGGTACGCAGCATGCTGAGCATCAGAGAAGCAAGTTCGCGCAGCAGGGCATCGCCTGCAGCATGGCCCGCGCTATCGTTCACGGCTTTAAACCTATCCAGATCGATAAAGACCAGAACATGGCGCTGATGCGTATTGTGTACGGCTTGTAGCAATTGTTTCAGATGGTTCTCGAAGCTGACCCGGTTAGCAAGATGGGTGAGGTCATCATGCGACGCGCTGTAGCTCAGTTGGCGTAACATCTTACGCGACTCGGTGACATCCTGAATGACCAGTACGGAGCCAATGCTACCACCGTCAAGGGTACTGAGTGGCGTAATGCTGTACTGAATGTCGTAACTGCTGCCGTTACGGCAATGCAGAACCACCTCCTGCTCTATGGCAGTACGCGACATATCGGCACTGTAGATGTTTTCCATCAATGGGCCGTTATCGCCAAAGGTAATTCGCAGCACTGTCAGTAACGGAATACCTATCGCGTCGTCCTGCTGCCAGCCGCTCATCTTCTCGGCAACCGGGTTCATGAAGGTCACGTTCATGTCGACATCAATGCAAATCACCGCTTCGCCGATTGAGTCCAGCGTGATGTGCAGGCGCTCTTTTTCCTGGTACAGCGCTTCGTTAAGCTGCTTCACTTCGGTCATATCCAAATTGATACCGAGTAAGCGTTCAACTTCTCCGTCTTTATTCAGTACCCGGTTAGCCAACGAGCGGATATGGCGTACGCCGTCACGTACTGCAATACGAAATTCGAGCTTAAAGGGAATTCGTGCGGCCAGAGAGTCGCGAATCACATTTTCAGCATGCTCGCGATCTTCCGGTACGACGCACTCGTACCAGACTTGCCAACTGGGTTTGATATGTAGCGGGACTTCATAGAGATCGAACATGCGCTTATCCCAACTGATCACGTCGGGTTGCAGTTCCCACTCCCAGATACCGATACCGCCCGCTTCGTTGGCGAGGGTAATGCGTTCCATCAGCCGCTTATTCATCCACTCGGTGTGCTTCAGGTCGTTTATGTCTTCAACCTGTGCAATAAAGTAGAGCGGGGTGTTGTCGCTGTGGCGTACCAGCGAAACGGCCAGCAATGCCCAGACAACGTCGCCCGCGCGCGTGTAATAGCGCTTTTCCATGGAGTAACTGTTGATTTCACCACGGACCAACATGCCGAGTTGTTCGAGGTCGTTATTCAGATCTTCCGGCCAGGTGAGCTGCTGGAAGGTCAGCGCTCTCAGCTCTTCCTGACTGTAGCCAAGAAACTGACACAACGCCTTGTTTGCCTGTAACCACTGCCCTTCGGTACCGACCAGCGCCATGCCAATCGCGGAATATTCCATAGCATTACGAAAACGCGATTCGCTTTCCGAGATGTGTTTTCGCTCGGCCCGAAATGCGTACATCACCATAGTCATCATGTTGGCTGGCAACAGAATCATCAAAAACGGCAGCCACGGAATACTTGTCATCACATTCGCTTTCGGGGTGTAGAGCAGCGATGGGTTGGCCGCCAGCATCAGAGAGACCATCAGGACGGTGCTGAGAAAGATTAAAAATGCTTCCATACGCGGCAAACGGACGGCGCTCCACATCAGCAACACAATGACGCAGGTAAACGGCCACGGCACGTACATCATGGAAAGCCAGCTGAACGTTAAGGTGACGAGCAGCGTGATGAGGGTCTCAAGCAGTAAACGTGGATCGCGGTGGCGCAGCAGATAATGAGGCTTGAATAACAGACCTAATGGCACCAGCGCCAGCGCGCCGATGGATTCGGAAAGCACCCAAATGAGAAATGTATTTAACGAGGTTCCCTCCGGGAGCAGTAGCCACATCAGCACACCACCTAACAGCGGAGGGATGACGGCGCTACCCAAGGCCAAACGCGCCCAGTCATTCAGATTCTGTAAGGGGTTATACCAGGGGAGCAGTTTGCGCAATAACATCGCGCCGGCGACCGCTTCAATAATATTGATGGTCGTATAAGTATAGTTAAGCGAGCCTCCAGGAAAAAACAGCAAAGACGCGCCGATGCTGCCGAATGAGCAAGCCAGCGCTATCCCGGGCCACATTTTTCCTGCATGGCGGTAAAACGCCACCATCATGATTGAGGTTGGAAACCAAAGCGGTGCCAGTTGGGTACCGAAGCGCGACAGCTCCAGCGAAAATAGCGTAAAGATAAATGCTACCAGACCTAAACTGGCCAGGCGCAGCAGAGGATGGGGTAGGGTAACTAAAACATGTTGGAATTGTTTACTCATTACCACTTTACCCAAATAGCCGATGTCGGCCAGCAGAGTTACCGGCCGCATCACGTTTAATCTTCGTTTATGCTAGTACAAATAATTTACAATTTATACGCCAGTTGCTCATAAATTAACACGCCCAAGCCATTAATTCCTAAGGCGGGTGAATAAAATTTGAGCCTGCTTTAAAATTAACCGTTTTAATTTGCGACAGGGAAAGCATTGGTGCAGCCTGGGCTGGCATCGCGCGGCTGAAATCCCTATAATTGCCGCGTTTGGCGTTTCGACGCCGCCCTTCCTTACATCCAGGTTAATCAGGTCGCTAAATTTATGACTGATCAGTCCCATCAGTGCGTCATTATCGGCATTGCCGGCGCATCGGCTTCCGGCAAGAGTCTTATTGCCAGTACCCTTTATCGCGAATTGCGTGAACAAGTCGGTGACGAACATATTGGCGTTATTCCCGAAGACAGCTATTACAAGGATCAAAGCCATCTGTCGATGGAAGAACGCGTAAAAACGAACTACGACCATCCGAACGCGATGGATCACAGTTTGCTGTTTCAGCATCTGCAAACACTTAAACGTGGTTCCGCCATTGAATTGCCCGTTTATAGCTATGTTGAACACACGCGCACACAAGAAACTATTCATATTGAACCTAAGAAAGTCATTATTCTGGAAGGCATTTTGTTGCTGACGGATGCACGTTTGCGTGATGAAATGAACTTCTCTATTTTTGTTGATACGCCGTTGGATATTTGCCTGATGCGCCGTATCAAACGGGATGTGAATGAACGTGGTCGTTCAATGGATTCGGTGATGGCGCAGTACCAAAAAACCGTACGTCCGATGTTCCTGCAATTTATTGAGCCTTCAAAACAATACGCCGATATCATCGTGCCTCGCGGGGGTAAAAACCGCATTGCTATCGATATTCTGAAGGCGAAAATCAGTCAGTTCTTTGAATAAGTTCAGCGAATTGTGTACCGTTCAGTGATAACCTGGTTCACCCTTAACGCGCCTGGCATTAAGGGTTTGAAGCACGAAAGGAGAAAGTGCCATGCGTTTATGTGACCGAGATATTGAAGCCTGGTTGGATGAAGGTCGTCTGTCGATCAATCCACGTCCTCCTGTCGAGCGTATCAATGGCGCAACGGTAGATGTGCGTCTTGGTAACAAATTTCGTACGTTCCGCGGTCATACGGCGGCGTATATCGATTTGAGCGGACCGAAGGATGAAGTCAGTGCTGCGCTTGACCGCGTAATGAGTGATGAAATTGTCCTCAAAGACGGTGAGGCGTTTTTCCTGCATCCGGGTGAATTAGCGCTGGCGGTAACTTTCGAATCCGTTACGCTGCCTTCCGACCTTGTTGGCTGGTTAGACGGCCGTTCTTCGCTGGCACGTCTGGGCCTGATGGTACATGTTACGGCACACCGTATTGATCCGGGCTGGTCGGGGTGCATCGTCCTGGAATTTTACAACTCAGGAAAATTACCGTTGGCTCTGCGCCCCGGTATGCCGATAGGGGCACTGAGCTTCGAACCGCTTTCCGGTCCGGCAGCGCGACCTTACAACCGTCGCCAGGATGCGAAGTATCGCGATCAGCAGGGCGCGGTAGCCAGCCGGATCGATAAAGACTGAGTGTTTTCAGTCCATTGGGGATAGCATGAGACGATTTCTGACGACGCTGATGATTATTCTGGTCGTGCTGGTGGCCGGTTTCTCTGCGTTAGTATTGTTGGTTAATCCGAATGATTTCCGCGCATACATGGTGAAGCAAGTTGCGGCGCGTAGCGGATATCAACTGCAGTTGGATGGTCCTCTGCGCTGGCACGTATGGCCCCAGTTGAGCATTCTCTCCGGGCGCATGGTGCTAACGGCCGAAGGTGCCAGCGAACCGCTGGTTCGTGCCGACAATATGCGTCTGGACGTCGCCTTGTGGCCGTTGTTGAGTCACCAACTCAGCGTAAAGCAAGTCATGCTCAAAGGCGCGGTGATTCAACTCATACCTGAAACCGAGGCTGTGCGCGGAGTCGATGCCCCTGTTGCGCCAAAAGATAATACACTGCCGGATCTGGCAGAGGATCGTGGATGGTCGTTTGATATCGCTCGCCTGCGCGTGGCTGACAGCGTTCTGGTATTCCAGCATGAAGACGATGAACAGATAACGGTTCGTGATATTCACCTGAATATGGAACAGGATGCCCAGCATCGTGGAACGTTCGATTTCACCGGCCGCGTTAACCGTGACCAGCGCGACCTGACGTTGTCCATCAGCGGCGCTGTCGATGCGTCTGACTATCCGCATGATTTAGTCGCCAATATTGAGCAACTGAGCTGGCAGTTACAGGGCGCTGACTTGCCGCCGCAGGGGATCCGCGGCCAGGGGCAGCTTCAGGCTCGGTGGCAGGAAGAGAAAAAACAGCTCAACTTTACGCAGATTAACTTAACTGCTAATGACAGTTCACTCGCCGGGCAAGCTCAGGTGACGCTGGCGGAGAAACCCGCATGGGACGTCAATCTGAAATTCGGCCAGCTCAATCTGGATAACCTGATTGTACAGCATGATGCTCTGGCGGCGACAGATACCGGGGCACAGCAGAGTCAGAGCCAGTCGACGTTGGCGCGACCAGTCATTTCCTCGCAGGTTGATGCCGTCTCTTATCAGGGGCTGCAAGGATTTTCCGCCAACATTGCACTACAGGCGGATAAAGTTCTCTGGCGGAAAATGGCATTTGATCATGTTTCTGCAAAAATCGTCAACCAGGCTGGCTTGTTGAATATCAATGAGTTGCAGGGGAAAAGTGACGGTGGATTGATCTCACTTCCAGGTTCGCTGGATGCCAGAAAAGGCTCACCACGGGCAGTCTTTCACCCACGGCTGGAAGGCGTAGAAATCGGCACTATCCTGAAAGCTTTTGACTAT
The DNA here is from genome assembly GCF_005280975.1 of Citrobacter sp. wls716. NCBI lineage: Bacteria > Pseudomonadati > Pseudomonadota > Gammaproteobacteria > Enterobacterales > Enterobacteriaceae > Citrobacter > Citrobacter sp. wls716. The sequence goes on from NZ_SZWX01000039.1 coordinate 67,702, forward strand.
CCGATAGCCCTTACTGGCAAGCTGTCACTGGCTGGCGATTTTTCGGGCTCTGACATTGATGCGCAGGCATTTCGCCACAGCTGGCAAGGACAGGCCAATGTTGAGATGAGCGGCACGCGTATGGAAGGCATGAACTTCCAGCAACTGGTGCAACAGGCGGTTGAACGTAGCGGCGGTAATGCAGGCTCACAACAGGATTTGGATAATGCGACGCGGCTGGATCGCTTTGTGACCGATCTGACGCTGGATAACGGCAAGGTTACGCTGGATAACATGGAAGGGCAGTCTGCCATGTTGGCGCTTTCGGGTAAGGGCACGTTAGATCTGGTTGAGCAAAATTGTGATACTCAGTTTAACGTGCGCGTGCTGGGCGGATGGAATGGGGAAAGTAAATTGATCGATTTCCTCAAAGCGACCCCAGTTCCGCTCAGGGTCTATGGTAAGTGGCAGTCGTTGAACTATAACCTGCAGGTGGACCAACTCTTGCGTAAGCATATGCAGGATGAAGCGAAACGCCGATTGAACGACTGGGCCGATCGCAACAAAGACTCTCGCAACGGCAAAGACGTTAAAAAGCTGCTGGATAAACTTTGAACCCTGGTGCCGGATGGCGGCTTCAGCCCCATCCGGCATGTCGCTTATACCTCGTAATCCATCTCTTCTTCACTGCGCAGTGGTATCAACTGGACTTTCTGCACTCGATGGTTTTCTACTTGCAAGGTTTTCAGCAAATAGTCGCCAACCTGTACTTCCTCTCCGGTTTTCGGGATGCGCTGCAGATACTCCATTAACAGCCCGGCAATGGTGTGGTACTCACGTTTCTCATCTAATGGGATCGGGACATACTGCACCAGGTCTTCCAGCGGCATATGGCCGTTTGCCGTCCACGACCCATCGGCATTTTTCTGAATATCATGACGAGCGTCGATCTCTTCGACTTCATTTGGCAAGTTACCCGCGATGGTTTCCATCACGTCGCTGAGCGTCACAATTCCTTCCACCGAACCAAACTCATCGGCCACAAAAGCGAAGTGCGTCCGGGCGTTTCGGAACTGCTCCAGCGCAGGAAGAAGCGGCAGGGTTTCCGGGAATACCAACGGCTGGCGAAGTAAGACGCGCAAATCGAGCGGTTCGCCACGCAGCGACTGTTGCAGAAGGTCAATTACATGCACCACACCGAGCAGTTCTTCCTGTTCATCTTCTCCGGTTACGACCAGGCGCGTATGCTGGTTTTTCTCCAGTAGTGTGCGAATTTCTGCTTCCGGAGCATTGAGATCAATATGCTCGATATCATGGCGTGACGTCATGATACTGCTGACGGTTCGCTGATTAAGGTTCAGTACGCGCTCAATCATCCGCCGTTCTTGTGGTGCAAAAATCTGGCCTTCATGATGATCCGCCAACATAGCGGCAGTTTCGGCATCCAGCTCGGCATCTTCTTTTTGACCGCTTATCAGACGCATCACCGCCTCGGCGGTACGCTGGCGTAACGTGTGGTTAGCCGACAGGAAGCGACGACGGTTAAAAATAGCCAACTGGTTCAGGGCTTCTATCATGACCGAGAAGCCGATAGCCGCGTACAGATAGCCTTTCGGTATGCGAAAACCAAAGCCTTCCGCGACCAGGCTGAAACCAATCATCAACAGGAAGCTCAGGCACAGAATAACAATAGTTGGGTGGCTGTTAACAAAGCGGGTCAACGATTTACTGGCCAGCATCATCAGGCTGATGGCAATGATCACCGCCGCCATCATGACCGCCAGATGATCAACCATACCAACAGCGGTGATCACCGAGTCCAGTGAGAAAATGGCATCAAGTACCACAATTTGCGCGACCACGCCCCAAAATTTCGCACCCCGACGTTGGGTGGGATTGTCGCTGTCTTTCCCTTCCAGCCGTTCGTTGAGCTCCATAGTGGCTTTAAACAGCAGGAAGAAACCGCCGAACAGCATGATCAGGTCGCGGGCGCTGAAGCTGAAGTCCCGAATGCTGAACAGAGGTGTGGTCAGCGTCACCAGCCATGATATTGATGCCAGCAGCAGCAGGCGCATAACCATCGCCAGCAGTAGCCCGGTAATACGCGCCTTATCCCGCTGGGATGGCGGGAGTTTCTCCGCGAGGATGGCAATAAAAACAAGATTATCAATGCCAAGAACGAGTTCTATCACGATTAGCGTGACGAGTCCGGCCCAGATTGACGGATCGGCAATCCATTCCATAGTAAATGCTATACCCATAGTTATATGACAATTGTCACAATTCGATCATGGGTAAAACCGACGAAAAATGCAATGGCGAGAAGGGATTTCTCTGCCCTTTATATCAGGACAGAGGCGAGAGAATAGTCGGAAGGTAACTGCAAGAAATGGCTTTATTTATGCAGTTATATTTAGGAAATATCGCAGGCTGGATATTTATATATTAACATTGTCAACATCAATAAAATCCTAAAAATATACATACCTTATGCTTAATATTAATCTTAAAAGGCTACATTTCAGGGCTTGTTATCTTGCCTGCTATTCGGTTAGCTGCAACAATTCTTCCCGTAATAATCAAAAGAGAAATATGTTGCCAGTATCGCACCATGCTATTACTGATGGGCAGGCGCTATGAATATGATGACAACAGCGAGGATGGTAAAAATATAAATTAATCAGTGCATTGGTAGCCAATAAAGCCAGGGGCGGTAGCGTGCCTGGTCGCCTGATGATAAACCTAAATTATTCTGTCAAGAGACTGCAGATGGATTCATTTTTTTTAGGACTGATGCCAGTTAAATTTCTATTCAATTAACGGCAAGGTGAATGCAAACAGGCGTAATCGCTATTTAAAACGCACGTGATAATGACTCTGCCAAAGTGATAAATAATCAATGATGAAATCCAAAATTAAATTGATGCCAGTATTGGTGTCGGTAATATTGATCAACGGTTGTACCGTGTTTCCGGGCAGCAATATGTCTACCATGGGCAAAGATGTGATTAAGCAGCAGGATGCCGATTTTGATATCAACCGGATGGTGAATGTTTATCCGCTTACCCCTCGACTGGTTGAACAATTGCGTCCGCGACCGAATGTTGCTCAACCTAATATGTCGCTGGATCAGGAGATCTCCGGGTATCAGTACCGGGTCGGACCCGGCGATGTCCTGAATGTCACCGTCTGGGATCATCCCGAACTCACCACGCCTGCGGGACAGTATCGTAGCTCAAGCGATACAGGAAACTGGGTGCAACCTGATGGCACCATGTTTTATCCCTACATTGGCAAAGTTAGCGTGGTGGGAAAAACGTTGGCAGAAATTCGTAGTGATATTACCGGGCGCTTAGCGAAGTACATCGCAGACCCGCAGGTGGACGTTAATATCGCCGCATTCCGCTCGCAAAAGGCATATGTCTCCGGGCAGGTGAATAAATCCGGTCAGCAGGCCATCACCAACGTACCTCTTACTATCCTTGATGCTATTAATGCCGCAGGCGGCCTCACAGAAGCGGCCGACTGGCGCAACGTTGTGCTGACTCACAAAGGGCAGGAGCAACGCATTTCACTGCAAGCGCTAATGCAAAATGGCGATCTGAGCCAGAACCGTCTGCTCTATCCTGGCGATATTCTGTTTGTCCCACGAAATGACGACCTGAAAGTGTTCGTGATGGGTGAGGTGAAAAAACAGAGCACCCTCAAGATGGACTTCAGCGGTATGACACTCACCGAAGCGCTGGGTAATGCGGAGGGCATCGACCTGACCACCTCCAATGCCAGTGGCATCTTTGTTATTCGTCCATTAAAAGGCGAGGGTGGACATAACGGCAAGATAGCCAATATCTACCAGCTTGATATGTCTGACGCGACATCGTTGGTGATGGCGACCTCTTTCCGACTCCAGCCTTACGATGTGGTGTATGTCACGACCGCGCCGGTTGCTCGCTGGAACCGTTTGATCAATCAGTTGCTGCCGACCATTAGCGGTGTTCGTTATATGACGGATACGGCCAGCGACCTTCACAACTGGTAATCGCCATGTTTAACAAAATCTTAGTTGTCTGTGTGGGGAACATTTGCCGTTCTCCGACGGCAGAGCGCTTGTTAAGGCAATTTCATCCGGCGTTGACGGTGTCTTCCGCTGGTCTCGGCGCGCTGGTAGGCAAGGGCGCCGATCCGTGCGCTATCAGTGTGGCGCAGGCACATAACTTGTCGCTGGAAAATCATTGTGCACGGCAAATCTCGGGACGGATGTGTCGGGAGTATGACCTGATCCTGACCATGGAAAAACGCCATATTACGGCGTTGTGTGAAATGGTGCCGGAGATGCGCGGCAAAGTAATGCTGTTTGGCCATTGGGACAGCGAACGCGAAATACCTGACCCGTATCGTAAAAGCCGTGATGCGTTTGATGCGGTGTATGCACTACTTGAGCGGTCTGCCCAGCAATGGGCCCAGGCACTGAATGCGGAGCAGGGAAAACAATGACAGAAAAAGAAAAACAGTCTGCCACGTCGGCAACAGGCAACGATGAAATCGATATCGGACGTCTGGTGGGGACCGTAGTCGAAGCACGCTGGTGGGTACTGGGCATAACCGCCGCATTTGCGCTATGTGCGGCGCTCTACACCCTGTTTGCCACGCCGATCTACAGTGCCGATGCGCTGGTACAAATAGAGCAAAACACCGGCAGCTCGTTAGTTCAGGATATTGGCTCGGCGTTATCCAACAAGCCACCTGCTTCTGAAGCGGAAATTCAGCTTATTCAGTCACGGCGGGTATTGGGCAAAACGGTAGACGATCTTAATCTGGATATTTCCGTCACTAAAGATTCATTTCCTCTTTTTGGTGCCGGCTGGGACCGTCTGATGGGCCGCCAGAATGAAACGGTCAATGTAACGACTTTCGCCTTGCCAACGTCAATGAATGAACAGACCTTCACGTTGAACGTACTGAACGACAAAAGTTATCAACTGGTGAGTGACGGCGGCTTTAGCGCTCGTGGCCAGGTTGGGCAGTTACTGAACCATGACGGTGTAACGATGCTGGTTGAGGCGATTCATGCCAGTCCGGGTAGCGAATTTACCGTCAGTAAGTTCTCCACGCTTGGCACGATCAACAATCTGCAAAATAACCTGATGGTGACGGAAACAGGTAAAGATACCGGGGTGTTGAGTCTGACCTTCACGGGGGAAGATCGTGCACAAATCCGCCAGATCCTTGACAGTATTACCCGCAACTATCTGCAACAGAACGTGGAGCGTAAATCTGAAGAGGCCGCTAAAAGCCTGGCATTTCTGGCAAAACAATTACCGGAGGTGCGCAACCGTCTGGACGTTGCCGAAAACAAACTGAATGCATTTCGTCAGGATAAAGACTCCGTCGATTTACCGCTGGAGGCCAAAGCGGTGCTGGACTCGATGGTAAATATTGATGCTCAGTTAAATGAACTGACCTTTAAAGAAGCTGAAATCTCCAAACTGTTCACCAAAGCGCACCCGGCGTATCGCACGTTGCTGGAAAAACGCCAGGCGCTGGAAGATGAAAAAAACAAGCTTAACGGGCGCGTGACGGCGATGCCGAAAACGCAGCAGGAAATTGTCCGCCTGACGCGTGACGTGGAGTCCGGCCAGCAGGTCTATATGCAACTGCTGAATAAACAGCAGGAGCTGAAGATCACGGAAGCCAGTACGGTTGGCGATGTGCGCATTGTCGATCCTGCCATTGCCCAGCCTGGTGTCCTGAAACCGAAAACGGCGCTGATTATTCTCGGCAGTATCCTACTTGGTTTGATGCTTTCAGTGGTTGGCGTGCTGCTACGGTCGCTGTTCAATCGCGGTATTGAAAGCCCGCAGGCGCTTGAAGAGCAGGGCATCAGCGTGTATGCCAGCATTCCCCTGTCAGAATGGCAAAAAGCGCGTGATAACGTTCAGACCATCAAAGGTGTGAAACGCTACAAGCAAAGTCAGTTACTGGCTGTGGGGAATCCGACCGATCTCGCGATAGAAGCGGTGCGAAGCCTGCGTACCAGCCTGCACTTCGCCATGATGCAATCACGTAATAATGTGCTGATGCTTACCGGGGTCAGCCCGTCGATCGGCAAAACATTTGTCTGTGCCAACCTGGCTGCGGTTATCAGTCAGACCGACAAGCGCGTACTGCTGATCGACTGTGATATGCGTAAAGGCTATACCCATGAGCTGCTCGGGACCAATAACGTCAACGGTCTGTCTGAGATCCTTAGCGGCAAGGGTGACATTCCCTCCTGCGCAAAACCAACTTCAATTGCACATTTTGACCTGGTCCCTCGCGGGCAGGTTCCCCCTAATCCTTCAGAACTGCTGATGAGCGAGCGCTTTGGCGAGTTGATGACCTGGGCCAGTGCGAACTATGACCTGGTGCTGATCGATACGCCGCCAATACTGGCCGTGACCGATGCAGCTATCGTTGGTCGCCACGTCGGAACCACGCTGATGGTGGCGCGTTACGCGGTCAATACGCTGAAAGAGGTGGAAACCAGTCTGAGTCGTTTCGGGCAAAACGGAATTCAGGTGAAAGGGGTGATCCTCAACTCCATTTTCCGGCGCGCCAGCGGGTATCAGGATTACGGTTACTACGAATACGAATACACGTCGGATTCGAAATAGATAACTAACAGCAACGCATATCGAATGTAGGCCTGATAAGCGTAGCGCCATCTGGCAACTTTATCTGGGACAAAAAATGACGACAGACAACCCGCTAATTTCTATTTATATGCCCACCTGGAACCGCCAGCAGTTGGCTATCCGGGCGATTAAATCGGTGCTGCGCCAGGACTATAGTCACTGGGAAATGATCATTGTCGATGATTGCTCTGCCGAGTATGAGCAGCTGCAACAGTTTGTTGAGGCGTTAAACGATCCACGCGTGAGCTATACGCATAACGAGATGAACTCCGGCGCGTGCGCAGTACGCAATCAGGCCATCATGCAGGCCAGTGGGCAGTACATTACGGGGATTGATGATGACGATGAGTGGACGCCGAATCGCCTGAGCTCATTCCTTCAGTCTCGTCATCAACTGGTAACGCATGCTTTTCTATACGCTGATGATTATGTCTGTGAAGGTGAGGTTTATTCACAGCCAGCCAGTCTGCCGCTGTATCCAAAATCGATGTACTCACGTCGCCGATTTTATAAACGCAATATCATTGGTAATCAGGTCTTTAGCTGGGCCTGGCGTTTCAAAGCATGCCTGTTTGATACGACGTTAAAAGCCGCGCAGGATTACGACATTTTTCTGCGCATGGTCGTGGCCTACGGTAAACCCTGGAAGGTAAAAGAGGCGACGCAGATCCTGCATGTGAATCACGGCGAGATGCGTATTACCTCATCCCCACATAAGTTCTCCGGTTACTTCCAGTTCTATCGCAAACACAAAGGTAAATTTGACCGGGCGAGTAAAAAATATCAGCTGTTTACTCTTTATCAGATCCGTAACAAGCGGATGAACTGGCGCACATTGCTGACGTTGCTTTCCATCCGTAACGGCAAACGCCTGGCTGACGGTCTGCGAGGACGTTAAGTATGCTGAGTCAACATGTGAGAGCAAAGGTAATGCAATGAATATTCTGCAATTTAATGTTCGGCTTGCCGAAGGCGGGGCGGCCGGGGTCGCGCTGGATTTACACCTGCGCGCGCTGGAAAAAGGGTGGGTGTCGCGGTTTGTATACGGTTATGGCAAAGGAGGCAAGAGAAGCGCCAGTCACGGAAATTATCCGCACGTGATTAAACATGCGCCGCGTTTGACGTCGGCGGCGAATATTGCCCTGTTTCGCCTCGCAAACCGCGATCTGTTTGGCAACCTCGACAGTATGTATCGCACAATCATCCGCACCGCGGGCCCGCTGGTTCTGCATTTCCATGTGCTGCACAGTTACTGGCTGAACCTCGAAGAGGTAGTGGCGTTTTGCCAAAAGGTGAAGGCACATAAGCCCGATATCACCTTTGTGTGGACGCTGCACGATCACTGGAGTGTTACCGGACGCTGCGCCTTTACCGATGGCTGCGAAGGCTGGAAAACGGGCTGCCAGAAATGTCCAACGTTAAGCAACTATCCCCCGGTTAACGTTGATAAAGCGCATCAGCAACTGCCCGGGAAACGTCAAATGTTTCGTACGATGCTGGCGCTTGGCTGCCAGTTTATCTCGCCCAGTCAACATGTGGCGGAAGCATTTAACAGCCTGTACGGTGCCGGGTGTTGTCACATCATCAATAACGGTATCGATGTGGCGACGGAAGCGATTCTTGCTGACTTGCCGGTTCAGCATGAGCCGCTGGGCAGACCGAAAATTGCCGTGGTGGCCCATGATTTGCGCTATGACGGCAAAACCAGCCAGCAACTGGTCCAGGCGCTTATCGCGCTCGGTGACAAAATAGAGCTGCATACCTTCGGTAAGTTTTCCCCGTTTGCCGGAGCAAACGTCATCAACCATGGGTTTGAAAGTGACAAACGAACCTTGATGGGGGCGCTAAATCAGATGGATGGGCTGGTGTTCAGTTCGCGGGTTGATAACTATCCGCTAATCTTGTGCGAAGCGCTTTCTATCGGTGTACCGGTTATCGCCACGCACAGTGAGGCGGCACAGGAAGTGCTGGCAAAATCAGGCGGCAAAACATTCAGTGAAGCGGATGTTTTGCATCTGGTACAACTGAAAAAATCAGAAATTGCACAGGCGGTATTTGACACCTCGCTGGCTACCTTTAGCCAGCAGAGCCGGACAGCATACAGCGGACAACAGATGCTGGAGGAATATGTCTCGTACTATCAGGGTCTGTAGCTATCTGGTGTTGCCGCTGCTTTATCTGCTGGTTAACGTCAAGCTTGCGCAACTGGGTGAAAGTTTCCCTGTCACCGTTGTCACTTTCTTACCACTGTTGCTACTGCTGTTTGTTGACCGTATCAATATTAAAAAGCTGTTGATTGCGTTGGGAGTGGGTGGGGGGCTGGCGGTGTTTAACTACCTGTTTGGCCAATCGCTGGATGCCAGCAAGTATGTAACATCTGCCATGTTGTTTATCTATACCGTGATCATTATTGGCATGGTGTGGAGTATTCGCTTTAAAACCATTTCGCCACATAACTATCCTAAAATTTTGCGTTTATTCTGGCTGGTGGTGGGGTTAGTGGTCGGTCTGGCTGCCATTGAAATGGCACAGATCATTCTCAGCGGTGGCAGCAGTATAATGGAAGCTATTTCGAAATATCTTATTTACAGCAATAGCTATGTGCTGAACTTTATTAAATTTGGTGGGAAGCGTACCACCGCACTCTATTTTGAGCCTGCATTTTTCGCTCTGGCGTTAATCTCAATTTGGCTCAGCATCAAACAGTTTGGTATCAAAACGCCCAAGACCGATGCTATGATTCTGGCAGGGGTGATATTGTCAGGATCGTTTTCAGGGGTGATGACATTTATTTTGTTTTACCTGCTGGAGTGGGCGTTTCAGTATCTGAATAAGGATGCGATAAAAAAGAAGTTACCCTTGGCAATTATCTCGCTGAGTGTGTTTATGGTGGGCGTGATATTTGCCTTCCCCTACATCACGACGCGTCTTGGTGATTTAGGTACTGAAGGCTCTTCATCTTATTATCGCATAGTAGGACCGTTGGTCATGGTTGGCTATTCATTACTGAATGTCGATGGTGTAGTGAGATTTGGCTCACTTTATGAATATGTTGCATCATTCGGAATCTTTAACGGTGCAGATGTAGGTAAAACGATAGACAATGGTTTGTATTTGTTAATTATCTATTTTTCGTGGTTCGCCGTAATATTATCCCTGTGGTACATGGGAAAAGTAACGAAAATGATGATGAATGCGTTTGGTGATAATCAGAATTATCGGGTGCAGCTTTATCTTTTTACACCGTTGTCGTTGTTTTTCACCGGTTCAGTATTTAGTCCGGAATATGCATTTTTAATTGTATGTCCGTTTATTTTGCGCAAGGCGCTGAATATCGCGAGGTAATTTACATGCTGCTGAGTATTATCACCGTCGCTTTTCGCAATCTGGACGGGATCGTCAAAACCCATGCGTCACTGGCGCATCTTGCGCAGGCGAGCGATATCCGCTTTGAGTGGATTGTTATCGATGGGGGGTCAACAGACGGTACACCGGCATTCCTGGAAAATCTCAATGGAGAGCACCAGTTACGTTTTGTCAGCGAGCCTGATAACGGTCTCTACGATGCAATGAACAAAGGTATCGCTATGGCGCGCGGGCGCTTTGCACTCTTTCTCAACTCTGGAGATATTCTGCATGCCGATTCTGCACATTTTATCCGCCAGTTAAAAACGCAGAGTGATAAAGCGATGGTGATTGGCGATGCTTTGCTGGATTTTGGTAATGGTAAAAAAATGACGCGCCGGGCTAAACCGGGTTGGTATATCTACCACAGTTTGCCAGCCAGTCATCAGGCAATATTTTTTCCGCTGACGGGGCTGCAAACCTGGCATTATGATTTGCAATATAAAATATCATCGGATTATGCGCTGGCAGCAAAATTATACAAGTCCGGGTTCGCGTTTAAAAAACTGACTGGTTTAGTGTCGGAGTTTTCCATGGGCGGCGTATCGACTACGAATAATCTGGAATTGTGTCGGGATGCCAAAAGAGTCCAACGTCAAATATTGCGCATGCCCGGTTTTTGGGCTGAATTTTCTGAATACATACGTCTGCGTACAACCGGTAAGACAAAACACTTATATGGTAAAACGTAAGGTCACACTATGCAGGATTTAAACGGCTTCGCGGTGCCGAAAGGTTTTCGCGGCGGTGGTGCAATTAAAGTGCAATTATGGTGGGCGGTACAAGCAACATTATTTCACTGGTCACCACAGGTGATGTACCGCTGGCGTGTTTTTTTATTAAGGATATTTGGCGCAAAAATAGGAAAAAACGTAGTTATTCGGCCTTCAGTAAAAATTACTTATCCGTGGAAATTAACACTGGGTGATTACGCCTGGGTAGGGGATGACGTGGTTTTATATACGCTGGGTAATATTACGATTGGGGCTCATACGGTTATTTCGCAGAAAAGCTATTTATGCACCGGAAGTCATGATTATGCCAGCCAACACTTTGATATTAGTGCCACGCCAATTGTGATTGGCGAGAAATGCTGGCTGGCGACAGATGTTTTTGTCGCGCCTGGCGTGACGATAGGCGACGGCACCGTCGTGGGTGCACGTAGCAGCGTTTTTAAATCGTTGCCGGCCAATGCCATATGTCGGGGTAACCCCGCAGTAGTTATGCGTAAACGCGTCGAGAACGTTACTCCCTGAAGGGAAATTTTAAGAGGTAATAACATGTCAAAAGTCGCTCTCATTACTGGCGTAACCGGGCAGGATGGTTCTTACCTGGCAGAGTTTCTGCTGGAAAAAGGTTATGAAGTTCATGGTATTAAGCGCCGGGCCTCGTCATTTAATACCGAACGGGTAGACCATATTTACCAGGATCCACATGCGGGTAATCCCAAATTCCATCTGCATTATGGTGATTTGACGGACTCCTCTAATCTGACCCGCATTTTGCAAGAGATTCAGCCGGATGAAGTCTATAACCTGGGCGCAATGAGCCACGTGGCGGTGTCGTTTGATTCGCCAGAATATACTGCTGATGTTGATGGGATCGGCACGCTGCGTTTGCTGGAAGCGATTCGCTTCCTGGGTCTGGAAAAGAAAACCCGTTTCTATCAGGCCTCCACCTCTGAACTGTACGGTCTGGTTCAGGAGATCCCACAGAAAGAAACGACGCCGTTCTATCCGCGATCGCCCTATGCTGTCGCCAAACTGTATGCCTACTGGATCACCGTCAATTACCGTGAATCTTATGGCATATATGCCTGTAACGGCATTCTGTTTAACCATGAATCTCCGCGTCGTGGCGAAACCTTCGTCACACGCAAAATTACCCGTGCAATTGCCAACATCGCCCAGGGGCTGGAGTCCTGTCTGTACCTCGGCAATATGGATTCGTTGCGTGACTGGGGACATGCCAAAGACTACGTCAGGATGCAGTGGATGATGCTGCAGCAGGAACAGCCGGAAGATTTCGTGATCGCCACTGGCGTGCAGTATTCCGTCCGTCAGTTTGTGGAAATGGCTGCTGCCCAACTCGGTATTAAGCTGCGCTTTGAAGGTGAGGGCGTGAATGAAAAAGGCATTGTGGTTTCGGTGACTGGGCATGATGCGCCAGGGGTGAAACCGGGGGATGTGATGATCGCCGTCGACCCGCGCTATTTTCGTCCTGCAGAGGTTGAAACGCTGTTGGGCGATCCGACAAAGGCACACGAAAAACTGGGCTGGAAACCGGAGATCACATTGCGCCAGATGGTTTCTGAAATGGTTGCTCACGATCTGGAAGCAGCGAAGAAACATTCACTGCTGAAGTCCCATGGTTACGATGTTGTTATTGCACTGGAGAGCTAATGATGATGAAGAAGAAACGTGTTTATATTGCGGGACATCGGGGAATGGTGGGCTCTGCTATTTACCGACAACTTGCACAACGTGAAGATGTCGAGTTAATCATCCGTAACCGTGAACAGCTCAATTTATTAGACACAACGGCGGTTAATGATTTTTTTACCAGTGAAAATATTGACCAGGTTTATCTTGCCGCGGCAAAAGTTGGCGGGATTATGGCTAATAATAATTATCCATCTGATTTCATTTATGAAAACATGATGATGGAAAGTAATATCCTTCATGCGGCTCATAATTCAAATGTCGGGAAGTTATTATTTTTAGGCTCATCATGTATTTATCCTAAGTTTGCGCAGCAACCAATCAAAGAGAGCGAGTTGTTGCAGGGATCACTGGAGCCGACAAATGAGCCCTATGCCATCGCTAAAATTGCAGGAATAAAACTGTGTGAGTCCTATAACCGGCAGCATCGCCGGGATTACCGTTCAGTGATGCCGACGAACCTGTATGGACCAAACGACAATTTCCATAAAGATAATTCCCATGTGATCCCTGCGCTATTGCGTCGTTTTCATGAAGCCACCCAACGGGATGACAAGTATGTTGAGGTTTGGGGCAGTGGAAAACCCATGCGTGAATTTTTGCATGTCGATGATATGGCGGCAGCAAGCATCCATGTGATGGAGTTAGACAATGAAGTTTGGCAGGAAAATACAGAGCCAATGCTTTCTCATGTCAATGTAGGCACGGGTGAAGATTGCACTATTCGTGAACTATCCGACGCCATTGCAAAAGTTGTTGGTTTTCGCGGTGATATTATTTTTGATGCTTCTAAACCTGATGGGACACCACGAAAACTGCTTGATGTCAGTCGCCTGAGAAGACTCGGTTGGCATCATGAAATAGGACTTGAACAGGGGTTGATTAATACTTATCGCTGGTTCCTTGATAATCAGCAGCGGTATCGGGGTGAGTAATGTTTCTCAATAATGAAGACTTCGCTAATGCGGTGCGCACGACGCCGTTGATCTCTCTGGATTTTATCATTGAGAATGAGTTTGGGGAGTTTTTAGTTGGGAAAAGAACTAACAGGCCTGCTCAAGGATATTGGTTTGTGCCCGGCGGCAGAGTATTAAAAGATGAATCGCTGGAACAAGCATTTATGCGTTTGACGGAAGAAGAATTAGGTCAGCAGTTTCTCATAACACACGGTCAGTTTTTTGGTGTCTGGCAGCACTTTTATGAGGATAATTTTTCTGGTTCTTCATTTTCAACGCATTATGTGGTGCTGGGTTTTCGACTGAAGATTAATACCAGTACATCAATGTTGCCGTCAAAACAGCATGATACCTGGCGTTGGGCTAAAACAGATGAGCTGATTGCCGATGGGAATGTGCATAAGAATACGCAGGCATATTTCAACCCAGCGACGAAAGATCGGGTGCCCGGGATATGAGAATTCTGGTTTATGGCATCAATTACTCTCCCGAATTGACCGGAATTGGTAAATACACGGGAGAGATGGTGGAGTGGATGGCGAGCCAGGGGCATGAGGTTCGGGTGGTCACGGCACCTCCTTATTATCCGCAGTGGCAAGTCGGCGAACCTTATTCTTCCTGGCGCTATCGTCGGGAAGTTGGTGTCACCACTGTCTGGCGCTGTCCATTATATGTACCAACTCAACCTTCAACGTTAAAGCGGTTGTTACATTTGGGCAGTTTTGCCCTGAGCAGTCTTTTTCCCCTATTGGCTCAGTATCGGTGGAAGCCTGAATACATTATCGGCGTGGTACCCACGCTATTCTGTACACCAGGGATGCGTTTGCTGGCAAAACTGTCTGGCTCTCGCACCGTGCTGCATATTCAGGATTATGAAGTTGATGCGATGTTGGGGCTGGGATTGGCGGCAACCGGAAATTCCACAATGATTGCGCGAGTAGCCAAAGCATTTGAGCGTAGCAGTTTGTTGAATGTGGATAATGTTTCCACGATCTCCCGCTCTATGATGCAAAAAGCGCAGGAGAAAGGCGTTTCTGCAGAAAAGCTTATCTTTTTCCCGAACTGGTCCGAAGTGGAAAGATTTAGCAAGGTGGATAGTGCTGATATAGAGCAAATTCGTCAGCAGTTTGATTTGCCAACCGATAAAAAAATTATTCTGTATTCCGGAAATATTGGTGAGAAACAAGGCGTTGAAAATATCGTTGAGGCTGCAAGCCAGACTCAGGATAAACCATGGATATACGTTATTGTGGGTCAGGGAGGGGGGAAATCCAGGATGGAACAAATGGTCAAGGAACGAGCCCTAACGAATGTTAAGTTCTATCCCTTGCAACCATACGAAATGTTGCCAGCGTTATTAAGGTTGGCAGATTGCCATTTAGTCATCCAAAGACGTGGCGCTGCAGATGCGGTCCTTCCTTCTAAGTTAACGAACATATTGGCGGTCGGGGGAAATGCCGTGATTACAGCAGAGATCCACACCGAACTGGGGCAGCTTTGTCAGAAACATCCCGGTATTGCGATCTGTATTGAGCCAGAATCAGTTGAGATGCTTGTGGCCGGAATTACTGATGCAATCACTATGCCTGAATACAATATGATTGCACGTTCCTATGCAGAGTCTGCACTTGAAAAAGATAATGTCTTAAATCAATTTATTAATCATTTGAAGGGTTGACTTATGAGTCAGAATAACATTCATCCGGTAATTATTGCCGGTGGGTCCGGTAGCCGTTTGTGGCCATTATCCAGAACATTATATCCAAAGCAGTTCTTGTGTCTGGATGGGAAAAATACAATGTTGCAATCGACAATTTGTCGCCTTGATGGATTGGATTGTTCACCACCGCTGGTAATATGTAATGAAAAGCATCGATTTATTGTTGCTGAACAATTGCAAGAAATCGATAAGCTAACGGGGAATATTATTCTTGAGCCACAAGCCAGGAATACCGCACCAGCAATCGCGCTGGCAGCAATCGCAGCATGTAACAATAATTCCGATCATAACCCGTTGTTGCTGGTCCTGGCAGCTGATCATATTATCGAAGAAAATAAATTCTTCCACGATGCAGTGACCTCAGCCATTCCGTTAGCCGAAAATGGCAAGCTGGTAACATTTGGTATCGTCCCGGATGCACCGGAAACAGGGTACGGTTATATTCGACGCGGTGAAGTCAGTAGTACCCAGATTCAAGTTGATTCTGTTGCTTTCAATGTTGATGCTTTTGTGGAAAAACCTGACCTTGAAACAGCCGAAAAATATATTTCTGCTGGTGAATATTACTGGAATAGCGGTATGTTTTTATTCCAGGCCCGACGCTATCTTGAAGAGCTTGAAAAATATCGCCCGGATATTCTACAGGCCTGCTTGTTAGCGATGGATAACGCTGAACTGGACAATGATTTTATCCGTGTCAGTCGGGACGATTTCCAGGCTTGCCCAGAGGAATCGATCGACTATGCCGTGATGGAGAAAACCACGGATGCCGTAGTCCTGCCGATGAACGTTGGCTGGAGCGATGTGGGGTCATGGTCATCACTTTGGGAAATCAGCGATCGTAACGACGAGGGCAATGTTTATCATGGCGATGTCATTGACCATAATACAGAGAACAGTTATGTCTACGCCGAGTCGGGATTGGTAGCAACCGTCGGCGTAAAAGATCTGATTGTCGTCCAAACTAAAGATGCAGTATTAATCGCAAATAAAACGGATGTACAAGATGTAAAAAAAATCGTTGCGCAAATTCAGGCGGATGGTCGCTCGGAACATCATATTCACCGTGAGGTTTTTAGACCCTGGGGAAAATATGATTCTATTGATGAAGGTGATCGTTATCAGGTTAAAAGGATAACCGTGAAACCCGGGCAGGGCTTTGCATTACGTATGCACCATCATCGCGCTGAACACTGGATTATTGTTGCGGGAACGGCAAAGGTCACGATCTGTGATGAGGTCCAATTATTAAGTGAAAATCAATCAGTGTATATTCCTCAGGGTACTATTCATTGTCTTGAAAACCCAGGAAAGGTTCCGCTGGAGATGATTGAAGTTCGTTCCGGAGTCTACCTTGAAGAAGATGATATTGTAAGATTTGGCACACATCATGAGCATATATAGAAATCTATTATTCATTTCTGTTAACTGACTCTCTGCGAACTTTTATGAAATAAAAATAACAGAATCTGGACTTTGTTACTTATTTATTTAGGCAATCGGGCCCAGGCTAACTGTTGCCTGAAGAAGGAGATAACATGAGCCAAATAATCCGCGTTACTACTTGTGATATTTGTTACGGGTCAGTTGGTGATGTACGCCTGAACGTGCGAACGCGCACTCTCCTGGCATTGCTAAATCAGTAATGCTGGTATTTCCCTTGCCCGATAAGGGCAAGTGGTGACTAACAGGAACCACGATGACACATCTAAAAAAGCGCGAACGAGCCAAAACCAATGCGTCGTTAATATCGATGGTGCAACGCTTTTCAGATATCACCATCATGTTTGGTGGATTATGGATAGTCTGCGAACTGAGCGGTTTGCCTTTCCTGTATATGCACCTGCTGGTCGCGTTAATCACGCTGGTCGTTTTTCAGATGCTGGGCGGGATAACGGATTTTTACCGCTCCTGGCGCGGGGTAAAAATTTCAACTGAGTTGGTGCTGCTGCTGCAAAACTGGACGCTGAGTCTGATTTTTTGCGCGGGTCTGATTACCTTTAATAACGATTTTGATAACCGGTTTGCTCTATGGCTGGCATGGTATCTGCTTTCAAGTATTGGCCTGGTGCTGTGCCGTGCGTTTATTCGCTACGGGGCGGGATGGTTGCGAAATCGTGGTTATAACACGCGTCGGGTAGCGGTAGCAGGGGACCTTCCTGCCGGACAGGTGCTGCTGGACAGCTTTCGCCATGAGCCGTGGTTGGGGTTTGAGGTCGCGGGTGTTTATCACGACCCCATACCGGGGAAAAACGCCCGGGATTGGGCGGGAAATCTGCAGCAACTTGTGGATGATGCCAAAGCTTCACGCATTCATAACGTCTATATCGCTATGTCGATGAGCGATGGGGCGCGGGTAAAAAAACTGGTACGCGAACTGGCTGATACCACCTGTTCAGTGCTCCTGATTCCTGATGTCTTTACCTTCAATATTCTGCACTCGCGGATTGAAGAAATGAACGGTGTTCCTGTGGTTCCGCTGTATGACACACCGCTTTCAGGCATTAATCGTCTGCTGAAGCGCGCGGAGGATATTGTGCTGGCATCGCTAATCCTGCTGCTTATTTCTCCTGTGCTATGCGCCATTGCGCTGATGGTGAAGCTGACCTCAAAGGGGCCGGTAATTTTTCGTCAGACCCGTTATGGGATGGACGGGAAACCGATCAAAGTCTGGAAGTTTCGTTCCATGAAGGTAATGGAAAACGATACGGTGGTTACCCAGGCCACGCAGAACGATCCGCGAGTGACCCGCGTGGGTAACTTCCTGCGGCGGACGTCTCTGGATGAATTACCACAGTTTATAAATGTGCTGACAGGCGGGATGTCTATTGTCGGGCCGCGTCCACATGCGGTGGCGCATAACGAACAGTATCGCCAGTTGATAGAAGGGTACATGTTGCGCCATAAGGTGAAGCCAGGCATTACCGGCTGGGCGCAAATCAACGGCTGGCGTGGTGAAACCGATACGCTGGAAAAAATGGAAAAACGCGTAGAGTTTGACCTCGAATACATTCGCGAATGGAGCGTGTGGTTCGATATTAAAATCGTTTTTCTGACGGTGTTTAAAGGCTTCGTCAATAAAGCGGCATATTAATATGAGTTTACGAGAAAAAACCCTCAACGGTGCCAAATGGTCAGTCATTGCTACGGTAATCATCATCGGTCTGGGGCTCATTCAGATGACGGTTATGGCACGGATTATTGATAATCATCAGTTCGGGTTATTAACCGTGTCGCTGGTGATTATAGCGCTGGCCGATACGCTGTCTGATTTTGGCATCGCCAACTCGATTATTCAGCGCAAAGAGATAGGTTATCTTGAACTAACCACCTTGTACTGGTTAAACGTTGGGCTGGGGATAGTCGTATGTATTGCTATGTTTGCGCTCAGCGAAACCATTGCCGATGCGCTTAATAACCCTGAGCTGGTGCCACTGATTAAAACCTTAGCGCTGGCGTTTGTGGTGATCCCGCATGGGCAGCAGTTCCGTGCGCTGATGCAAAAAGAACTGGCCTTCAACAAAATTGGCATGATTGAAACCAGTTCAGTACTGGCCGGTTTTACTTTTACCGTGGTTAGCGCGCATTTTTGGCCGATCGCTATGACTGCCATTGTTGGGTATCTGGTGAATAGTACGCTACGTACACTGCTGTTTGGCTATTTTGGTCGCAAAATATATCGACCAGGGCTATGTTTTTCACTTTCATCCGTGTCGCAAAATCTGCGCTTTGGGGCGTGGCTGACGGCGGACAGCATTATCAATTATGTGAATACCAACCTTTCGACGCTGGTGCTGGCCAGAACCCTGGGTGCTGGCGTGGCAGGAGGCTTCAATCTTGCCTGGAACGTGGCAGTTGTACCGCCAATCAAACTGAATCCGATAATTACCCGAGTACTGTTTCCTGCGTTTGCCAAAATTCAGGACGATACCGAAAAACTACGGGTCAATTTTTACAAGCTGTTATCTGTTGTCGGCATTATCAATTTCCCGGCCCTACTGGGACTGATGGTGGTATCAAATAACGTCGTACCGCTGGTGTTTGGCGAAAAGTGGAACAGTATTGTTCCGGTGCTGCAACTGCTGTGCATTGTGGGTCTGCTGCGCTCAGTCGGTAATCCGATAGGCTCACTGCTGATGGCCAAAGCACGGGTTGATATCAGCTTCAAATTCAATATTTTCAAAACCTTTTTGTTTATCCCCGCCATCCTGGTTGGCGGAAATATGGCGGGTGTGATTGGCGTCACGCTGGGCTTTTTACTGGTACAGGTCATAAACACCATCCTGAGCTATTTCGTGATGATCAAACCGGTACTGGGACCGAGCTATCGGCAGTACATGCTCAGCCTGTGGCTACCGTTCTATCTCTCTTTACCCACGCTGGTGGTGAGCTACGCGCTGGGAATGACATTGCAAAATAAATTGCCGTTAAGTGCGTTGCTGAGCCTACAGATAACCGCTGGCGCGCTGGTGTTTGTCGTGATGATTGTGCTGTCGCGTCATCCGCTGGTGGTGGAAATCAAACGCCAGTTCTGCCGTGGTGAAAAAATGAAAGCCTTGTTCCGCGCAGGGTGAATTGCGTTTGTTGTCGTCCGGAGACGGGAAAACCGTCATCCGCACTGATTTTAAGAGGTCATGATGAAATTACTGATTCTGGGCAACCACACCTGCGGTAATCGCGGGGACAGCGCCATTTTGCGCGGTTTGCTGGATGCCATTCATACGCTCCAGCCAGAGACTGAAGTGGATGTGATGAGCCGCTACCCGGTGAGTTCCTCCTGGTTACTAAATCGACCGGTGATGGGCGATCCACTGTATTCACAGATGAAGCAGCATAACAATGCTGCAGGCGTCATGGGCCGCGTAAAGAAAGTGCTGCGTCGTCGCTATCAGCATCAGGTGCTGCTCTCGCGCGTCACCGATTCCGGGAATCTGCGCAATATCGCTATCGCTCAGGGGTTTACTGACTTTGTCCGCTTGTTGTCGCGTTATGACGCCATTATCCAGGTCGGCGGATCGTTTTTTGTCGATCTGTATGGCGTGACGCAGTTTGAACATGCCTTGTGTTCGTTTATGGCTAAAAAACCGCTGTACATGATTGGTCACAGCGTAGGGCCATTTCAGGATGCACAGTTCAATCAGTTGGCGAACTACGTTTTTGGGCACTGCAATGCGTTAATTTTACGCGAATCGGTCAGCCTGGAACTGATGAAACGCAGTGAAATAACGACAGAGAAAGTCGAGTCGGGTGTGGATACCGCCTGGCTGGTAGACAACCATCACGATGACTTTGACCCGGGTTATGCCGTACAGCACTGGCTACAAACGGCTGCAAAGCAGAAGACTGTCGCCATTACATTACGTGAACTGGCGCCGTTTGATAAGCGTCTTGGAACCACACAACAGGCCTATGAGCAAGCCTTTGCCGGCGTGGTTAATCGGATCCTTGATGAAGGTTACCAGGTGATGGCGCTCTCAACCTGTACCGGTATTGATAGTTACAACAAAGATGATCGCATGGTTGCACTGAACCTGCGTCAGTACGTTAACGATCCGGCCCGTTATCACGTGGTCATGGATGAACTAAACGATCTCGAAATGGGAAAAATATTAGGCGCATGTGACCTGACGGTGGGCACACGCCTGCACTCTGCCATTATCTCGATGAACTTTATGACGCCGGCGATAGCCATTAATTATGAGCACAAATCGGCGGGAATTATGCAGCAACTGGGGTTAGCGGAAATGGCGGTTGATATCCGCCATCTGCTGGATGGTAGTCTTGAAGGCAAGGTTGCCGATAACCTGGGACGGCTCGCTGAACTTAACGTCAGGGTGGCGGAGGCGGTTAAGCGTGAACGTGAACACGGTAGGCGTATGGTGCAATCGGTATTAACGCGTATTCAGGAGGGGAAATGAAAGTCAGCTTTTTCCTGCTTAAATTTCCGCTGTCCTCTGAAACCTTTGTGCTGAATCAGATCACCGCGTTTATCGATATGGGGCATGATGTTGAAATTATCGCGTTATATCAGGGCGATCTTGATAACACCCATGCATCCTATATGGACTACCGCCTGGGCGAAAAAACACGATGGTTATTGAAAGAACCGGCTGGCAGGTTGGCAAAGCTGAAATATCGCACTACGACGATTTTACAAGGCATCACCCGGACAGCGACCTGGAAAGCGCTCAATGTTCCACGCTATGGCGATGAGGCGCGTAATCTGATTTTAGCGTCCATCTGTGCGCTAACCCCACGAGCATTCCAGGCCGATGTCTTTATTGCGCACTTTGGACCCGCTGGCGTAACGGCGGCCAAACTACGTGAACTCGGCGTGCTCCGCGGCAAAATAGCCACTGTCTTCCATGGTATTGACGTTTCACATCGGGACATCCTTTCCCGCTATACCCCCGAATATCAGAAGCTGTTTCAGCGCGGTGATTTGATGTTGCCCATCAGCAATCTCTGGGCCGGACGTTTGCGGAATATGGGATGCCCACCGCATAAAATAGCGGTATCGCGTATGGGGATTGATATGACGCGTTTTACACCCCGTGAGGTGAAAGCGCCGGGCACGCCGCTAGAAATTCTCTCCGTTGCACGGTTAACCGAGAAAAAAGGGCTGCATGTCGCTATCGAAGCGTGCCGCCAGTTGAAAGAGCGGGGTATCTCATTTCGTTATCGCATTCTGGGAATTGGCCCTTGGGAGCGTCGATTACGTACGCTTATCGAGCAATATCAACTGGATGACGTGATTGAAATGTCAGGATTTAAACCCAGCCATCAGGTCAAAGAGATGCTTGAGCAGGCGGATGTCTTCCTGTTGCCCTCCGTCACGGGAATTGATGGTGACATGGAAGGGATCCCGGTGGCGTTGATGGAGGCCATGGCCGTAGGGATACCGGTCGTCTCTACTGTGCACAGTGGGATCCCTGAGCTGGTGGAATCTGGAAGCTCCGGTTGGCTGGCACCAGAGAATGATGCTCAGGCCCTGGCGGAGCGATTAGCGACGGTCAGCGTGCTAGACAGTGAGCAAGTGAAGCCGGTGGTGGCGTGCGCCCGCGAAAAAATAGCCGCTGAATTTAACCAGCTTGCGATCAACAAACAGCTAGCCAGTCTGCTGCAAACGATGTAAATCGAGGTTGTATGCCAGAGAAAAAACTCTCGCGACGTACTTTTCTGACGGCAGGCTCTGCGCTTGTCGTACTGCATTCTCCCGTTGCCCGGGCGCTTGAATCACCGGGCAGCGTCAACATTCAGGATTACAATCCACAGGATTGGGTGGCTTCCTTCAGGCAGGCGTTTTCAGAGGCGCAAACCGTTGTCGTGCCTGCTGGTCTGGAGTGCAGGAATATCAATACCGCGATCGGGATCCCGCCTGGTAAAACGTTGCATCTGCAAGGCGGGGTCAGTAGCAGCAGTCGTGGGCGCTTTATTCTGCAGGATGGCTGTCGCGTGACAGGGGAGCTGGGGGGGCGCTTGCGAAATATTACCCTTGATGTTCGGGGATCCGACTGTGTGATAAAAGGCATAGCCATGAGCGGTTTCGCCCCTGTGGCACAAATTTATATCGGGGGGAAAACGCCGCGAGCGATGCGTAACCTCACCATTGACGACATTACCGTCACTGATGCGAATTACGGGATCCTGCGACAGGGGTTTCATAACCAGATGGATGGGGTACGGATAACCAACAGCCGCTTTAGTGATTTACAGGGTGACGCCATCGAGTGGAATGTCGCGATAAACGACAGTGACATCGTGATTTCAGACCATGTTATAGAACGCATCAATTGTACGAACGGAAATGTTAACTGGGGTATCGGTATTGGGCTGGCAGGTAGTACGTACGACAACACCTATCCAGACGAACTGGCGGTGAAAAGATTTGTGGTAGCCAATATAACGGGCTCGGATTGTCGGCAGTTAGTCCATGTCGAGAACGGCAAACATTTTATCATTCGTAATATTACCGCGCGAAATATCACCCCGAATTTCAGCAAGAAAGCGGGTATCGACAATGCTACAGTCGCTATTTATGGATGTGATAATTTCGTTATCGATAATATCAATATGAAAAATAGCGCAGGGATGTTGATTGGGTACGGTGTGATCAAAGGACGATATTTGTCCATCCCACAAAACTTTAAGTTAAATAATATTCAACTGGATAACACACATCTCGATTATAAATTACGTGGTATTCAGATTTCCTCAGGTAATGCAACTTCATTTGTGGCCATTACCAACGTGGAGATGAAGCGCGCAACGCTGGAGCTGCACAACAAACCTCAGCATCTTTTCTTGCGAAATATCAAGGTGATGCAGCAATCTACCATCGGGCCAGCGCTGAAAATGCACTTTGATCTGCGCAAAGATGTACGCGGTAAGTTTATGGCCAAACAGGAGACCTTGCTCTCGCTGAACAACATTCATGCAGTTAATGAAGCTGGGCAAAGCTCGGTTGATATTGACAACGTAAACCACCAGGTTGTGAATGTCACGGCAGTGAATTTTCGACTACCGGGCCGGTAATTTTACGACCATTCCTGGCTAAAAACCTACCCGGCTAAGATTATGATTACTGCATTCTGCCGATAAGCGGCGTAACATGCGTCCTAACTGAGCAATGTAATTCATACTGGCTAAAACAAGCTAAAAAGCTATAATTCAGCAACTATTGAATAGGTGAATGACTTAATGATTAATTTGAAAGCAGTTATTCCGGTAGCGGGCCTCGGGATGCACATGTTGCCTGCCACAAAGGCCATCCCAAAAGAAATGCTACCGATCGTTGATAAGCCGATGATTCAATACATTGTCGACGAGATTGTAGCTGCAGGTATCAAAGAAATCGTTCTGGTAACACATGCGTCTAAGAACGCGGTTGAGAACCACTTCGACACCTCTTATGAACTTGAATCGCTGCTTGAACAGCGTGTTAAACGCCAGTTACTGGCCGAAGTGCAGTCCATCTGCCCTCCCGGTGTGACTATCATGAACGTCCGTCAGGCACAATTACTCGGCCTGGGCCACTCTATTCTTTGTGCACGCCCGATAATAGGGGACAACCCTTTTGTGGTGGTGTTACCTGACGTCGTTCTGGATACGGCGAGTGCGGATCCGCTGCGCTACAACCTGGCCGCAATGGTGGCCCGCTTTAATGAGACCGGGCGTAGTCAGGTGCTGGCAAAACGTATGGCTGGCGATCTTTCCGAGTATTCCGTTATTCAGACCAAAGAGCCTTTAGACAACGAAGGTAAGGTCAGCCGCATCGTTGAATTCATTGAAAAACCCGACCAGCCGCAAACCCTTGATTCGGACCTGATGGCCGTAGGGCGCTATGTGCTTTCTGCTGATATTTGGGCGGAAATTGAGCGTACGCAGCCTGGTGCGTGGGGGCGTATTCAGCTTACGGATGCTATCGCTGAACTGGCGAAAAAACAGTCTGTTGATGCCATGTTGATGACCGGCGATAGCTACGATTGTGGTAAGAAAATGGGCTACATGCAGGCATTTGTGAAGTACGGACTGCGCAACCTGAAAGAAGGGCCGAAGTTCAGGGATCAAATTTTAAAACTGCTGAGCTAGTGCCATTGCTACCCTCGTTGCCTGCGATTTGAACCGAGTATCGTAGCAGTATATGTAAAGAGTCATGATTTGTCTGATACCCGCAGAATGCTGCTATAAATGTTTTTTTATAAATTTCAAATACTAAAAAAGGTAGATCGGTAAGAAATTACCGGTCCGCCGTAGGACATTTTTCTTGTCTACACAGTGAATAAATAAG
This sequence comes from Citrobacter sp. wls716, assembly GCF_005280975.1. Taxonomy (NCBI): domain Bacteria; kingdom Pseudomonadati; phylum Pseudomonadota; class Gammaproteobacteria; order Enterobacterales; family Enterobacteriaceae; genus Citrobacter; species Citrobacter sp. wls716. The sequence goes on from NZ_SZWX01000039.1 coordinate 92,667, forward strand.
AGAATATTCGGTTGAGATATCCCTTATTCGTTGAGGGTTATCAGCAATTTGTTTGCCCAACATAAAATGAGCAGTGCCCTGGTAGCTGTAGAGCCAGTGCGGTAGCGTGCCCATTTGTCATTGAGCGACGATGAAACTTTTTCGTTGGTTTAGTATAACGCATTGATATTTAAGGACCCAAGATGTTACTTCCTGTGATAATGGCCGGTGGTACCGGTAGTCGTTTATGGCCGATGTCGCGCGAGCTCTACCCAAAACAGTTTCTTCGTTTGTATGGACAGCGTTCAATGCTGCAAGAAACAGTGCTCCGTCTGGATGATGTCGATGCACGGGAACCGGTAGTCATTTGCAATCAGGAACACAGATTTCTTGTTGCTGAGCAACTAAGACAAATTAACAAGCTCTCGCATAATATCATTCTTGAACCCGTTGGCCGCAATACTGCGCCAGCAATAGCGCTGGCAGCATTAAGTGCAATAGAGAATGGCGATGACCCAATTCTTCTGGTATTAGCCGCAGATCACATCATTAACAATAAACCGGCATTTCACCAGGCGGTAAAGTCAGCATTTAAATTTGCCATGCAGGGGCGCCTTGTCACATTTGGGATTGTACCAACCGGTGCAGAAACAGGTTATGGCTATATTCACCGCGGTAAGGAAGAAGTTCTTGGTGAGAATATCGCTTACCAGGTTAGCCGTTTCGTGGAGAAACCGAACAAAGAAACCGCGGAAAGTTATTTAGCGTCTGGTGAATATTACTGGAACAGCGGAATGTTCATGTTCCGGGCCAAGAAATATCTTGAAGAACTGGAAAAATTCAGACCCGATATTCTTGAGTCCTGCAAGGCGGCAATCCGCGGTTGCAAAGATAGCGATGAGTTTATCAAGATTGATCGCGATCTGTTTATCGCTTGTCCGGATGAGTCTGTTGACTACGCGGTCATGGAGAAAACGACAGACGCTGTCGTCGTTGGGCTTGATGCAGACTGGAGTGACGTGGGTTCCTGGTCGGCACTATGGGAAGTGAGCCCTAAAGATAAAAAAGGTAATGTCCTGACGGGTGATACCTTCATGCACAACGCAAATAACTGCTATATCAACACTGATGAAAAATTGGTTGCCGCTATCGGTGTCGATAATCTGGTGATCATTAATACAAAAGATGCCGTACTGGTCGTTGATAAAGATCAGGTGCAGGATGTTAAGAAAGTTGTTGAGTATCTTAAAGCTAATCATCGCAGTGAATATAAGCGTCACCGGGAAATATACCGTCCGTGGGGGCGATGCGATGTGGTGGTACAGACCGAGCGTTTTAATGTAAATCGGATCACCGTTAAACCGGGTGCAGCATTTTCGATGCAGATGCATCATCACCGGACCGAACACTGGGTTGTGCTTTCCGGCACGGGTGAAGTAACGATTAAAGATCAAAAATTCCTGCTGACTGAAAACCAATCAACCTTTATTCCCATTGGAGCACAACATCGACTGGAAAACCCAGGCAAGATTCCATTGGAACTGCTTGAGATCCAATCCGGCTCCTATTTAGGGGATGATGACATTATTCGTATTAAAGACCAGTATGGTCGTTGCTAATTTTGAAGGTATAAAGATCTATGTCTAAGCTGACTTGTTTTAAAGCCTATGATATTCGTGGAAAATTAGGCGAAGAATTAAATGAAGATATTGCGTATCGCATTGGTCGCGCATACGGTGAATTCCTCAAGCCTAAAACAATCGTGGTGGGCGGTGACGTACGCTTAACCAGCGAGAGCCTGAAACTGGCATTAGCGAATGGCCTAATGGATGCGGGTACCGATATCCTAGATATTGGTTTAAGCGGGACAGAAGAGATCTATTTTGCAACCTTCCATCTTGGTGTAGATGGCGGCATCGAAGTTACCGCCAGTCATAATCCGATGGATTATAACGGAATGAAACTGGTTCGCGAAAATGCGAAACCTATCAGTGGTGACACAGGACTACGCGATGTGCAGCGTTTAGCCGAAGAAAATAATTTCGCGCCTGTTGATGCCCAACAGCGCGGAAGCTACAAGAAGATTTCTATCCTTGGTGCTTATGTCGATCACTTAATGGGCTACATTGATTTCGCGAACTTCACTCGTCCAATGAAGCTTGTGGTTAACTCTGGCAATGGTGCCGCTGGCCACGTCATTGATGCGATTGAAAAACGTTTCGTTGCTGCTAGTGTCCCCGTTTCATTTATTAAAGTTCATCACCAGCCGGATGGCACTTTCCCTAATGGGATCCCTAATCCTCTGTTACCAGAATGTCGCAAAGATACTGCCGATGCTGTTAAAGAACATGGCGCAGATTTAGGGATCGCATTTGACGGCGATTTTGACCGTTGCTTCCTGTTTGATGGGGAAGGGCAGTTTATCGAAGGTTATTACATTGTAGGTCTGTTAGCCGAAGCGTTCTTACAAAAAGAACCAGGCGCGAAGATCATCCATGACCCGCGACTGACCTGGAATACCATCGATATTGTGACTAAAGCTGGCGGCATTCCTGTGATGTCTAAAACGGGCCACGCCTTCATCAAAGAGCGTATGCGTAAGGAAGATGCGATCTACGGCGGAGAGATGAGTGCTCATCACTACTTCCGTGATTTTGCATATTGCGATAGTGGGATGATTCCGTGGCTTCTGGTGGCAGAGTTGATTGCTAAAAGCAACTTATCGCTTGAGACGCTAGTGAGCGAGCGTATGAATGCATATCCTTGTAGCGGTGAAATTAACTATAAGGTCAACAATGCAAGTGTAATGATTGAGGCAATAGAGCAGCAATACGCGCTGATGGCGGAGCAAATCGATAAAGTCGATGGGTTGAGTATGGAGTTTTCTGACTGGCGATTTAATATCCGTACGTCAAATACTGAACCATTATTGCGTTTGAATGTTGAAACAAAATCTAATACTGAAAAAGTTAAACTAAAAGTTTCTGATTTAGAAGTCTTCATCAAGTAAAGGTGAAACAGTGAAGGTTATAGAGTTGATATGGGAATATCGGGGTTTTATTCTCGGTAACATTAAAAGAGAATTCCAGTCAAAGTATAGAAACTCCTTGCTTGGGGTAACCTGGAGTGTATTAAATCCACTATCAATGATAGTGGTGTATACAGTTATATTTTCTCAAGTCATGCGGGCAAAATTACCCGGCGTTGATTCACAATATGCTTATAGTATTTATATATGTGCAGGCATTTTGACATGGGGATTGTTCTCAGATCTTGTTCTTAGATCTCAAAATATGTTTTTGGATAACGCCAATCTTATAAAGAAAATTAATTTCCCCAAATTATGTTTACCTGTTACTGTAATTGGTAGTGCATTAGTCAATTTTTTTATCATATTTTCTTTATTTACGATATTTTTAATTGTAACTAATGACTTTCCTGGTCTTGCCTATTTCTCTCTTATCCCAGTACTAATTGTTATGATAATACTTGCTATGGGAATAGGTATTATTACTGGTGTTTTAAATGTATTTTTTCGCGATGTAGGGCAGTTTTTTGGCATTGTTTTGCAGTTCTGGTTTTGGCTGACGCCAATTATATATCCAGCAACAATTTTGCCTGCAAGTATTCATCCTCTAATGAAAATAAATCCTATGGCCAGTGTGATTGATGCATGTCAAAAGATTTTGGTGAGTGGCGTTTTCCCAAGTTGGTTTGGATTAATCTACCCACTTAGTCTTGGTATCATACTTTGTTTCATCGGTTTGCATTTGTTTAGAAAACATATTGGTGAAATGGTGGATGAATTATAATGGGTAGCATTACTGTTAAACAATTATATAAAGAATACAAAAGTTACCCAAATAAATGGGGGCGATTAATTGAGTGGTGTGGGTTTACCAAGAAAAAGAGGCACAAAACCAAGTCTGTCCTTAATGATATTAACTTTACAATCGAAGCCGGCGAGTCAGTAGGAATCATTGGCGTAAATGGCGCAGGTAAAAGTACATTACTAAAGTTAATCACTGGCACTACGCAACCTAGCAGTGGTGAAATAAAAGTAAATGGACGCATAGCAGCACTACTAGAGCTAGGTATTGGGTTCCACCCAGATTTTTCAGGTCGCCAGAATGTGTATATGGCTGGTCAACTGCTGGGCTATTCCACTGAAGAAATTGATAGTTTATTTCCTGAGATTGAAGCATTTGCAGAGATCGGAGAATATATTGATCAACCATTAAGAATGTATTCTTCTGGGATGCAAGCCCGTCTTGCATTCTCGGTAGCCACAGCGACAAAACCGGATATACTTATTGTCGATGAAGCTTTATCAGTGGGCGATGTGTATTTTCAGGCGAAATGTTATTCGAGGATTGCGGAGTACAAAAAACAGGGTATGACTCTGTTACTTGTTTCCCATGCTGTAATGGACATCTCCAAGCAATGTGACAGAGCTATCTTTTTAAAAGCAGGCAAAGTTTATGCTGATGGTCCTTCCAGAGAAGTCGTTAATCTATATATGGATGACTTGTTTGGTAAAAAGAAAGAGAATATTGCAAATAATAAAGATAACGTAAGCAATGTAATTAAAATCAATCAAGATTCAGAAGATCTCTATCATACACGCCCTGGATACCTGAAAGAGGAGCATCGCTGGGGACAAGGTGGTGCAAAAATCATCGATTACCTGACGGTAAGCGGTGGTGTAGAATATCCAACTGTAATCAATACTAATGATAAATTAGATGTTTATGTGAAAGTACTTTTTGAAGACGATTTTGAGCATGTTACTCCGGGGATTTTACTCAAAAGTCTTGAAGGTGTATTTATCTATGGAAGTAATTCATATCTTTCCACAAAAGGGAAAATATTACCTACTGGGAAGTCTGGTCATATTGTAGTTTATAAATTCAGTATGAACTTATGCTTAAATGAAGGTGCCTACCTACTCTCGTTAGGACTTTCGTCTGGGGATCCGACAAAAACAACGGATCCTATCGATAGAAGATACGATTCAATATTATTAAAAGTTACAAACCATGTCCATATGTGGGGATTGGTTGATATGCAGGCTGATTTTGAACAAATCGAGGAATTTATTTAATGACATATAAAGAACAATCAATTTCAGAACTGGTAGAGCAATTACCAGAGGTTTATCAGCCAATTTTTAAGCATCCTGAATTTAATGCACAAGCATCTCGAACTCATGCCTGCTTCGATAGATTAGAAACTATAACATCATTTTATGACTATATTTCCAAGGATAAAGGACGCCCTTTAAAAGTACTCGATTTAGGCTGTGCGCAAGGATTCTTTAGTCTGAACTTAGCTGCTCGAGGAGCTAGTGTTACAGCTGTAGATTACAGCCAACCAAATATTAATGTCTGCAATAAATTAGCAGATGAGAACAGTGGTCTTAATATTGAGTTTTTGCTAGGTAGCATCGAAACAATTATCCGGGAAAGAGTTAAAGAGCAAGAATACGATCTTGTTCTCGGGTTAAGCGTATTCCATCATTTAGTCTATGAACATGGAGCTGATTATGTTTTTGGACTTTTTGAAGAGTTGTCCAGTAAGGTTGAAACTGGCATTTTCGAGTTTGCATTAAATACCGAACCATTGTATTGGGCAGACGCTCAACCAGAAGAACCTCGTCAACTGATTGAGAGTTACACCTTTAACCATAATTTATCGATGCATGGTACACATTTATCGGTAGTAGAGCGCCCTTTATATTTCGCCAGTAATAAATACTGGAGCGTTGGTGGAAACTACGGCGTTATTGAGCACGCAATGCGTAGATCACACCAGTTGGATAATTATTATCACGGGGACAAACGGCGTTACTATTTCTCAGATAACAAAATTATCAAGATTTTCCTAAAAGACGCTACTAATTGTAATTTTAATGAGTTAAAGAATGAGTCAGTTTTCCTGGAAAGAAAAATTGAAGGGTTTCGTTCTTCAGATTTGCTCTGCTATGGTAGCAATGAGAGTGAGTCATGGATAGTTAGAACTTTAACACCAGGTCGTCTGTTATTAGATATTATTATGGCAGGTGATGAATACGATGATGAGAAGATTGTTACAGATATTCTTGAACAGATAAGTCTTCTTGAGGAAAATGGTTTATATCATAATGATCTTCGCCCCTGGAATATTTTATTGGGAGATGATGGGAAGGTTCATGTAATCGATTATGGTGCTATCTCTAATCGAATTTCTGATGGTGATGATCTCTATGGACAAATACTGTCATTCTTTGCTCTTATTAAAGAAATAGCACATCATCGCATTCGGGAACAAGGGAGTCAGCGGCCACAGTTTATATCTCCTCATGATTTCCCAGAAAAATATAAAAAATGGATCGCAAAGGTGTGGCTTCTGCCGAGTCATCAATGGAATTTTAAGAATATATATGCAGCCTTCCTTGATCAGAATGAGGCCAATGAAGATATCCCTGTCTCAGCCATTCTGGAAAGCTATATGTCATCAGCACTAAACCATATGAATTGGCAAATTAAGCTTATCCAGAATAGAATTGATACTTGTGACACTAACTCGTCTATTCATAATCATGAACTGGATGTGAAACTTTCAGCTAAAATCGATAATCTTTGTGAGAAAATTGATGATACTAATAATAGTATCGCTGGAATAATAGATAAGAATCATATTGAAAACCAATTACGGAACGAGCTTAATTTAGTCTATGCTAGTACCTCCTGGAAAATAACTTATCCTGTGAGGCTGCTATCAAAATTAGTAAGAAAATTGTTACGGTTCCGTGGGTGATTTCAGGAGAAAATCATGTTGCAAAAGATAAGTAAAAGCATAATTTCTGCTGCGAGAGTCTTTTTCGAAAATCGTCCACTGCTGAAGCAACGCGTTGTGCGTTTTTTAAATCGCTATCCAAAATTAAAAAGTAGAATCAAAAGAGGGATGCAAGAAAGCTACAATAATGCTTCCTCATTAGATTTATTTGTAAATGGTTCCGTATCTGAAGATAACTGTAAAATAATAGAGCGAGAAGGTTCTTTATCTATTAAGAAAAAAGGTATCCATGAAGATAAGAAATCAGTACTTGAATCATGGTTCTACTAATCAATGGCTGTGGAAATAATGAAAAAAATACTTGCGCTTAACTTCTTCCCGGCATTCGTTCCGATCTCTAATGGTGGTGAGTCCAAACTTTATAATTTTTATAAAGCATTGAGCAAGTATCATCATGTAACATTGCTAACCTCTACTCATCCGGGAGTCAAAGAAGAAAAAATATATCATACGGCGACATTTGTTGAGCGACGAATCCCGAAGGATAAATATTTTGATCAATGCTGGCAAAATTTAGAAAGCTATACTTCGGATGGCCACGGTGATCTGTCTGCTCCTGCTATTGCCGCTAGTGCACAGTATCCAACAACTATGTTGGCAGCATATCTTAGTGAATATGAATCTGCCGATATAATAATTCATGATTTCCCATTCACCGTTGATTTTGACATTTTTCTGGGTATAGATTGTAAGCCAAGAATTTATAATTCGCATAATTGCGAGACTGAATTATATCAGACTCTTCATCCATCAGAAAAATCGCAACCTATAGTTGACCTGGTTTCTAAAGCTGAAAAAAAATTACTGAATAACGCTGACCTGATACTTTATTGCGGTGAAAGTGATTATGAATCATTTAAAAAGATCGCGCCTCAAAAAGAATCTGTAATGTTTTATTCTCCGAATGGTATGGTCGATAACCATCGAGTAATACCCCAGAGAACAACAAAAGTTAAGCATTCAGCCGTTTTTGTTGGTAGCGCCCATTTACCGAATGTAAACGCTGCAATCTATATTGCTAAAGAAATCGCTCCTAAATGTCCTAATATTATATTCGATATTATTGGTAATTGTTTACCAGTAGGTGAGTACGTAAAAAATGTTGTTAGACATGGCCGCGTTACTGACGAAGAGAAAGTTCGGTTATTTGAAAACGCGAGCATTGCATTGAATCCCATGGAGTCAGGTAGCGGTTCTAATATTAAAGCACTAGACTACTTCGCCTATGCTTTACCTATCTTGTCTACTCCTTTTGGCATGCGCGGATTTAATACGGAGTCTGGTAAGAATGTGATTGAAGGGGCGTTGGAAGATTTCCCTGATCTTTTGAAGCAACATCTTTCAGATAGTGATTTTGCAAACACAGTTGAAATAGGTCTTGCAGGGAAATTATTTGCTAGCGAAAATTATACGTGGGACGTTATCGTTGCAAATATCCTGCCTGAGCTAGATAAGCTTGAGAAACAATCAAGTAATTACACATTAGTTCTTAATGACTATAATTCATTTTTAAATGTCGGTGGTGGCGCAACTCGGACCAGAGGGATCTATCAAGCTGTTAATGATATATCCTCTGTTGTTTTCATTTGCTTCTCAGACGATGAGAAGTTGTCTGTGGAAAAGTATAATGAAAAAACATATGTAATTTGCGTCCCTAAATCACCAGAACATCGTAAGCAAGTTGATGAATTAAATGCACAATTTCATGTGTCCTGCGATGATATAATTGCTAGCGCGCATTGTGCTAAGAATGATTTATTAGTAGCTGTTTATAATATCTTGAAAGTATCTGCACGATTTATAATTGTCGAGCATCCATATATGGCACCGGTGCCGATTACTTATCGTGATCGTTTTATCTATTCTTCGCAGAATGATGAAACAATTCTTAAAAAATCTCTACTAGAATGGCATCCCAAGAAGGATTATTTGATTGATCTAGTTACATCTGTTGAGAAAAAAGCGGTTGAATGCTCAGCGGCAACGATTGCAGTATCGGATGATGATGCTTATAGTCTTTTAGTTGGGAAAAAGACAGCTGGACCCATGATCGTTGTCCGTAATGGAGCACAGCTACCGTCCCCCATTATTAATGATATTAGTCAGCAAGTAGCACACAGAATTATTAAAAAATCGGCAGTATTTCTTGGATCCGCGCATATGCCAAATGTGGATGCTGTCAATTTTTTATTAAAAAATATAGCGCCTAAATGCCCGGATGTTCAGTTTAATATTGTTGGGTCAGTTTGCAACTCTATCAACGTCAATCCGGGTAAAAATGTTATTCTGTGGGGGGTCGTAGATGAAGAAGTCAAATCCGCTATTCTTCAAAACTGTCTTTTTGCAGTGAACCCAGTGACTTCAGGTAGCGGATCTAATATTAAGTTAGCAGACTTTTTCGCAAATGGCCTGTTTGTCGTTAGCTCAAAATTTGGTTTACGTGGCTATCCGAGTCATCTTCACAAACATATCGCACTGACGGAACCTGAAACATTTCCAGATGTGATAAATGCTTTATCCATTTCTGATAGTGTTTTCACTGATGAAATGAGAGCAGAGCGTAAAGATATATTCCGTGCTGAACTTTCTATGGTGGGAATCGCGAAGAAATTCGTGGATTTATTATTAAGCATGGAAAAACCAAAACGTAAGGTACTGTTTGTTACATATCGCTATACTCATCCTGAATTAGGTGGGGCAGAGTCAAATTTGAAGCGCTTTTTGAAAGCGCTTGGTGATACACAAGAATTCGAAATTGATGTCGTTACTACAGAGGTCAGTCGAACAACTAATCATGCACGTTTCATGGAACGTTACGAATTTGATGCCGAGATTGGTGCACCAATTGAAATGTCTAATCTCCGTTTTGCTCGCTTTCCCGTTGATGATAGTCCGAGTTCAGCATTAAGTAATGCAACGAGTTTAGCATGGCGTGTGCAGCCTGTATTTGAGAAGGCTATTGTTCAACAAACCGATAAATTATCATTAGATGGGCTTGCATGGGGATGGGCTGATTTAGAGGGTGAAGCTTCTAACCACTATCGCTGGAGCTACTCTTCTTGTGCAGTCAATGTGGCAAAAGCAAGTAAAGTAAAACTGATAGGGTATATCCCCGAAAAATCATTAATTACATTGCAGTCCCCTGATGGGGGCATTTACCTTAGTCAGGAAATCGAGCATAACTTTACGCTTGAATTGGAAGTTGATGCGGGTATATTCGAGATCTTTACATCTAGCCGATTTATGGGGGGGCAGGATCCTCGACCATTAGGTTTTATGCTTACTGAGTTAATTATTGATAGTGCACCACTCGATCTGACACGACCAACTCTGGCAAGTTCTCAAAGCATCTCGGCAGATAAAGTGTTTGATGTACTGTCTGCGGCTGCAGAGAAAACACGTTTTCCATTAGGTGTCAACCTGACAGATATCAGAGGTCCGCACTCTTCGTCGATGGAACATTATATTGCTACTAACATTGGTAAGTACGATTTGGTAGTAACGCACAACATTGTTTTCAAACCAGCGGTATTTGCTCTTGAGTTAGCGAGACAGCATAATGTGCCTTCATTATTGATACCGCACGCGCATCTGGATGATGACTATTACCATTTCCCAGATTTAATTCATGCTGCACGAAATGCAACAAAAGTCCTCGCTGTGCCTAAAGCTGCGAATGCTTTCTATGCTGAAAAAGGGTGCTGCTCTGAATATCTTCCAGCTGGTGCCGATACTGATGAAGAGTTCCTGGAGAGCGATCGCCATGAGTTTGAAAGCGTGTACGGCAGCGATGATGAATTCGTTCTGGTCCTGGGGCGTAAATCCGGAGCTAAGGGTTATCGTTCAGTAATCCAGGCTGTTGAATCTATTAACCAGTCTGGTAAAAAACTTCGATTAGTAATGATTGGTCCAGATGATGACGGATTGGTGATCACATCCCCACACGTTTTTTATTTGGGGAGGCAGCCGCGTTCAGTGGTGCGTGGTGCATTGATGTCTTGCCTGGCTCTGGTAAATATGAGTTCAAGCGAAAGCTTTGGTATAGTGTTGCTCGAAGCCTGGCTGGCCAGAAAGCCGGTGGTAGCCAATAAATCTTGTGTGGCTTTTCATGATATGGCTATTGATCAAGAAAATGCCCTGATGGTGGGTCACGAAGATCTACAGGATGCTTTGGTGCGCTTAAGAAACGACCCGGCTTTGTGCGAGCGCCTGGGGAGTAATGGTTTTGAAACAGCTCAAAAATTTAGCTGGAAAGTGGTTGAAAACGACTTTGTGAATATTTGTCGTAAAGTAGTTCGATAAGACTTCTCTTTACATTGTTACATTGTCACTAATTATTAATAAGAGATTGATAGATTATTATGAATATAGCGATTGTTACTGGTATTACGGGTCAAGATGGTGCTTATCTGGCAGAACTGCTGCTTGGTAAAGGGTATAAAGTATACGGAACATACCGACGTACCAGTTCTGTCAATTTCTGGCGTATTGAAGAGTTGGGCATTGCACAGCACCCAAACTTGACTTTGGTTGAATACGATCTGACTGACCTGTCTGCTAGTATCCGCTTGCTGCAGCAAACTGAAGCTACTGAGGTTTATAACTTAGCTGCGCAGAGCTTCGTCGGTGTATCTTTCGAACAACCGATTACTACAGCAGAAATCACCGGTCTCGGCCCTGTAAATCTTCTGGAAGCTATTCGTATTGTTAATCCTAAAATTCGCTTTTACCAGGCATCAACGTCAGAAATGTTTGGTCTGGTCCAGGCCGTTCCGCAGAAAGAAGATACTCCGTTCTATCCGCGCAGCCCATATGGCGTAGCTAAACTGTATGCTCACTGGATGACCGTGAACTACCGTGAGAGCTATAATATTTTTGCATCAAGTGGAATTCTGTTTAACCACGAATCACCATTACGTGGTCAGGAATTTGTAACGCGTAAAATCACAGATTCTGTTGCAAAAATTAAGCTTGGAAAACTTGACGTTCTTGAACTCGGTAACATGGACGCCAAGCGTGACTGGGGTTATGCCAAAGAGTATGTAGAAGGGATGTGGCGTATTCTGCAGGCAGAAAAACCAGATACCTTCGTACTGGCAACTAACCGTACAGAGACTGTGCGCGACTTCGTCAGCATGGCTTTCAAAGCTGCTGGATTTACACTGCGTTTTGAGGGTAAGGACGAGGAAGAAGTGGGTATTGACACAGCAACTGGGAAAACCTTGGTTCGTGTAAATCCAAAATTCTTCCGTCCTGCTGAAGTCGATCTACTAATCGGTAATCCAGCTCGTGCCAAAGAAATTCTGGGGTGGGAACCAAAAACCTCGCTGGAGCAGTTGTGCCAGTTGATGGTTGAGGCTGATTTACGTCGTAACCAGCAAGGGTTTTCATTCTGATGTTCGGCGCCGGCAAACATGCTCTGGTGACAGGGATTAATGGTTTTACCGGCCGCTATGTGGCAGCGGAATTATCCGCTGCCGGATATCGGGTATTTGGTATTGGCGCAATGCCTTTTGATGGGCCTGATTATTACCAGGTTGATCTAATGGATACTGCGAGATTGCGGGAGGTTATTCAGCTCATACAACCAAACGTTGTTATACATTTGGCCGCTATCGCTTATGTTGGGCATGGTGATGCAGATGCTTTCTACAACGTCAATTTACTTGGAACGCGCAATTTATTGCAGGCTTTGAGTACCTGCAGCACCATCCTGGATGGTGTGCTTCTCGCCAGTAGTGCAAACATTTATGGAAATGGTACCGCAGGGCAACTGAATGAATCTGCGACAGCAAATCCAGCGAACGATTATGCCGTCAGCAAGTTGGCCATGGAATATATGTCTCGATTGTGGATGGATAAACTACCCGTATTCATTACGAGACCATTTAACTATACAGGTGTTGGTCAGGCGGAAAACTTCCTTCTGCCAAAGATAGTTAAACACTTTAATTCAAAATCACCGACGATCGAGTTAGGAAATATTGATGTTTGGCGTGATTTTACAGATGTTCGTGCATTAAGCCATGCTTATGTCAAGTTATTACAGGCGAAACCAGTTGGTGAAGTTATTAACATCTGCTCTGGCCGAACATATTCACTGAGAAAAGTTATTGAACTTTGTGAAAAAATAACCGGACACCATCTGACCATCCAGATTAATCCAGAATTTGTCCGGGCAAATGAAGTTAAGACACTTAGTGGGGATCCATCTAAATTACAATCATTTATTCCAGATTGGAATGTCCCACCACTCGAAGATACTCTGCGCTGGATGTTGGAAAACGAGTAATGAAAGTCATATTTGGAACTGATGCAATAAAATACCCATTAACAGGTATCGGTCGCTATGCATTTGAGTTGGCTAAATGTTTATCTGATGATCCAGAAATATCCGAATTACTTTTTTTAAATGGGCATCGACTTACTCAGCAAATGCCCGTGGCTAAAGAAAATAGCTCTTCAACAGAGGGGCTTAAAAGTTTAATAAAAAAGAGTCGACTGGCTTCGGAAGTATATAGGCTCACAGCTCCGTGGTTGAAGACTAATGTCTTGAGAAATCATAAGGATGCGATTTATCATGGACCGAATTTTTATCTGCCACCGAAGGTAGAGCGCTGTGTTGTCACGTTTCATGATCTTTCTGTTTTTACTTTACCGCAATGCCATCCTCCTGAGAGAGTTAGGTATATGCGTAAAGAGCTTTTACAAACGGTAAAGCGAGCATCAGTATTTATTACAGACTCTGATTTTACCAGATTGGAACTGATTAATTATTTTAATATTTCTGAAAGTAGGGTGTTTACTGCAAAGTTAGCATGTAGTGGTGAATTTAAGCCCCGCCGTGAAGAAGATATAACTCCTGTTCTCGGAAAATACGAACTTACCTTTAAAAAATATTCCCTATTTACTGGCTCGATTGAGCCGAGAAAGAATATTGCGACTTTGCTTGATGCCTACGAACGCCTGCCACTGTCACTGAGAAAGCAGACTCCTCTCGTTATTAGCGGATTCAAAGGCTGGAACAGTGATACTTTACATCGTCGATTTGAACAAGGTAAACGAGAAGGGTGGCTGCGCTACCTGGGATTTACACCGTCAAGCGATTTACCTGCACTCTATGCAGGCGCTGTTAGTTTTTTATTTCCATCAGTCTATGAGGGATTTGGGCTACCAGTATTGGAGGCAATGGCATCTGGGACTCCGGTTGTTTGTTCAAACAGCTCTTCACTTCCTGAGGTTGCAGGTAGCAGCGCTTTAATGTGTGATGCTATGGATGTTGAGACACTTACGTCTTTAATTATGAAGAGTCTTACTGATACGGAATGGCAGGATAATGCCACTAAAAGTGGATTATCACATGTTAACCAATTTTCATGGAAACGATGTGCAACTGAAACGGTTGCTGCATATAAACAGGTGAAGTAAGATTAATGTTGAAAGTACTGCATTTTTATAAGACATACTATCCAGATACTTTTGGTGGCATCGAGCAAGTTATCTACCAGCTAAGTGAGTCTGGGGCTGAATATGATGTTGAATCAACCGTACTTTCTCTAAGTAAACGCGGGGATATTGATAATCAAAAAATTGGTAAGCAGCGTGTCTTCTACGCAAAAACTAATTTTGAAATAGCCTCAACACCATTCTCTCTATCTTGCATTAAAAAATTTAAAGAATTAGCAAAGCAAGCAGACATCATCCATTACCATTATCCATTTCCCTTTATGGATATGCTGCATTTTTTATGTCGAATCAATAAACCAACAATTGTCAGTTATCATTCTGATATTGTTAAGCAGAAGTTTTTTTCTCGGCTATATTCGCCACTAATGAACCATTTTCTCAAATCAGTTGATTGTATTGTTGCTGCTTCGCCAAACTATGTAAAAACTAGTATTGTATTGCAGAAGTTTGAATCCAAGGTAAAAGTCATACCTTATGGTTTAAATGAGAAATCTTATCCAAGTATTAGTAACGAAAAACTCAAATTTTGGCAAGACAGGTTTGACGGGGGATTTTTCCTGTTCATTGGTGCATTTCGTTACTATAAAGGGTTACACACTCTTCTGGAAGCAGCACACACTACTTCGTTACCCGTAGTTATTGTTGGTGGCGGAGGGATCGAAAGTGATATAAAAGCTAAAGCAGAAGAACTTAATCTTACTAATATGCATTTTGTTGGCTCATTACCCGATGAAGACAAGGCTGCACTACTAAAGCTATGTACTGCTATTGTTTTTCCTTCACATCTTAGATCGGAAGCCTTTGGTATTACTTTACTTGAAGGTGCCATGTATGGAAAGCCGCTAATCTCATGTGAAATAGGTACAGGTACAAGCTTTATTAATCTTGATGGCTACTCTGGCTTTGTTATTCCACCTAACGACCCTGTGAGATTAAGGCAGGTAATGCAAGAACTATACTCGAATCCTGAATTGGCTAAACGATACGGCTCAAATGCATATGCCAGATTTAAAGATGTATTTACATCGGAAAGAATGCTAACTGACTATAGCGCTGTCTATAGAGAGTTGTATACCGTTGATAAAAAAAATCATTCATAACTATTCTCATAAAATATTTTAAATTTCTAAGGTTGAATAATGGTCAATAGATTTAGTTCTCTATTGTTTATTGGATTGTCTATTATTCTACTTGTTATTGGATTAACAAGTAAGCCAGTACAACTTGGCGATGGACATGAGTATTCACTCACAACAAAAGCATTTTTAAATAATCTATCACCAAACATTACTGCGAGTGAGGTTACAGACAGGCTAAATGATATTAAGAGTTTCGAGTCAGCAGGGTATATTCCAGAATACTTTGAAAAAATTAGAACAGGGTTAGAAAATAGTGAAAATAATGCGGGCGCTGTAGGTATATATAAATCTAAAACTAATGAATACTATGGATACCACTTTTGGTTCTATCCACTATTGACTGCTGTTACTGAAAAAACAATATCAATATTAGATGTTAATCCTCTTAAATCCTTTCAATTAACGAATGTAATACTTCTAATATGCACTTTATTCGTTTTGATGAATAATGAAAAAAGTAATCCCGTCGCGCAATTACTTTTCTTATCTGGTGGAGTCATATTCTATCTTAAATGGTCGCATCCAGAAGTAATGATATATTCGCTGTTGTTTCTTGCATTTTATTTTTTAATGAAATGCAAACCGTTAACCTCTGCATTTTTTATATCATTAGCGTCAATTCAAGTTGTATCTTTATCATTATTGTTCATCGTTATACCCATCTATCTTACTTTGGTAAGTCATAAAAATATAGTTTCGGTTATATTTATTTTATTAAGGAAATGGCAAATATGGATTTGTGGACTTATTTCTATAAGTTCAATTATATTTTACTACATAAAGTTTAACCAGTTTAGTTTGATAGGAAGTCAGGCCAGCAGTATTTCAAATATTAACTTTGGACATTTCATTTCATACTACTTTGACTTAGACCAAGGTCTATGGGTTGGAGCCCCATGGTTAGTGATTTTTATTATTTTTCTATGTTTTCGATTTGATAAAATCATTATTAGAGATTTCTTGTTTAGCCTTTTATTTTCAGTTGTAATTTGTATACCGCTGTTAGCAAATAACAATATGAACTCAGGGCAGAATGTCTTTCAACGATATGCCTTGTATTCTGTTGCACCTATTATTGCATGGTCTTGCGCTTACTCTTCTGTAATTTTGAATACAATATACAAGAAAGTAATAATTATACTATTAGCGTTCATGTATATAATATTTAGCAATGGATATGAAACGGATGCGAATTATTTGGCTCATAAACCGTGGACAGCATATCTGCTAGAAAATTATCCTGAAATGTATAACCCAGAGCCTCAGATATTTATATTGAGAACATTTCCTTATAATATGTGGTCCGGAAAAGGGCAAGGCTCTTATGCTTATGAAAACCAAGATGGTATAGTCACCAAAATAATATTTAGGGATAAAAATGAGCATGCGCTTAGCGATAGTTGTAAAGCGGGATATAAAGATTTAAGGACTCATCAGCCTATTAATATTGATAAAGCATCTGCACCCAAATACGGATGGCGCTATATTACAGGGGCGATGTATTGCGATGACTTTGCTCCAGTGTACAAAGGTGTTAAATATTTTCAAAAAGAATCTAATGTCATTGACTTCAGAAAAAATGGTCTTCCCAATTTTGTGATTGGACTCTCCGGTCTAAGTCATGAAGAAGGTTGGGGGCGTTGGAGTGAAGGAAGTAATGTTAAATTAAATTTAGATCTTAAGTTAAATAAAGAAACTACTTTCTATGCAGAGCTTTTTCCCTTCGGGCCTAATGCAGGTGAGCCTATTGTTTTAACTATAAATAATGAATCACATGTAATGGAGCCAGTTGAAGGTAAGGGAAATGTATTTTATGCAAAATTTGACTCCATTGACGAAAAACAAAATACAGCTATCACTGTCAATGTTTCGAAACCAACGTCTCCAGCAGAATTAGGTGTCAGTTCTGATAAAAGGAAAATTGGGCTGGGATTGATTCAGTTTTATTGGCAGTAAAGTTAGTTAAATATAATTTTGAAAAATCATTAGAGGATAGGATCTAGCAGATCCTATCCTTTTTTTATGCTTACTTTCTTATGAATGAATCGTATGCTTCACTCATGGCCACGATATCAGACTTTGTTGGCGACCACCCAAGAGTTTCATATGTAAGCGTTGTGTCAAGTAAAACATCTTTATCGGCTATACCAAACTGCTCGGGGTACAGTAGGGTTAATCCTATCTTGTCCATTGTGGCTAAAACTGGTTTCAATAGCATGGCAGGGATAGGCAATAGTATAGACTTAGATTTTGCATGTTTAATCACACCATTGAGTAACTCTTTTGTAGTTGGTGGCGTTGCAGAGCCTAAGTTAAAATTTATGTTTGGACAATTTTTTTCAACGGCGAGTTCTGCTGCTAGAGCGCAATCCTCGACACTCACCATTTGATAACGATTATTTCCGTTACCAATCATTGGGACGGGTATTCCATGTTGAATGAGTTTAAATAATTTACCCAGTATACCTAAACGACCCGGACCAGTGATTAAGCGAGGACGAAATATAGTTGCATCAATAAAATGTTCACCACGGATGATTTTCTCGGCTAATATTTTACTATTACCATAAGGCCCGAGGGGATTTTGTGGATGATCTGGCGACACAGGACAGACGGTAGGGATGCCGTAAGTCATATCGGTTGAAAAGAATACTAGTTTATGGCAGCCAGTATTTTTCATTTCATTCACTACAGCTTTTGTCCCGCATACGTTCACTTCATTAAACCATTCTTCACGGGATTTTTTGGGGACAGCATCGGCAAATTGTCTTGCAGCAAGATGATAAACAACATCATCTTCTTTTAAATGCAGTTTTTTTAATGTATCGCTATCTGTTACATCACCATTGACAAAATGAACATTTTTTCGTAGTGCCACATTGGGTTGCTCTCGGATATCGATATTGACAACTTCTTGCCCTTTTTCAAGTAATCGTTTAGTGAGAACACTTCCTGTAAAACCACTTCCGCCAGTAATAATATGACGCATTATGCACTCCTAGAGATAAATACAATTCCGACGCAAATTAGAGACAAGCCAATGAGTCTCATTGTGTTTATGTCTTCTTTCAGGAAAAAATAGCCAATTACTGCAGTAATAACATATCCAACCGATAGTAGAGGATATGCCAGGCTAACCTCAACTTTGCCAAGAACTGCCATCCACAAACCAATGCTGAGTACATAACAACTCATACCAGCAATAAACCATGGATTCATGAGAAGTTGAATTGCAAAACCTAAATAGCCTGCAATAGCATCTGGAAGCGGTGCTATAGTGAGCATCGTCTTACGCAGGGCCACTTGGGCAAGGGCATTTAGGGATACACTTGTTAATGCAAGTAGTAAAACAAGTAAACTCATAATTCATCACACCTTAGTAATAGCTTGCAATTATAAAGCTTAAGATAGCAGCAGCACCTAATAAAATACTTGTCCTATCCTTGATCGCGAAAATTACAGGATCATCCGTTAATACTTTCCTATGGCTAAGAAACCATATCCTCATTACCCAAAGAAATACGCATATTGGTTCAAGCAATAGCCATTCAGGAGCACTATAATTTATCTGCACCATTGCTTCCTGAGTCAGGAAAAGTAGCATGATTAAAATTGAACAGATCGCGCTACTTACACCAAAGGCTAAGGTTAATGGCCAGTCTTGATGAGTGTAACCGCGACCACCAATTTTGTTAGTCATTGTTTGATCAGATTTGAGAATCTCAACATGCCGTTTTGCCAGAGCCAGCGAGAAAAATAGCAAGGCAGAGAATGAATTCAACCATGGAGATAGGGGAAGATCATTCAACACCGACCCCATGATTATTCTTAATGTAAAAAGAGCGCCGATGATTGAAACATCTAACATTGGAACTCTTTTTAGTTTGAATGAGTAGCAAAGCGTTAACATTACATAAATTAAAATACAGTATGTTAAACCTATTGATAAATTTATTGATATTATTCCGCCGATTAAGAATAGTATCAACGCACCAATGAGCCCTTGAAATGTGGAAATATTACCAGATGCAAGAGGTCTGTTTCTTTTTGTCTTATGTCGACGATCGGCTTCAAGGTCTGCAAGATCGTTAATAATATAGGTTGCGGAGGCAATTAAACCAAACGCGACAAATGCCAATGTAGTTTTTGCAATAACGTTCGCATCATTTGCGATATGTGCCAGAAATATAGGGATAAAAACCAGTATATTTTTAGCCCACTGATGTAATCTCAGTTGTTTTATCCATTGTTTGAAAATACTTACCTTGGCATCTTCAAAAGCAAGACATGGGATTTCACTTTTTATATCTTTCTTAAATTTATTCCCATTCCCTACAAGAATAACACCTTTAGACTTGTTCCAGATTGCAATATCAGCTTTATGGTCACCTGCATAAATAAAACCCTGCGGGAATCTATCTTTTAGCCATGCTAGTTTATTGACTCCTTTTAAATTCAATTGGTTATCTGAGCCTTTTACACCATCAAAAATCCTCAGATACTCATTTATAGAGTCTGCAATTTTTTGGTTAGAGGCCGTAACAAGATGGATTTCTCTTCCTTTGCGTTTTTCTGTTTTTAAATAATCTATTAAATTATGCCTGTAACAGAATGAGTCGGCATTTTGCGTTACAGTTTCTGTAACGAAGCGTTTAAACGATGTTTTTCCATCAAATAAGGCTTTAGTTAAGCCAATTATTTTAATTGGTTTTTTGAATAATATTGACACAATGCCTTCATGCAGTGTGTCAGTTTTAGACAAAGTGCCGTCTAAATCAACAACAAGAGGCACATTTATGTCGATAGCATCAAATGGCTTGGTGGACATTTACATTCCTTGGCTAAGCAGAATCTACATCGATTCTCAATCGAGAAGTATCGAAAACATTATTAACTGATTATTTTATACAAACTTAGTTATATTTTAAAGAAAAAGATAGTCCCTGAGCCAGAGTTTACCCAAGTGTGCTTGTTGAGATCAGGTTATGGCTTCGATGCAGGGTTTTGCGATAGTATGTTAGAAATTATGCGAGTAATGCATCTGCTCGTTAGATCACCTGACAGGAGTACATAATGTCTAAGCAACAAATCGGCGTCGTTGGTATGGCTGTGATGGGGCGCAACCTGGCGCTCAACATCGAAAGCCGTGGTTACACCGTGTCCGTTTTCAACCGCTCACGTGAAAAAACGGAAGAGGTTATCGCCGAGAATCCGGGGAAAAAACTGGTTCCTTACTATACGGTAAAAGAGTTTGTTGAATCCCTTGAAACACCTCGTCGTATCCTGTTAATGGTGAAAGCGGGTGCTGGCACTGATGCTGCTATCGACTCCCTGAAACCTTATCTGGATAAAGGTGATATCATCATTGATGGCGGTAATACGTTCTTCCAGGACACTATCCGTCGTAACCGTGAGCTCTCCGCTGAAGGTTTTAACTTCATCGGAACCGGCGTCTCTGGTGGTGAAGAAGGTGCGCTGAAAGGCCCATCCATCATGCCGGGTGGCCAGAAAGAAGCTTATGAACTGGTAGCGCCAATCCTGACTAAAATCGCAGCGGTTGCTGAAGATGGTGAGCCGTGTGTGACGTATATTGGTGCCGACGGTGCAGGCCACTATGTGAAGATGGTGCACAACGGCATTGAATATGGTGACATGCAGCTGATTGCCGAAGCCTATTCATTGTTGAAAGGGGGTCTGAACCTGAGCAATGAAGAACTGGCCAGCACCTTTACCGAGTGGAATAACGGTGAGCTGAGCAGCTATCTGATCGACATCACCAAAGATATCTTCACCAAAAAAGATGAAGATGGTAAATATCTGGTGGATTTCATTCTGGATGAAGCGGCGAACAAAGGTACCGGTAAATGGACCAGTCAAAGCTCTCTGGATCTTGGTGAACCGCTGTCTCTGATCACTGAATCTGTGTTTGCACGTTACATCTCTTCGCTGAAAGATCAGCGTGTCGCTGCCTCTAAAGTCCTGTCTGGACCTAAAGCTCAGCTTGCGGGTGATAAGGCAGGATTTATTGAGAAAGTACGTCGTGCACTGTACCTCGGTAAGATCGTTTCTTATGCTCAGGGCTTCTCACAGCTGCGTGCCGCATCCGACGAGCATAACTGGGATCTGAATTACGGCGAGATTGCAAAAATCTTCCGTGCGGGCTGTATTATTCGCGCGCAATTCCTGCAGAAAATCACCGATGCCTACGCTAAAAATCCTGGTATCGCGAACCTGTTGCTCGACCCGTACTTCAAGAACATTGCCGATGAATACCAACAGGCACTGCGTGATGTTGTAGCGTATGCTGTGCAGAATGGTATCCCGGTACCGACATTCTCTGCTGCTGTCGCTTATTACGACAGCTATCGTGCAGAAGTATTGCCCGCTAACCTGATTCAGGCCCAGCGTGATTACTTCGGTGCGCATACCTACAAACGTACTGATAAAGAAGGTGTTTTCCATACCGAATGGATGGAATAAGTCTTCTGATAGTCACTGGCCCGGTTCTCTAACCGGGCTTTTTTTTATCTTAAATCTGATTGATTTGCGTTGATTGCTTAATCTTTACTTAATATTTCTGGCGTACCCTGATAAAGAAAATCTGAATTGTTTTAACCTTCGTTGACACAATATTCAACAAAACGTTAAAACATTATTCTCTTATCAGGATGTCCAACATCATGATTAAATATTAAGTTAATACTGAGAGCATGAAATGAAAATTACCATTTCTGGTACCGGATATGTTGGCCTGTCAAATGGTCTTCTTATCGCCCAACATCATCAGGTCATTGCTCTGGACATTGTCCCTTCACGTGTCGAGATGCTAAATAATCGGATGTCTCCGATAGTCGATAAAGAAATTGAACAGTATCTACAATCAAGCGATATAAATTTTAAAGCCACGCTGGACAAGTACGACGCCTACCAGAATGCAGATTTTGTTATTATTGCAACGCCTACAGATTACGACCCGAAAACAAACTATTTTGATACCTCCAGCGTTGAATCAGTTATCAGAGATGTGATTGCAATAAATCCTGATGCACTCATGGTGATTAAATCAACAGTACCTGTTGGTTTTACGCAGACTATGCGACAGAAATTTAACTCGGATAATATTATCTTTTCTCCTGAGTTCCTGCGCGAAGGGAAGGCACTGTATGATAACTTATACCCTTCACGAATTGTCATCGGCGAACGATCTGCTCGTGCTGAGCGTTTTGCTGCCTTATTACAGGAAGGGGCGATAAAGCAGGATATCCCGGTGCTGTTCACTGATTCTACTGAAGCTGAAGCCATTAAGCTTTTTGCAAATACCTATCTGGCAATGCGTGTTGCTTATTTTAACGAACTTGATAGCTATGCAGAAAGCCTGGGGCTTAATGCACGACAGATCATCGAAGGGGTTTGTCTGGACCCGCGTATTGGTAACCATTACAACAATCCTTCATTCGGTTATGGTGGATATTGTCTGCCAAAAGACACGAAGCAATTACTTGCCAACTATCAATCTGTACCTAATAATATTATTTCAGCCATCGTTGATGCTAACCGCACACGAAAAGATTTTATTGCTGATGCCATTCTTTCGCGTAAACCCAAAGTTGTCGGTATCTATCGCCTGATTATGAAAAGCGGCTCGGATAATTTCAGGGCATCGTCTATTCAGGGCATCATGAAACGCATTAAAGCGAAAGGTATCCCGGTCATAATTTATGAACCGGTAATAGCAGAAGAGAGTTTCTTCCATTCACGGGTTGAGCGTGATCTGGCTAAATTTAAACGTGAGGCCGATGTGATTATCTCTAACCGCATGGCAGAAGAACTGCAGGATGTCGCTGATAAGGTGTATACCCGCGATTTATTCGGTAACGATTAAACGCTCGGCGAAATAATTGATACCGGCATCATGCCGGTATCAGTCTATTACTGATGGCGCTTGCGTAAATTCTCAATCACTGTCGTCAGATCGAGATCCTGGTCCTGCAGCAGAACCAGCAGGTGATACATCAGATCCGATGCCTCATTGGTCAACTCGAAACGGTCATGCACAGTCGCGGCCAGTGCTGTCTCAACACCTTCCTCTCCAACTTTCTGGGCAATTCGCTTCGTACCGCTGGCGTACAATTTTGCGGTATAGGAGCTGGCGGGATCTGCCGTTTTACGCTCAGCCAGGAGTTGCTCCAGTTGATACAGGAACAACCATTGGTGGCTGGACTCACCAAAACAACTGCTGGTGCCTTTGTGACAGGTTGGCCCAATAGGGTTAACCAGCGCCAGCAGGGTGTCGTTGTCGCAATCAGCGGAAATGCTGACGACATTAAGAAAGTTGCCAGAGGTTTCACCTTTGGTCCACAGGCGCTGTTTAGTACGCGAGAAAAAGGTCACTTTCCCGCTTTCGATCGTTTTATCCAGCGCTTCCGGGTTCATATACCCGAGCATCAGCACCTCACCGGAAACTGCATGCTGCACGACGACCGGCATCATCCCATCGGTTTTTTCCCAGTCCAGCTCGCGGCATTGTTGCTTGGTTAACATATCCTGATCTCCACGCCCTGTGTTGCCAGGTACGCTTTTAATTCGCCAATATTGATAATTTGCTTGTGGAAGACCGAGGCGGCAAGCGCGCCATCGACATCCGCATCCCTGAAGGCTTCGAGAAAGTGCTCCATCGTTCCGGCACCGCCTGAGGCGATCAGCGGAACGTGGCAAACTTCGCGCACTTTTTTCAACTGCTCGAGATCGTAGCCGTTACGCACGCCGTCCTGGTTCATCATATTAAGAACGATTTCACCGGCGCCCAGTTTTTGCACCTCTGTTACCCAGTCGATCGTTTCCCACTGCGTGACGCGGGTACGGCTTTCATCCCCGGTATATTGGTTAACGTGATATTTGCCGGTTTCTGCGTCATACCACGTATCAATGCCCACCACGATACACTGCACGCCAAAGCGATCCGCCAGGCGGGTGATCAACGTTGGGTCAGCCAGAGCCGGGGAGTTGATAGAAATTTTATCTGCGCCGAAAGACAGTATCTTTGCGGCATCCTCTGGTGATTTAATCCCACCGGCGACACAGAACGGAATGTCGATCACTTCTGCCACGCGTGATACCCAGCTTTTGTCCACCACGCGACCATCGCTCGATGCGGTGATATCGTAAAAAACCAGCTCATCTGCGCCTTCATCGGCATAGCGTTTCGCCAGCGGAACGATATCGCCAATAATCTCGTGATTGCGGAATTGAACACCTTTGACAACCTGTCCGTCACGAACATCAAGGCAAGGGATTATGCGTTTTGCCAGCATTGGATGGCCTCCTCAACGGTGAATTTACCTTCCAGCAAAGCACGACCCACAATGACGCCGCCAACGCCGGTTCCGCGCAGGGCGGCTACATCTTCAATCCCACCAATCCCGCCGGATGACTGAAATGCCACCTGCGGATATTTGGCGCACACTTCTTCATAAAGCGCGACGTTTGAGCCCGCCAGCGTGCCGTCGCGGGAGATATCGGTGCACAGCACGTGCTTCAGGCCGACGGGTAAATAGGTCTCAACCAGTTCTTCCAGTGAAACCCCGGAATTTTCCTGCCAGCCGCTAACTGCAACCTGTTTATTCCCGTGCTCGTCAATCCGCACATCCAGAGCCAGAACCAGCGCGTCGGCACCAAAACGGGCAAACCAGTTCCTGACGACTTCGGGAGATTTTACCGCAGTCGAACCCACCACTACGCGGGCGACGCCAGCGTTAAGCAGCGCTTCAACATCTGCTTCGGTACGTACGCCACCCCCTACCTGCACCGGCACGTTTACGCCAGCAACCAGTGTTTTAATCAGCGGTATTTGCCGTTTCTGCGGATCTTTTGCCCCGGTCAGATCCACCAGGTGCAACACCTTTGCGCCTTGTGCGGCATAGCTTTGTAAACGGGTCAGGGGATCGTTACCGTAATCACGCTGCGTTGCGTAATCGCCCTGATGAAGACGCACAACCGTGCCGTCGATTAAATCTAATGCCGGAATAATCATTACATCTCCAGAAAGTTTTTCAGCAACTTCGCGCCAGCAGCACCGGAACGCTCCGGGTGGAACTGCACGCCAAAGAAATTATCTTTTTGTACCGCTGCGGTGAAGGGCTCACCGTAGTTGCATTGCGCAATAGTCCATGGGTTCACCGGCATGGCGTAGCTGTGTACAAAATAGAAATACGCCCCATCCTCAATGCCCTGGAAAAGGCGGTTTCCGGCCTGTGGATAGACACGGTTCCAGCCCATATGCGGCAACGGCAGACCAAAATCGGTCATTTTGGGTACGTCTTGATCAATAATCCCCAGCAGGGAGACACCGTTACTTTCTTCACTGCGTCGACCAAGCAGCTGCATACCTAAGCAAATCCCCAGTACAGGCTGTGTGCAGGCTTTGATCAGTTCAATCAGCTCACGCTCGTGTAGCTGATCCATTGCCGCCTGGGCGGTACCGACGCCCGGCAAAAACAGTTTATCGGCGCGCAGCACAACATCCGCATCGCGGCTAACTACCGGATCGTAGCCGTGGCGTGCGACGGCGGATTTCACCGAGTTCAGGTTGGCACAGCCGGTGTCGAGGATCACCACGTTCATCACAGCACCCCTTTTGAAGAAGGAAGCGTGTCGCCTTCTACGCGAATAGCCTGGCGCAGCGTGCGGCCAAAGGCTTTGAACAGACTTTCCACGCGGTGGTGGTCATTTTTACCTTTGGTTTTAAGGTGTAACGTGACGCCCATGGTGTAAGAGAGCGAACGGAAGAAGTGTTCGATCATCTCCGTACTCAGATCGCCGACGCGCTGGTAGGTAAACTCAGCCCGGTACTCCAGGTGTGGACGCCCGGAGATATCCAGGGCGCAGCGTGCCAGGCACTCGTCCATCGGCAGCACAAAACCAAAACGGTTGATGCCGCGTTTATCGCCCAACGCCAGTTTTAAGGCTTCGCCCAGAGCCAGCCCTGTATCCTCAACGGTGTGGTGATCGTCAATATACAGATCGCCTTTGACGGCTATTTCCATACGAAAACCACCGTGGGTCGAGATTTGATCCAGCATGTGGTCAAAGAAGCCGACGCCGGTATTAATTTTGCTGCGGCCTTCGCGGTCCAGCCAGACTTTAACGTCAATCTGCGTTTCTTTGGTATTACGCTCAACGTGGGCGTAACGATCCCGTTTGGTTAGCTGCTCACCGATCATTGCCCAGTTCAGTGTGTCGCGGTGATAGCGTAACCCGGTGATGCCCATGTTTTCCGCCAGTTGAATATCGGTTGCGCGATCGCCGATCACATAGCTGTTCTCGGTATCCAGCGCCTGTTCAATGAGGTATTGCTCGACCAGCTTCACTTTGGGTTTACGACAATCACACGCGTCTGCCGGCAGGTGCGGACAGATCAGTACTTCATCAAATATGACGCCCTGCGAGGTGAAAACTTGCATCATCAGGTTGTGTGGACCGTCAAAATCCGCCTGCGGGAAGCTCTGTGTTCCCAGTCCGTCCTGGTTGGTGATCATCACCAGCTTAAAACCAGCTTTTTGTAGTTTTAGCAAGACCGGGACAACCTCCGGCTCAAAGGCAAGTTTGTCGAAGCGATCAACCTGAAAGTCACTGGGCGGCTCGGAAATCAGGGTTCCATCACGGTCAATAAAAAGATACTTCTGGCTCATACTTGCTCCGCACGTAAGGCGTCAATGACGCGCTGGCTCTCTTCGCGGGTTCCGACAGTAATACGCAGGCAGCCGCTCAATGAAGGTTGTTTGTTCTGGTCTCGTAAGATAATGCCCTGATCCCACAAAGATTTAAATACGCTGCTTGATGCTGTGAAGCGCGCCAGAACATAGTTGGTTTCAGAATCGAAAACCTGTTCTACGCAGCGGATGGTTTTCAGGCTATCAACCAGGTACTGACGCTCTTGCAGAATCTGTGCCACGCGCTCACGCATGGCGGAAATGCCTTGCGGCGTTAGTGCCTGAGCGGCGATATCTGCCACAGGTGTAGAGAGCGGGTAAGGCGCGATCACTTTCAACAACAGGTTGATGACATCTTCATTAGCTAGCGTAAATCCGCAGCGCAAACCGGCAAGGGCAAACGCCTTAGACAGGGTGCGCAGTACCACCAGGTTTGGGTATTCCGACAGCCAACCCGCCAGTGTGGCCTGCGGGCAAAACTCGATATACGCTTCATCGGCGACCACGATGGCTTTGCCCTGCGTCATGTCGAGCAGTGAACGCAGATCCTGCGGATTAATTAACTGGCCCGTCGGGTTATTGGGGCTGCAAACGTAAACCACTTTCACGCCATCAAGCTTGTCAGCGATGCCCTGTAAATCCAGTTGCCAGTCGGCAAGAGTCGGCACGGTGCGACATTCAACGCCAATGGTTTCCGCACTGACGCTATACATACCATAGGTCGGCGGGCAGTAGAGAATCGCATCTTTACCCGGCTCGCAAAAAGCACGTACCAGCAACTCGATACCTTCATCAGCACCGCGGCTGACCAGTACCTGCTCTGGCTTAACGCCCGCATACTGTGCGTAGTTCTCGATCACCGCCTTCGGCTGGCACTCCGGATAACGGTTCAGTGTTTGCTGAGTTAGCTGGAATTCAACGGCGGTGGGAAACTCATTGGCATTGAGCCAGACGTCGCCATTTCCGCCCAGACGGCG
Organism: Citrobacter sp. wls716; assembly: GCF_005280975.1. Lineage (NCBI taxonomy): Bacteria > Pseudomonadati > Pseudomonadota > Gammaproteobacteria > Enterobacterales > Enterobacteriaceae > Citrobacter > Citrobacter sp. wls716. The sequence goes on from NZ_SZWX01000039.1 coordinate 120,774, forward strand.
GGCAGACTGATACGGTGTTAGCTCACGGACATTTTTACGGGCTAAATCAGTAACGCTGAGAATGTTGTCAGTGCTCATGCTTGCTCCTTCAGGGCGTTAACGCGCAGGGTAACGGCATTTTTGTGGGCTGTCAGTCGTTCTGCTGCGGCCAGCGTTTCGATGGTTGCGGCCAGGGCAGAGAAACCTTGCGGCGATAATTCCTGTACGGTCATCCGCTTCTGGAAATCGGCCAGTCCAAGACTTGAGCAGGTTGCGGTATAGCCGTAGGTAGGCAGCACGTGGTTAGTCCCGGAGGCATAGTCACCGGCAGATTCCGGTGACCAGTCACCGAGAAAGACAGAGCCCGCACTGGTGATGTCATCGACAAGTTCGCGAGCATTGCGGGTCTGAATGATCAGGTGCTCCGGGCCGTACGCATTAGAAATCGCTACGCATTGCGCAAGGGAGCGGGTGACAATCAGACGACTGGCGCTTAACGCCTGCCGCGCGGTTTCAGCGCGTGGCAGCGCTGCAAGCTGGCGTTCTACTGCTTCAGCAACCCGGCTGGCCATACCGGCATCCGGCGTCAGCAGGATCACTTGGGAATCGGGGCCGTGTTCGGCCTGCGAGAGTAAGTCAGAGGCAACGAAATCCGGCGTGGCGCCGCTGTCGGCAATCACCAGCACTTCAGACGGACCTGCTGGCATATCGATGGCGGCACCGTCCAGACGCTGACTCACCTGACGTTTGGCTTCGGTCACAAAGGCATTACCGGGGCCAAAAATTTTGTCCACTTTCGGCACGGATTCACTGCCAAATGCCAGCGCGGCAATAGCTTGTGCGCCCCCAACGTTAAACACCTCCTGTACGCCGCAGAGTTGTGCGGCATACAGAATTTCATCGGCGATAGGTGGGGGAGAGCACAACACCACTTTTTTACAGCCTGCAATGCGGGCCGGGGTGGCGAGCATTAACACTGTTGAGAAGAGTGGCGCGGAGCCCCCGGGAATGTACAGTCCAACAGAATTTACCGGGCGGGTAACCTGCTGGCAGCGTACACCGGGCTGCGTTTCAATATCGACTACCGGCAGTTGTTGCGCGTTATGAAACGTTTCGATGTTTTTCACGGCGACTGCCATGGCCTGTTTCAGGTCATTGCCAAGACGTGCGCCGGCGGCGGCAATCTCTTCAGCGCTGACTTTCAGCGCACTCACGTTAGTTTTATCAAACTTTGCGCTGTATTCACGTAGCGCTGCGTCACCGCGCGACTTTACGTTATGCAGAATTTCGCTCACGGTACGGGTGATGCTATCTGACGCCGAGATTGCCGGGCGCATCAGTAATTCACTTTGCTGCTCTTCAGTACAGCTATTCCAGTCGATGATGGTATTAAAGCTCATAATCGTCTTCCTTTTTTTGCCGGATGGCACGTTGTTTATCCGGCCTACGGGTCTTGTAGGCCCGGCTAGCGAAGCGCTACCGGGCAGCATAAGTGGAATTACTCCATCATCTTCTCAATAGGCAGCACCAGGATGGAGCTGGCGCCAAGCGCTTTCAGTTTTTCCATCGTTTCCCAGAACAGGGTTTCGCTGCTAACCATGTGCATTGCCACGCGCTGCTGATCGCCGGCCAGTGGCAAAATCGTTGGGCGTTCAGCGCCTGGCAGCAAGGCGATAACGTCGTCCAGACGTTCACTTGGCGCGTGCATCATGATGTATTTAGATTCGCGCGCCTGAATAACCCCCTGAATACGGGTCAGCAGCTTATCGATCAGTTGTTGCTTAGCATCGGCCATTTCTCCGTCACGCTGAATCAGACAGGCTTTGGAGCGGTAAATGACTTCCACTTCACGCAGGCCGTTGGCTTCAAGCGTTGCACCGGTAGAGACCAGATCGCAGATTGCATCAGCAAGTCCTGCACGGGGAGCAACTTCGACAGAGCCGTTTAACAAACAGGATTTGAACGACACTCCTTTCTGGTCGAGATAGCGTTTGAGCAGGTGCGGATAAGAGGTGGCGATGCGTTTGCCGTTCAGTGCCGACGGACCGTCCCAGGCTTCGTCTACTGGGGTCGCCAGCGAAAGACGACAGCCGCCGAAGTCCAGACGACGTAACGTAAAGTAACGAGGATCTTCACCCTGTGCGCGGCGGTTGAGCAGTTCTTCTTCCAGCACGTTTTCACCGATGATGCCGAGATCAACGACGCCATCCATGACCAGACCCGGGATATCGTCATCGCGTACGCGCAGAATATCGATTGGCATATTTTCTGCCATCGCAATCAGGCGCTGGGTGTGAAGATTAATTTTAATACCACAGCGGGCCAGCAATTCGCGTGAGTCATCGCTTAAACGGCCTGATTTCTGCATAGCTATGCGTAAGCGGGTGTTGTCTAACATTCTCTATTCCTCGTTATCCTGTCTGAATCGGTTTGGGTCACGCACAAAAAAAAGCCCCCGGAAGAAATCTTCCGGGGGCTTTCTCATACGCTCATGCACCACTGGAAGATTTAAATGTCTCCCAGCACACATCGCCTGAAAGACTAGTCAGGATGATGGTGATGATGGTGATTAAATTGAGCGCGTGTCATAAATTTTCTCGATGAATGCTTATTCATTTGATGTCTTTTAACCTAAACCACTTTAGCCGCGGAAAGCAAGGGCTTTTTTTGATCATTAATTCATTTCATATTGATACTATGAATTGTCAGCCACCGTGGGCTGGCGTAGCCTTGGGTTATAGGCCAAAAGTCAGGAGAAAAGGCATGAAAAAGGTCGCAATTGTCGGATTAGGTTGGTTAGGCATGCCATTAGCCATGTCTCTGGCGGCCAGGGGCTGGCAGGTTACCGGCAGCAAAACCACATTGGATGGGGTGGAAGCGGCCCGAATGAGCGGTATTGAAAGCTACTCGTTGCGCCTGGAGCCTGAACTGGTCTGTGAACCTGACGATCTCGATGCGCTAATGGATGCGGATGCGCTGGTCATCACCCTGCCTGCACGCCGTAGTGGCCCGGGTGAGTCGTTTTACTTGCAGGCAATGCAGGAACTGGTCGACAGTGCGCTGGCGTATCGTATTCCACGGATTATTTTTACCAGCTCTACCTCAGTTTATGGTGATGTGCAGGGGACAGTAAAAGAGGGCACACCACGCAATCCGGTCACGGCGAGCAGTCGTGCCCTGAAAGAACTTGAAGACTGGCTGCACAATCTGCCGGGAACGTCGGTGGATATTCTGCGCCTGGCAGGCCTTGTGGGACCGGGCAGACATCCCGGTCGCTTTTTTGCGGGTAAAACAGCACCAGATGGACAGCATGGCGTCAATCTGGTGCATCTGGATGACGTGGTTTCTGCTATCACGTTGCTGCTACAAGCGCCTAAAGGGGGACACATCTATAATATATGTGCGCCTATGCATCCGGCACGCAATGTGTTCTACCCCCAGATGGCTCGCCTGTTGGGGATGGAACCACCGGATTTCCGGGACGGAGTGGATAACGGTAAAGGTAAAGTCATTGATGGCAACCGAATTTGCAATGAGCTTGGGTTTGAGTACCAGTATCCCGATCCGCTGGTGATGCCGATGGAGTGACAGATCAGCAGAGTGTCGCTGTATACCGCCAGGGGGCGAGTATGAAACCACTGCTGGATGTTCTGATCATTCTTGATGCGTTAGAGAAAGAGGGGAGTTTCGCGGCGGCGTCCGCAAAATTGTTTAAGACGCCGTCAGCGCTGAGTTATACCGTCCACAAACTGGAAAGCGATCTCAATATTCAGTTGTTGGATCGCAGTGGACACCGGGCCAAATTTACCCGTACCGGACAGATGCTGCTGGAAAAGGGACGCGAGGTATTACATACCGTGCGCGAACTCGAAAAGCAGGCCATCAAACTGCATGAAGGATGGGAGAATGAACTGGTTATCGGCGTAGACGATACCTTTCCCTTTTCGCTTCTTGCCCCGCTTATCGAATCTTTCTATCAACACCACAGCGTGACGCGTCTTAAATTTATCAATGGCGTATTGGGCGGCTCCTGGGATGCCCTGATTCAGGGCCGGGCCGATATCATTGTGGGTGCCATGCGTGACCCACCCACAGCGAGTGACTTTGGTTTTGCGCGTCTGGGTGTGCTTGAACAGGTTTTTGTTGTTGCCCCCCATCATCCACTGGCGCAGGAACCGGAACCGTTGAGTCGTAGAACGATCAAACGTTTTCGCGCCATTGTGGTCGGCGATAATGTGCATCCCGCGAACGTATCGGCTTCTCAGCTACTTGACGATCAGGAAGCCATCACCGTTTTTGACTTCAAAACCAAACTGGAACTGCAGATAAGTGGTTTGGGGTGTGGTTATATTCCGCGCTATCTGGCACAACGATTTCTGGACAGCGGGGCCCTGATTGAGAAGAAAGTTGTCGCGCAGATTCTGTTTGAACCCGTGTGGATTGGCTGGAACGAGCAGACCGCGGGATTAGCCAGTGCATGGTGGCGGGATGAAATTTTAGCAAATAGTGCTATCGCGGGTGTCTATGTAAAAACGGTTGTCGATAAATCAATCGGTTAGAAAAAAATATTTTTTGACAAGGCTCTCATTCTCTTGTCATTTCGCCCTAATTTAGTGCACAATGCGCCGCTTGCAAAAAATGAGATTAACCGACGTTTTAATACGCGTCGGTTATTTTTTTGCATCAAACCAATCATTCATAAAAGAGGCCGGGCTTCGTACCGGATAGATACTTACTTAAAAATCGACAGTTGTTGTCGCTGAGGATTAACAAAAAATGGGGCAATTTTTTGCTTACGCGACGGTTTCCGCCGTAATGGAGGATAACCATGTCGCATAACGCTACTCCAAACACCTCTCGCGTGGAATTACGTAAAACGCTTACGCTGGTTCCGGTTGTCATGATGGGCCTTGCCTATATGCAGCCGATGACGCTGTTCGATACATTCGGTATCGTATCAGGAATGACCGATGGTCACGTCCCGACAGCTTACGCCTTTGCACTGATCGCCATCCTTTTTACCGCACTGAGCTACGGTAAACTGGTGCGTCGCTATCCGTCTGCAGGCTCTGCCTACACTTACGCCCAGAAATCCATTAGCCCGACCGTTGGCTTTATGGTGGGTTGGTCATCACTGCTGGACTACCTGTTCGCACCGATGATCAACATTCTGTTGGCGAAAATCTATTTTGAAGCTCTGGTGCCGTCGATACCGTCATGGATTTTCGTGGTAGCACTGGTGGCCTTTATGACCGCTTTTAACCTGCGCAGCCTCAAATCTGTCGCGAACTTCAACACCGTGATCGTGCTGTTGCAGGTCGTGTTGATTGCGGTGATCCTCGGCATGGTCGTTTATGGCGTGTTCGAAGGGGAAGGGGCGGGTACGCTGGTGAGCAGCCGTCCGTTCTGGTCAGGTGACGCACACGTGATTCCAATGATCACAGGGGCTACTATCCTGTGCTTCTCGTTCACTGGTTTCGACGGTATCAGCAACCTCTCTGAAGAGACCAAGGATGCTGAGCGCGTGATCCCGCGTGCAATTTTCCTGACCGCACTGATTGGTGGCCTGATCTTTATTGTCTCCACTTATCTGTTGCAGTTGTATTTCCCGGATATCTCTCGCTTCAAGGACCCGGATGCTTCACAGCCTGAAATCATGCTGTACGTAGCCGGTAAGTTCTTCCAGGTCGGTGCGCTGATTTTTTCCACCATTACCGTATTGGCATCCGGGATGGCGGCGCATGCTGGCGTAGCGCGTCTGATGTACGTGATGGGGCGTGACGGTGTATTCCCGAAAAGTTTCTTCGGTTATGTACACCCGAAATGGCGTACTCCGTCCATGAACATCATCCTGGTTGGCGCGATTGCCCTGCTGGCAATCAACTTCGACCTGGTGATGGCGACGGCGCTGATTAACTTTGGTGCGCTGGTGGCGTTTACCTTCGTTAACCTGTCGGTAATCTCCCAGTTCTGGATCCGTGAGAAGCGTAACAAGACGCTGAAAGACCACTTCCAGTATTTGTTCCTGCCGATGTGCGGTGCGCTGACCGTGGGGGCGCTGTGGGTGAACCTGGAAGAGAGCTCTATGGTTCTGGGGCTGATCTGGGCTGGTATTGGTCTGATCTACCTGGCTTGTGTGACCAAGAGTTTCCGCAACCCGGTACCGCAGTACGATGAAGATATCGCGTAATAACCTAATCTGACATCGAAAAACCGGAGACATGTTCTCCGGTTTTTTTATTCCTCTGCTTTATTTCCAGCCAATATTAATAACCGTTAGTTCTAAATTAGAGAATTTGGTTATTGGTTCTGAACCCGTTAGTCATTAATAATTTCCTGACTAATATACTTCTGGCTAATTAATTTATGTTTTCAATGATCTTAAGCGGGCTCATCTGTGGCGCGCTGCTTGGCTTTGTCATGCAACGTGGACGATTCTGTCTGACGGGCGGCTTTCGCGATATGTATATTGCGAAAAACAATCGTATGTTCTATGCGCTACTGATAGCCATCTCTGTGCAAAGCGTGGGTGTCTTTGCGCTGATTCAGGCGGGTGTACTCAGCTATGATGCCGGCCCCTTCCCATGGCTGGGAACCGTTGTTGGTGGTTATGTCTTTGGTATCGGAATTGTTTATGCGGGCGGGTGTGCTACCGGAACCTGGTATCGTGCAGGAGAAGGGCTTATCGGTAGCTGGATTGCGCTGTTTACCTATATGGTGATGAGTGCGGTGATGCGCTCTACGCATGCGAGTGGGCTGAATCAGGCGCTGAAAACCTACAGTACTGAGCATAACTCCATTGCCGATACGTTGAGCCTGTCCGTATGGCCACTGATCGCTATTCTGCTGGCGGTTACAGTGTGGGTGGTAGCGAAAGAGCTGAGAAAACCCAAATTGAAAGTCGCTACGCTACCGCCTCGTCGTACCGGCCTTGCGCATATTTTGTTTGAGAAGCGCTGGCATCCATTTGTTACTGCGGTTCTGATTGGGCTGATTGCGCTGTTGGCATGGCCGCTGAGCGAAGCAACCGGACGAATGTTTGGCCTGGGTATCACGTCACCAACCGCCAATATTTTGCAATTTCTTGTCGCAGGCGACAGTAAGTTTATTAACTGGGGAGTGTTCCTGGTGCTGGGCATTTTTATCGGCTCATTTATTGCAGCGAAAGCCAGTCGCGAATTTCGCGTTCGCGCAGCCGACGCACCCACCACGCTGCGTAGCGGTTTTGGTGGTCTGTTAATGGGCTTTGGTGCCAGCATCGCGGGTGGCTGTTCGATTGGCAACGGTCTGGTTATGACGGCGATGATGACCTGGCAGGGATGGGTTGGCCTGGTCTTTATGATTTTCGGTGTCTGGACCGCGTCATGGATTGTGTATATCAGACCGCAGCGTAAGGCAAAACTAGTCGCTGCTGCGGCAAATTAAGCGTAAGGATTTGATGATGGCAATTAAAAGACTGGATGTGGTCACACAGGTTTGTCCGTTTCCACTGATTGAAGCAAAAGCGGCACTGGCTGAAATGGCAAGTGGTGATGAACTGGTGATCGAATTTGACTGTACCCAGGCAACTGAGGCAATCCCGCAATGGGCCGCCGAAGAGGGGCACGTGATTACTGATTATCAACAGGTGGGTGACGCCGCCTGGAGCATTACGGTGCAGAAAGCGTAACCAGGATCCCTCCGCCGTCTGGCGGAGGGCATTTCATCTTCAGACTATCTCTTGCGCATACTGCCAGAGTGATTTCAGTAGCACCAGCTTCTCTTTATTGTCAGCATATTGCTGACTCAACATCTGCAATTCATTCGCGTAATTTTGCAAAAACTCCGGTGTGAATACCTGACGACGATGATCCAGCCAGCGTTGCTGCTCTCCCTCATCCAAAGTCCCGGGGAAATTGCGTGCGCGATAATTAAACAGCAGTTTTTCAATGCGCTTGTCGACAAAAGTGATGTCCAGTGCGGGTAAATTTCGAGGTTCGGTTTCCAGAACGATCTTCATTGCGGCGCGGTCGGCATCGCTGAAAAAACCGTTGTATAACTGCGCATCTACGTTATCCGATGGCGCAAAGGGTTCTGCTTCGGCAAAAATAGCCACCACTTTATCGCGCACCTGCGGGTTTTCACGCAGGACTTTAAGATTATCCAGGCAATGCTGGCGGTTAATTCCGAGACGATCGGCATCTTCCGGACGTAACGTATTAGCCTGTGCCAGAACCGGGCATTTGTTGATATGCACCAGTTTAACCGGCACCGCTGCGTTATCCCCCAGATCGGCTTTGGCGGTGTAAAGACGTGCGCGCAGGGTGTCGCTATCCAGTTCAAGCAAGGGAGAAATATCACCCGCTAAGTCGACCATAATAACCGCATTACGATTATCCGGATGCCAGGCCAGCGGGGCAACCCAACTGGTGTTACCTCGCCATGCACCGAACATCCCAGATACATGCACTAAGGGCTTCATTTGCGGGACATCAATCAACGCAGCCAGCTTGTGTTTATTGCGGTGACTGTAGAGATAGTCAAACAGACGCGGCTGACGTGACTTTACGAGTTGCGCCATTGCAATGGTGGCATACACGTCTGCCATCGCATCGTGGGCATTAGCATGCTCAATACCGTTGGCGCGGGTCAGGTGCTCAAGGCGGAAACTGGGTAGACCATCGTCGTTTTCTGGCCAGTTGATCCCTTCCGGTCGTAGCGCATAGCAGGCGCGCATTACATCCAGCAAATCCCAGCGAGAATTGTCGTTCTGCCAGCTCCAGGCGTAGGGATCATAAAAATTGCGATACAGGATATTACGTGTCACTTCATCATCGAAGCGCACATTGTTATAGCCGAGGATACACGTTTTCGGCACGGTAAACAGCGCATGGATACGGGCAGCAAAAGCGGCTTCGTTCTCACCCTTTTCACGTGCTTCTTGCGGCGTAATACCGGTTATCAGTACCGCTTCGGGTTGTGGCAGATAGTCGTCGGCGGGCTTGCAGTAAAAGACTTCGGGATCGCCAATGATATTGAAATCGCTATCTGTGCGGATGGCCGCAAACTGTGCGGGTCTGTCCAGTGCCGGATGGGTACCAAAGGTCTCGTAATCGTGGAAGAGAAAACCAGGTTGCTGCTTGCCGTCATTCATTGTTCAGTTATGTCCGGGATCAATTTAGCGCTTATCTAAGAATACCAAAAAATAGCGCGGTAATCAGCAACGGGATTATCAATGCCCGGCGGTGGCCGCAATAAAATTGCGGTAAACGTGATTAAAATAAAATGAATTAATAGATTTGGGGTTTTAAGGATATTTCATGAAATAAGATAACGTTATTTTGTGAGTGCATAAATAAGCTAATTGAGAACTATTATTGTTATTTTTACGTTTGGTAGTGTGTTCTGGAAACTTTAAAACTCTTTTATAAACAATGAGTTTTATTCTTGCCAGTTAACGGAATTTCATTGTAATGAAATGTGAGTAAGGTTAAAAATTAATAATTTAAAGGCCATATAATCATTGGATATATCTAATAACAGGAGGTTATATGAGCATTAGTCGGCGTAATTTTTTGCGGGGTGTGGGTATTGGCTGCTCGGCCTGTGCAATAGGCAGTTTCCCCCCTGGCGCACTGGCGCGAAATTCACCAGAGAGTATTAAAGGGAAAACATCCCTGACGCCGAGTCTGTGTGAAATGTGTTCCTTTCGCTGTCCAATTCAGGCTCAGGTGATTAATAATAAAACGGTTTTTATCCAGGGAAACCCTAATGCCCCTCAGCAAGGCACGCGCGTTTGTGCTCGTGGGGGCAGCGGTGTTAGCCTGATAAACGACCCGCACCGGATTGTTAAACCAATGAAACGCTCCGGGCCGCGTGGCAGTGGCGAATGGCAGGTCATTAGCTGGCAACAGGCGTATAAAGAAATTGCCGAAAAGATGGCGGCAATAAAAAATCAATATGGGCCGCAGGGCGTTGTATTCTCCTCTAAATCTGGCTCGCTTTCCGGCCATTTATTTCATTTGGCGACGGCTTTTGGCTCACCAAATACCTTTACGCACGCTTCAACTTGTCCAGCAGGTAAAGCCATTGCCGCCAAAGTGATGATGGGTGGGGATTTAGCAATGGATATCGCCAATACCCGCTATATGGTCTCTTTTGGACATAACCTGTATGAAGGGATTGAGGTTGCTGATACTCATGAACTGATGACCGCACAAGAGAAGGGCGCGAAGATGGTCAGCTTCGACCCCCGGCTGTCGGTATTTTCCAGTAAGGCGGATGAATGGCATGCGATTAAACCGGGGGGCGACTTACCGGTGCTGATGGCGATGTGCCACGTCATGATTACTGAAAAATTGTATGACGCGGGATTCGTTGAACGCTACACAACAGGTTTTGACCAACTGGCAGAGGCAGTACAAGAGGCCACGCCGGAATGGGCACAAAAGTTGGCCGACGTGCCTGCGGATGTCATTACCCGGGTGACTCGAGAAATGGCGGCCTGCGCCCCCCATGCGATTGTCAGCCCTGGTCACCGTGCGACTTTTTCGCAGGAAGAGATCGACATGCGGCGCATGATTTTCACCCTCAACGTGCTGCTGGGAAATATTGAGCGTGAAGGCGGCATGTACCAGAAAAAAGCCGCTGCAACCTACAATAAGCTGGCAGGAGAGAAGGTGGCTCCGGTGCTGGCGAAACCGGATGCCAAACTCCCTAAGCCAACGGCGCAGCGTATTGACCTGGTCGCGCCGCAATTCAAATACATCGCTGCGGGCGGTGGGGTGGTGCAGAGCATTATCGATGCTGTGTTAAACCAGACGCCTTATCCGGTGAAAGGATGGATTATGTCCCGGCATAACCCTTTTCAAACCGTGACCTGTCGGCCGGATCTGGTCAAAACCGTTGAGCAGTTGGATCTGGTGGTGAGCTGCGATGTCTATTTAAGCGAAAGCGCGGCCTATGCCGATTACCTGTTACCTGAATGCACCTATCTCGAACGCGATGAAGAAGTCTCTGATATGTCGGGGCTGAATCCGGCCTATGCGCTGCGCCAGCAGGTCGTTGAGCCTATCGGTGATGCGCGCCCAAGCTGGCAAATCTGGAAAGAGCTGGGTGAGCAATTGGGTCTTGGGCAGTACTATCCGTGGCAAGATATGCAAGTACGCCAGTTGTATCAGCTCAATGGTGACCATGCGTTATCTGCTGAACTGCGCCAGAAAGGGTATCGGGAGTGGGGCGTTCCACTGTTACTCCGTGAGCCTGAATCGGTACGCCAGTTTACTGCGCAGTATCCGGGAGCAGTGGCCGTTGACAATGACGGTACGTATGGCGAACAACTGCGCTTCAAATCCCCATCCGGAAAGATCGAACTTTATTCCGAAGAACTGGAAACTCTCCTGCCGGGCTATGGTATTCCGCGTGCACGCAATTTTGCGCTCAAGGCCGACAATGAACTCTATTTCATTCAAGGCAAAGTCGCAGTTCACACCAATGGCGCGACGCAATATGTCCCATTACTCAGCGAACTGATGTGGGATAACGCGGTGTGGATCCACCCGAAAACGGCTGGAGAAAAAGGGATTAAAAGCGGCGATGACATCTGGCTTGAAAATGCGACGGGTAAGGAGAAAGGCAAAGCGCTGGTCACTGCCGGTATTCGACCCGACACGCTGTTCGTCTATATGGGATTCGGCGCCAAGGCTGGCGCGAAAACCGCGGCGACAACGCATGGGATCCACTGTGGCAACCTGCTTCCGCATGTAACCAGTCCGGTATCCGGCACAGTGGTCCATACCGCTGGCGTTACGCTTCGTCGGGCATGAGAAAGGAGAACATCATGAATCAGTCAACAAATCCGTATGTCATGCTGCATGACGAGAAACGCTGTATTGGTTGTCAGGCGTGCACAGTTGCCTGCAAAGTTCTGAATGATGTGCCAGAAGGTTTTAGCCGGCTGCAGGTGCAGATCCGCTCACCGGAAAACGAACCTGAGGTGCTGTCTCACTTTCAGTTTGTCCGCGTCTCCTGCCAGCACTGCGAAGATGCGCCTTGTGTCAGCGTCTGTCCGACTGGCGCTTCGTTTCGGGACGAAAACGGCATTGTGCAGGTGGACAAGTCCCGCTGTATTGGCTGTGATTATTGCGTAGCTGCCTGTCCGTTCCATGTGCGCTACCTGAACCCACAAACAGGAATTGCAGATAAATGTAACTTTTGCGCAGACACCCGTCTGGACGCTGGACAATCGCCTGCCTGTGTTTCCGTATGCCCTACGGATGCGCTGAAGTTTGGTCGCCGTGATGACCCTGAAATTCAGCACTGGATTCTTCAAAAAGAGGTTTACCGTCAGCAGGATACGCGTAGCGGCGCGGTGAGTATTTTTCGGCGTAAAGAGATTCATCAGGAGGGAAAAGTATGAATTCTATCTGGGGAGCAGAGCTTAACTATGCGCCAGACTACTGGCCGCTGTGGCTCATTTATGCCGGCGTAGTCATTCTGTTGATGATTGCCGGTCTGGTGATGCATGCACTGCTGCGTCGAATGCTGGCACCCAAAACGGCAGCCGGAGAAGAGCACCGTGACTATCTCTACTCATTGGCTGTCCGCCGTTGGCACTGGGGAAATGCGCTGCTTTTTATCCTGCTTCTGCTCAGCGGTTTGTTCGGCCATTTTTCTATCGGACCGGTAGCGCTGATGGTGCAGGTGCACACCTGGTGTGGATTCGCATTACTGGTTTTCTGGATTGGCTTCGTCATGATCAATGCCACCAGCGGCAACGGTAGTCACTATCGTGTGCAATTCAGCGGGTTGATAACGCGTTGCCTGCTGCAAACGCGTTTTTATCTGTATGGGATAATGAAAGGTGAGGCACATCCGTTTGCGGCAACAGCGGAGAATAAATTTAACCCCCTGCAACAGTTAGCCTATCTGGCCATCATGTATGCGTTGGTTCCGCTGTTAATCATTACCGGGTTGCTCTGTCTTTACCCGCAGATTATAGGCGCCGGGCTGGTGGTGCTGGTGCTGCATATGGTGTTGGCGATTGTTGGCATTCTGTTCATTTGTGCACATATTTACCTGTGCACATTGGGTGACACACCGGGGCAAATCTTTCGCAGCATGATTGACGGCTATCACCGTCATCGCAGCCATCATGCAGAAACAGCATCACATAAAGGCTAATCCTGCGCGTATTTTGCAGGGGAAGTCCGTCTGACTTTTTTCTTTAACAGCAAGAAAATGTGCCTTATGTCACATTTTCTTGCAATTTATCCATGTTTGTTCGGCAGAACTTCCGTAAAAAGAACGGCTATTTCTCCTGGTTATGAGGACATGCTGTTGAAACGCCGTTTGTTTATTGCCGCTTCGCTATTCGCGATAAGTTTTTCGTCCGCTTATGCGACTGATGTCGCCAGTTTTGCACCTCGGCCTCCCGCCATCAATGCTGGCGCGTGGGTGCTTATGGATTACACCACGGGCCAAACCCTGACCGCCGGTAATGAACACCAGCAACGCAACCCCGCCAGCCTGACCAAGTTAATGACCGGCTATGTTGTCGATCGCGCGATTGATAGCCATCGCATTAGCCCAACGGATATCGTCACTGTCGGACGTGACGCATGGGCGAAAGATAATCCGGTGTTTGTAGGCTCATCATTAATGTTCCTGAAAGAAGGCGATCGCGTGTCAGTACGCGATTTAAGTCGCGGCTTAATTGTTGATTCCGGCAATGACGCATGCGTCGCGCTGGCGGATTACATCGCGGGTGGACAGCCACAGTTTGTCGCGATGATGAACAGTTACGTTGAGAAGCTGAAGCTTAAAGATACACATTTCGAAACGGTGCATGGGCTGGACGCGCCAGGCCAGCATAGCTCGGCCTACGATCTGGCCGTGTTGTCCCGGGCGATTATTCACGGGGAACCTGAGTTCTACCACATGTACAGTGAGAAGAGTCTTACCTGGAATGGTATCACGCAGCAAAACCGTAACGGGCTGCTGTGGGATAAAACGATGAACATCGATGGCCTGAAGACCGGGCACACTTCCGGGGCAGGATTTAATCTGATCGCCTCCGCAGTTGATGGACAACGTCGCTTGATTGCCGTGGTCATGGGAGCCGAGAGCGCGAAAGGGCGCGAGGATCAGGCACGCAAACTGCTGCAGTGGGGGCAACAAAATTTTGATACGGTGCAGGTTTTGCGTAGCGGTAAGCAAGTCGGCGTCGAACGAATCTGGTATGGCGATAAAGAAAAAATTAGCCTCGGTACCGAGCAGGATTTCTGGATGGCGCTTCCTAAGGCTGAAGTCCAGAATATCAAAGCAAAATATGTTCTTGATAAGAAAGAATTGGTAGCGCCTATTGCCGCGCATCAACGCGTGGGGGAAATTGAACTCTATGACAGGGATAAGCTGGTGGCGCATTGGCCACTGGTCACCCTGGAATCGGTCAGTAAAGGCGGCGTATTTTCGCGTCTGAGCGATTACTTCCACCATAAGGTGTAATTTTTCACCCATGCTACTGACTGGCAAGAGTGCGAAACTGCTCACATAATAATCACTATTTCCTTGTGGCCGTAATATACAATAATTACACTGTATATAAATACAGTGTAATGACGGAGGTTATATGGAGTACGAGATAAAGCAGGTCGATAAACGCAGGATTGCTGGTTTCCATATGGTTGGACCGTGGGAGCAAACGGTTAAGCAGGGTTTTGAGCAGTTAGTCATGTGGGTGGATGACAAGCAGATAGTGCCGCTGGAATGGATCGCCGTTTATTACGACAACCCGGATGTTGTGCCTGCTGACAAACTGCGCTGCGATACTGTGGTTTCCGTCGCAGAGAATTTCGAGATCCCAGAGAACAGCGAAGGTGTGATACTGACTGAACTGGCCGGTGGTGAGTATGCTATTGCTGTTGCTCGTGTTGAAAATCATGACTTTGCGACGCCATGGTATCAATTTTTTAATCTTCTGCTGCAGGACGCAACATACCAGATAGCCGCCAAACCCTGTTTTGAGATTTATATGAATAATGGCATGGAAGACGGTTACTGGGACATCGAAATGTATGTGCCGGTACAGCCGAAGTAGCTGTTTTTTGTGTAAATCAGGATGAAAGTCCTGGTGATAACGATGATGTTTTCACTAAAAAAGCAGGTACAATTCTGTTCTTTGCTATTCCCTGACGGAGTGGATGAGTGCGTGCCGATAAGTCGCTGAGTCCTTTTGAAATTCGTTTGTATCGTCATTATCGTGTAGTGCACGGTATTCGCATTGCGCTGGCGTTTCTTCTTACTTTTCTGTTGGTTCGCCTGCTGGATATTCCTGAAGGTACGTGGCCTCTGATCACGCTGGTGGTGATTATGGGGCCTATTTCTTTTTGGGGTAACGTTGTTCCCAGGGCTTTTGAGCGTATAGGCGGAACGATCCTTGGGTCGGTGCTTGGGCTGGTTGCTCTGCGTCTCGAACTCCTGTCACTTCCGCTTATGCTGATATGGTGCGCAGTAGCGATGTTTCTCTGCGGCTGGCTGGCCTTAGGTAAAAAACCCTATCAGGCGTTGCTGATTGGTATAACGCTTGCCGTCGTCGTCGGGGCTCCTGCGGGTGACATGAATACAGCGTTGTGGCGCGGTGGCGACGTGATTCTGGGATCGTTACTGGCGATGCTGTTTACCGGCATCTGGCCGCAGCGGGCATTTATTCACTGGCGTATTCAACTGGCGCATTGTGTAACGGGGTACAATCGGGTGTATCAGGCCGCGCTCTCCCCCAATTTGCTCGAGCAGCCCCGACTGGAGAAGCATTTACAACAACTACTGAGTGACGTTGTCAAAATGCGTGGACTCATCGTTCCTGCCAGTAAAGAGACCCACATCCAAAAATCCATCTTTGAAGCTATTCAGACGGTTAACCGCAACCTGGTGTGCATGCTTGAGCTGCAAATCAACGCGCTGTGGGCGACACGTACCAGTCACTTTGTGATGCTGAACGCGCATACCTTGCGTGAAACTCAGCTCAGAACGCAACAAGCGCTACTGACGATCACTCATGCGCTATATGAAGGTAATCCGCAGCCGATACTTGTCAATACGGAAAAGCTCAATGACACCGTGGCGGAGTTGCGCCAACTCATCGCTGAGCATAAAGGCGATAATGTTGCTGAAACACCTATTCATGGCTATGTCTGGTTGAATATGGAGATGGCACGGCAACTGGAATTGCTCTCACATTTGATTTGTCGCGCGCTGCGCAAATAAAGAGCAGATAAGGGGATTGGTTCTACTGCTGCTTCGATTCAGCAAAGATTAAGGGTATGATACTGAAAAAGGCTAAAACCATTGGTAACTACAATGGCTTTACCCTCGATAATTCAGGTTTCAGCCATGCATTATCAATGCAGATGCAACTTGAAGTATGGCGGGCATGAAAGTAATGTTGACCCACTTTAGCCGTTGTTTTAACGAATCCGAATCTCACATTATCAGGGGTGTAAAAATGGAAACTACCAAGCCTTCTTTCCAGGACGTGCTGGAATTTGTTCGTCTGTTCCGTCGTAAAAACAAACTGCAACGTGAAATCCAGGACGTTGAGAAAAAGATCCGTGACAACCAGAAACGCGTCCTGTTGCTGGACAACCTGAGCGACTACATCAAGCCGGGCATGAGCGTTGATGCTATCCAGGGTATCATCGCCAGCATGAAAAGCGACTATGAAGATCGTGTAGATGATTACATCATCAAGAATGCAGAGATCTCTAAAGAGCGTCGTGATATCTCTAAAAAGCTGAAAGCCATGGGTGAAGTGAAAAACGGCGAAGCGAAAGCAGAGTAACGTTTTATGGCAGTAGGGGGCGCTGCTAAGCGGCGACCCCTACTGTAGTTTTACCCCGCCTGTTACCATCCGCAATAAATGCTGCTCAGGCCAGTGAGTTGTCAGTTTTTTCTGTGCCAGCATCCATTTGATGTAATCAACATCATGACGTTTTCTGTCCAGCATCAGACCCACCACGCTGCCGCTGTGCGCAACATTCACTCCGTATAAATCGCACTCTTCTACCAGCGCCAATAGCGAATCGAAATCCGGTTTTGGCAACAACATTTGGCTGGCGATTGCGCTAAGCGTGGCGGCCTCCCCCATCCGATAGGGATTTTGGCTAATACAGGCTTCCTGTACTTTTTCCCATGCGCGTTTAAGCGCGGGAGCACCGGCCTGTAACCCGGGCTGGCGCGGAATGCGGTGATAATCTGCGGTACGTAATGTTTCCGGGCTTTCCAGAACCAACAGGTCAAGCTGGGGCTGCGCTTCACAGGGAATTTGCGTAGAGGCGTCGTTATGATCGAAAAGGGTTAACTGGTGGAAAACGGTGCTGTCGGTAGGTTCAAGAGAAACGCAAAGCTGTGCCAGTGTAGGTTCATCAAGCTGATGACCCAGAAAATGAGCGGTGGCAAGCGCGGTGGCGGCAATATCTGCGGTGCTACTGGCCATTCCTTTCGCAATGGGAATCGTTGACTGGATATCTATACGAATATCCTGACTGATATGCGCCGGGTAGTGCCAGTGCTGCAATAACCGGTCAACCATCGCTCGCGAGAGTGGGCGTTCATCCACTTGTGGTGAACCCGAACTGACCTCAACGGTGCTATACCATTCAACCGGGCAGGAGACCAGCTTCTCACTGCCCAGAATCCAGCCCTGGATAAGTTCCCCGCACGATGCAGGACATTGCGCAATAGCCACGTCTTCACCTTTGTGATCAGCAATCCTCGGCGCATAGTGTCATGGCGATCGCGCTATTACCATGATTTGCCGCAATTTGCGGTGCGGCAGAATTAAGCAGGAATGCCCAATGTCACAGTTTCTGATATCGCTATACGCATAACATCCTGCGCGATCATCAACTCTTCATTGGTATTTATAACGGCCACTTTGACCAGCGCAGTTTCAGTTTGAATGAAGGTTGCGTTGCGCTGATTTTTTTCATCATCAACAGCCAGACCTAAGAAATTCAGATTGTGGCAAATCGCAGCGCGTGCTCGGGCTGAGTTTTCACCAATTCCACCCGTAAATACCAAAGCATCCAGACCGCCCATCTGCATAATATAACTGCCTATTGTGGCACGAATTCGCTCTGCAAACAGCGTAAGTGCGAGAGCAGCCTGTGAGTCGCCTTCGTCTGCGGCGCGTTCAACGTCACGATAGTCTGATGAGATACCGGAAACCCCAAGTAATCCTGATTCATTGTTGAGGAGCTGGTTAAGTTGCTGCGGTGTTTTGCCTTCGCGCAGGGCAATCCACGGCAAAATTGACGGGTCAATATCTCCGCTGCGCGTACCCATCATCACGCCAGACTGTGGCGTAAAGCCCATTGAGGTATTCACCGATTTTCCGCCCTTGATAGCACAGATGCTGCTGCCATTACCAAGATGACAACATACGACGCGCAGTGCGCTGAGCGGGACGCCCAGCTTTTCAGCCAACGCGGTACTGACGTATTTGTGGCTGGTACCATGAAAACCGTAACGCCGAATTCCCAGCTCTGAGTAATAGCGCCAGGGTAGAGGATAAATAAAAGAAGGCTCAGCCAGCGTCTGATGAAAAGCAGTGTCAAAAACTGCGACGGCAGGTGCTTCGGGTAATAACTGACGAAAAACTGCGATCCCCAGCGCATTAACCGGGTTATGTAGCGGTGCCAGTTCTGCAAGACGCTCGATTTCGGCCAGTGTTTCATCGTTGACGAGGGCTGAGTCTTTAAAGGACTCACCACCATGTGCGACGCGATGACCGACGCCATCGATCTCTTCCAGACTTTTGATGATGTTCAGGCTAAGCAGTTTTTCCAGTAACAGAGTTACTGCTTCACGGTGATCGGCAACGGGTAACGTCTGCCGCCATTTCTGTACGGGTGTTTTAAGCGTGACCTGCGCGTCAGACATCCCGATGCGTTCAATCAGCCCCTGGCAGATCATTTCACCCTGCGGCATCGCCAGTAACTGAAACTTAAGCGAGGAGCTCCCCGCGTTAATGGCCATTATTTTGTGAGACATGACGGTTCCTTTGCATTCAGAAAAATGAACATCTCATCGACCCCGGTATTCTCCAGCGCGCTGGTGACAAACACGTTCTGCGCCCCAGCCTGCACCAACCAGCTTTCTATGAGTGAAATCTTCTGAGGGTTAGCTAAATCGGCTTTGGTGACGAGGCCGATAACAGGTCTGTTCATTGGACCCGTAAAACCTGGAGAAAAAGGTGACCATGGGGCGTCGGCATTCAGTACCAGAGCGATAATGTCGGCTTCACAAGCGCTGGCCAGCAGCGCACTGTACAGGCAGCGGTTCTCAAGATATTCACCCGGCGTGTCTATTGTCGTTGGCGACCAGACAATCGCCTGAGTTTTCTGGTAATGAAGTGCTTCTCCACGCAAACATTGTGTGAGCGATGTTTTACCGCACTGGCTGGGGCCAATTAGCATGATGCGTTTCATGTGGTTACGTCCGGGTAATAGGGCATGCAGTAAAACGCATCATTTCGCCAAGCGTTCTGGTTACCTGTTTCAGCGCGTACTCAACGGCGGAAACATCGCCCGTCAGTACTACTGCACCGGTAAAACGATCGAGAAAACCAATCTCTACCGCCCCGGACTTTGTGGCGATATCACAGGCGATAATTGAGGCTTCACTGGGCGTAATGGTTAAAATACCAATGGCCGAGACTGAATCCTGCAACCCCAGTTTTTTGAATAAATCCTTACCTGGATTAGCAATAAGGTGCGCCAGCGTGACCTGCTTGCCGGGTACGTATTCCTGGATCATGCGATCCGTCGGCGGTTGTCTGTCCATTATCCTTCCACCATTTGTCGCCACATGCTTTCATGTGGGCGAGGGATGACCGAGCGATAAACCAGCAGACCTTTTTCACCCGCGCTTTCGCTGGCAACCGTCACGGCGTTATTCACATCAGACACGTCGCCTGCGACAACCATGTAGCACTTGCCGCCTATACCAAATGCCATATGGACGCGTACCAGCGTGACGTTGGAGGCTTTAACCGCACGGTCGGCGGCGCAGATGCAGGCCGCAACGCTCCATGTTTCAACAATGCCTACGGCCTGGCGCTGATCCACGCTGTTTAATCCACTAATCGCAGGAAGTACGCTGGCGTGAATGTTAGGCAGTACCAGACTGTCAACGAGCATATCGCCAGCAAGAGAGGTGCCGGTGGTAATCGCCTGCTGAACTGCACCTACGTCACCGCCGAGCATGAGCAGAAATTTTCCCGGGCAGATGGTTTTGCTTACCAGCAAATTCACATTCGCGCTTTTTAACATGGCATCACCAGCTTCCATTCCTTTGGCAATGCTGGTGAGTTCTAAAATCCCTATAGCCTGAGACATGATTAACCTCTTATTACCGTGATGGATTGTTCAGTAATTTCGCTGACAATACCGTCAATACTGGCGTGGACAGGTGCGCCTAATGCTCCGGACGGCACATCGGCGACGCATTGACCGCGAACAACGCGTTCGCCTTGCTGTACGCATGGAATGGCGCTGGCACCAATATGCTGGCGTAGCAACAGCGTCGTTTTATCTGTGGGATAATCAGTCTCAGCCAGTGGCGCGTCGTGATACCAGTCGTTAAGACCCAGTTTGGTGATAAGGCGCTTAACCGGGATCAGCCGGTACTTGGCCATTTCATCCTCAGGATTTAGCGGCCCTTCATATCGATGGTTGAGCGCCCGCAGCTCGCGTTTAAGCATGCGGTTGATGCGCATCGGTGAAATCCCTACCGGACAAGCCACACTTTCACAGACATTGCATTCTGAACAGGTCAGGGCCGTGAGCAGCAACTGCGGCGTGGCTGCCTGCTGATAATTAACCGCGCGAACCAGCAGGTGCGGTGATAACTCGTGGCCAATCAAGTGCCTTGGGCATAAGTCCGTACACAAACGGCACTGTTCGCAAACGGTTTTCGCGACGGAAAGCACGGTGCGTTCATCCTGCATCCGCCGCTGAATCAACGCATGAGACTTAGGCAAAACCAGCAGGCCTCCGGTGGTCTTGCTCACAGGGGTATCCAGAGAGGTAATCAGGCCGCCCATCATCGGACCACCGTTAATAAAGCCGGGGTCATCAACGGTTGCGCCTCCGGCCAGTGCCAAAACGTCGCGTAAAGACATGCCGACAGGGACGGTGAGGGTGATTGGTCTGGCGACCGCACCGTTGACGGTCAGAGTACGACGGGTAACGGGGTACTGTTGTTCTACCGCTCTGGCGATGTTGAGCACGGTCTGGACGTTATTGACCACCACGCCGACGCTGACTGGCAGCGCAGCAGGTGGAACTCTCCGGCCTGTTGCCATCCAGATGGTCAGCACCTCATCACCAGCCGGATAAACATCGGGTAAAATATGTAAGCGGATGCCGGCAGGCAGAAGGGGCGTTAACGCATTGATAGCCTTCTGGTATTTCTCTTTGAGCGCAATAATACCGTCACTGGCGCCGGTAGCCGTCATAGCGTATTGAACGCCGCGGATAAGTCGCTCAGCCTGGACGGCCATCAATTGCTGGTCAACTTTCAGCATCGGCTCGCATTCTGCGGCGTTCACCAGAAACGTATCAACCTGCGCCTGGAGTTTAACGTGTGCAGGAAATCCCGCACCACCGGCCCCAACCACGCCTGCTGCACGCACGCGATCGCGTATCATTTGTGCGTCATAAAGAACATGTTCTGCCGTCATGGCTGTCTTCATAATAATTCCTCAAGCAGTTCCTGAATGGCACTGGCATCGGCTACGCGGGGATTGGTTTGCAACGTGACATCAGCCAGTGCGGCCTGAACCATCGACGGTATACGTTGCGACCAGGTATGCTTCTCGTCTTTCAGTGCATCAATAAATGCAGGCAATGCGCACTGTTCTTTGAGTAGTTCGATATGATGAATCAGCGCATTCAGCGCCGCCGTATCGTTCGCGTTATCCGGGCATAAGTGGCAGGCTTTAGCGAAACGGGCATAGCGCTTTGCGGCCCGGGGATCGCGGGCATTAAAATGAATGACATGGGTCAGCAGCAGCGCATTGGCGAGTCCGTGGGGCAGATGAAACTGGCCGCCCAACTGATGGGCAATCGCATGATTGATACCCAGTCCAGCCTGACTAAATGCCATTCCGGCGAGCGTTGACGCGTTGTGCATTTTTCCTCTGGTTGCCAGGCAGTCGCCTTTACTGACGGCGACAGGCAGGTACTGGAAGACGATTTGTGCCGCTTTCTCAGCCAGTGCGTCGGTAAAGTCGCTGGCCTTCGTAGACACGTAAGCTTCCAGCGCGTGTGTTAACACATCCATGCCGGTATTCGCAGTGATGGCTGGCGGTACGCTGACGACCAGCGTCGGATCGAGGATGGCCATGTCCGGGTAAAGCGCATTATTGAATAATGGATACTTAATGCCTTTGTCCGGATCGCTAATCACGCAGGCGCTGGTCACCTCCGATCCCGTACCGCTGGTGGTAGGGATCGCGACACAGGTTTCAATTTCGATACCGAACTGTCGGCTAAACCAGACGATGGCTTTTGCGGCGTCAAGTGCGGAGCCACCGCCGAAACCAATCACCACATCCGGTTGCAGGGATTGCATTTGTGCAATCCCTTGAACTACCGTACCAATGGTTGGATCGGGTGTGATATCACTGAAAATGCTGATGCGATTATCCGCGGGCAGCGTATTTCGCAGCTTTTCAATCAAGGGAGAACGCGCGAGAAAACCATCGCAGATAACCCAGATGTGCTTATTTTTGAAGCGCTTGAGCACATCCAGACTTCCCTGGCCGCTGTACAATCGAGTTTGCAGTGAAAAGCTTTTCATAACGGCCCCATTAGCGAATAGAAAAACCGTTGGTGAGCACACAACGACGAGAGCGTGCGAAAGTTCGCGCTGACGTTGTGCCTTCACCGGTTGGAGTAGCGATAGTAAAGGTGGTAAAGCCTTCACCGCCGACACCAATACCGGCGTAAGAGGGGCCATTTTTCACAAAGATTGAGGTCTGAAGGGTGCGGGCGGCAAGATTCAGACGTGACACGTTTTGTGAATGCATGATGGCAGTGTGATGCAGTCCCTCTTCAACTTTCAGTGCCAACGCCAGTGCACTGTCAAAATCCTTTACGCTCACGATGGGCAGCATTGGCATCAACTGTTCGCTGGTGACCCATGGATCGTCAGCATTGACGATGCCAATCAACAGGCGAGGTGTTTTTGCCGGAACCAGTATGTCCGCAGCTTCAAGCAGGGCTGCTGGACTCTTTCCAACCAGTTTTTTATTGGCTATGCCTTCAGGCAGACAGGCGGCGCGCAGTTTGTTGATGTCTTCGTTGTGCAGAAGTAACGCGCCAAAAGACTGCATTTGTTGGACCAGTCGTTCAGCAACAGCATCGACAACAATCAGGCTTTTCTCAGCAATACAGGGCAGGTTGTAATCAAAGGATGCGCCGTTGATGATATCTTCCGCCGCCTTAACCAGGTCGGCAGTTTCATCAACAATACAGGGCGGATTTCCTGCACCTGCGCCAATGACTTTTTTCCCGCTTTTCATACCCATAGCAACAATGCCAGGGCCGCCGGTAATCGCCAGAACTGCGATTTTAGGGTGTGCCATCATCTGCTGGGTAGCCTCAAAAGTGGGTTCTGTGACCGTGGCGACAAGATTCCGGATCCCGCAGCAGCGGAAGGCTATATCTTCAATCATGGCAATCAGCTTCAGTGATACTGCTTTTGCGCCAGGGTGCGGGCTAAAATAAACGCTGTTTCCCGCGGCCAACATACTGATGCTGTTATTGATGATGGTTTCCGTCGGGTTGGTACTTGGCGCAACGGAGCCAATCACACCAAATGGAGAGTACTCAAACAACACCATGCCACCGTCACCGGTTAGCGCCGTGGTAGTGAGATCCTCGATACCCGGGGTGTTGTCCAGCGCGGCTTTGTTTTTGAGGAATTTATCCTCTTTGTTGCCCATTCCTGTTTCGGCAGCGCTCTCGGCGGCCAGTGAAGCCAGGTGAGGCGTCAGTTCTTCTCGCAGGGCATTGATGATGGCGCTGCGGGTTTTCAATGGACATTGCTGATAACGCAGAAAAGCCTGATACGCGGCATCAATTGCTTCGTTAACGGAAGGAAAAATTCCATTACCCTTAACTTCTGCTTTTGCCGGGGCGAGTTGTTCACTCAAAATGTTACGAATAAGCGTTTCAAGTTCTGAAGTATTCATTGATGTGTTCTCACGTTAATCGCCGCAATGGCCGTTTCTGCAATGTCCATATCCTGCTCAACGCTTCCCCCGCTGATGCCAAGACCCCCAAGGAGTAAACCCTCTCGCCATAATGCGTACCCGCCACCGAAGGTGACGACTTTTCCCTGCATATGGCTTTCCAGACCGTAAAGCGCGGCCCCTGGTTGCACCGCTGATGTCAGCTCGTGCGTGGCGGTTTTCATCGCCACGGCGGTCCAGGCTTTTTTCGGTGCCAGTTCGCTACTGACGAGCAATGCGTCAGGCATGCGCCAGGTCACCGTTTGAGTTCCGTTCGCATCAACAATGCAAATGACGACCGGAACCTGAATTTCTTCTGCTCTCGCCACCGCCGCGCGAGTCAGTTGGTGGAGCTCCTGAAAAGACAGTGACATAGTCGGCTCCTGGGTGGCTGATGTGCGGATGGCTGCGAGATAGCGCTCCGTCACTTTCTGAATAATGTGGCTTTGATGGGCGTCATGATCTTCTGCTCGTGCAAGCGCATATAAGCAGTCGGACAGGCGATTGATGTAACGCATCAATACATGTCTGACGGAGATCTCTGTGGAGAGTTCGACCAGTCGCCGCTCTGCGCGGCGAGCCAGTGTGCGGGCGAAGTGTAGTCGGCTGGCGGCTTCGCTGCGGCCTGGTAAAATAAAGCTGCGTAGGGGCGGTACTCTCCCCATCGCGGTATCGATGGCGGCTTCCAGTGCAGCAATTTCTTCTGAGCTGATGTAGCGCTGTTCTGGCGTTGGCTGTTCGCTTTCGCTTGCCAGTTCGGCGCTGAACCAAAAAAGCTGCAGCTGAATATTTTCAAGCAACTGGCGGTGCTGCGGGTTTTTCGCCGCGCAAACGCACAGGCTAAGCGCTGCATTAAGCTCATCCAGCGTACCGTAAGCCTCGACGCGCGGATGCGTTTTACTCACGCGTTGTCCGGTAAAGAGAGCTGTTGTACCGGCATCGCCCGTTCGGGTATAAATCGCCATAGTTCCTCCTAGCGAGAAAGCGTGTCGACAATGCCGACGATAGCCAGGTCGATGGCCTCATTCGGGCCGGAAAAAACGTGTCTGGCGCTGGATCCGCTGCTGAGTAACACCAGTTCGCCCGTTCCAGCACCGACTGAGTCAACCGCGACTTCATCTCCGGTAGCGGGGGAGGCGGGGAGCTCTCCGTCAGCACTCACCCGACGTACCAGCAAGAGTTTTTTTCCCACCAGTGATGGGGATTTTTGCGTGGAAACCACAACGCCTGTAACCCGGGCCAAATGCATAGCTCACTCCTGCTTAATTAATTGGACATTTCGCGTACCGACAGCTTCCTGAGCCAGAGCCGTCACGACACATCGACGGCGTAGTACCAGTACACCACCCTTCAATTGGGCGACGTCGGCGTAGCTGAGAAGCGTTTCAGGATGCAGCACGATGATTCGTCCCAACTCGTCACTGAACTCCAGCGGCAGACGCGCGAGCTTTTTCACGGGGAGTGCCGGTAGCAGCCGATGCTGTAGAGAGATTTTTACGCGAAGCCCGCATGCCAGCGCCTCGTGGATTGTTACCACTGCGACACTGGACGGACTGCAATCTGCAATTTTTTCCAGTAAAGGCAGGTCTGCCTGAAGGAGGTGCAGTGACGAGTACTGACAACATAACGTCCGGGAATCGATTTCCCGTAACTGTGCGACGCTCAGCGTGATGGTACTTTCCGCGCGTTTTTTTAATCGGGAAACAACCTCCTCGATAATGCGTTGCAGCAGTTCGTTGTTCATCGTGAGGTCACCAGTGTGGCAAATGCCTGCGGATTATCAGCGCCTGCTGCATTGGCTTCGTCTGTATCGATATGCATCTCAAGGCGCATATCCGGCGAAACACGTACGGCGACGTTATCGAAAATCAGTCGGCGTTCATCGCCATTGATTGCCACGGAGACTTTATCTCCATGAGAGACACGCAGTATCAGCGCATCCAGCGGCGACATATGGATATGTCGCTGGGCAACAATAACCCCGGAGGGTAACTCCAGTTCAGCAAAGGGGCTGATAAGACGAATGCCAGGCGTACCCTGAATATTGCCGGACATGCGCAGCGGCGCAGCGATACCTAATGTGCGGGCGTCGGTACGAGATATCTCCACCTGGCTAGTACTACGCAGTGGACCAAGCAGACGCACATTCTTTAACTGACCTTTCGGTCCGACCAGCGTGACGGTCTGATCTGCGGCATATTGTCCGGGCTGCAACAGACCCTTTTTCTCGCTAATCGGCTGATTAGGAAACAGGCGAGTGTAGTCCTCGGCGCAAAGGTGGATGTGGCGATTCGAAATCCCGAGAGGGATAGGGCGTTCACGCATTTCATCCAGTATTTTACTGACCGTTGTTTCCAGTTGCTGTTTATCCATTACGCTTCACCTCGTTTACCAGAGTGCAGACAAAGAGTGCGCGGCTCGCCCTTTTGACGGGGACAGGCAGGGTCAAGACACAGATTGCAGCTAATCAACTCTGCCTGTTGCGCGGCTTCAGGTAATGCAATTTCTGTAGCCATCTCTTCTTGCTCTTGCGATAGATAAGGTATCGGTTCTGGCTCTGGCTGCACGGGCACACTGTGGGAAAGAATGCCTTCTCCGGGCCTGGAAATGACCCTGTGCGCGACCAGTCCATTTCGCAATTCTGCTAAATTAGCACCGGTGGATATAGCCGCCTGAACGGAGGCCACATCCCCGATTATCTTGATCACCGTCCAGCCTGAGCCGTTGGTTTTTTCGAGGCCCACCAGCGTGATGGAGGCGGCTTTCGCCATGACGTCCGCGCAACTGATGGCTAATGCCAGACCACTAACTTCAAGTAATCCCAGTGATTGCTTCACGCTGTGCTCCTTGTTTGCAACGACTTATGCAGATTTAGGTAAAATGGCTTCAACGTCGCTATGCGGACGCGGGATAACGTGGCAGGATTTCACCTCGCCAACGGCGCTTGCTGCTGCGCTTCCTGCATCTACCGCTGCTTTTACGGCGCCGACATCCCCGCGGACCATCACGGTGATCAGGCCTGAACCAATTTTTTCGTAACCAACCAACTGCACGTTTGCGGATTTCACCATGGCATCAGCGGCTTCAATAGCGCCGACAAGCCCTTTTGTTTCAACCAGTCCCAGTGCGTTATTCATACTGCTTTTCTCCTGTGGATTATGAGTGGCATTCGCGGAACGGAATGCCTTTAACCAGCCGCGCAGCGTTATTGCCAATGCTGCGGCGATCATGGCTATTTTGTTGATACGTCAGCGTAAAAAGTGGCGCTGATGTAGGTAAGTTTTTGTAGTGCACGACCAGTTTTTCATGACTGCAGCCAATGCCAACCAGCAATGGTGATTGGCAGGCAGCCAGCCATGCATTGTGGATAACGTCAGTTGAATGGCTCTCCTGAATCACAAAGGGGATCCCTTCTTCCTCAATACCCAGCAGCACGTCATTCCAGACTTCAGCGCAGCCGGTAGTAGTGAAGATAACAATGGCTGGCGTGGTGAGATTACTTTCCATGAGCGAATGCCTTGTACCAGGAGAGAATCAACCCTGTGGCAACCGCATTGCGCGGACCTTCGGTGCCACGAATGTTGCCGCGCCCGGCAACGAGGCGATAATGAGCCAGTGCATCGGTGACCAGTTGCGGAACTTCGAAGTCCAGCGAGGAACCGCCAACCAGCACGACAAAAGGAATGTCCCGAATATTCCCGGTCGGACTTACCTGACGCAGCGCTCTGAGCGCGTTGGTGACGAAAACTCGCTCCTTGGCGCTGCGGCGAATGGCGCGAACTTTCTCCAGCGCCAGTTCGCCCGGCAGTGGCACCAGTTCATCGGGTTTCACCACGCACACGCGGGCAAACACCGTTGGCGGGAGCGGGGTGGGGAAGAACTGGACGCTGCCGTCTTCGTGGCGAAGATGGAACAAGCTTTCAACTTTCGCCAGCGGGTATTTTTTAATTTCTTCAGCGAGATAACGATCATCCAGCCCCAGTTCTCGGGCAATGATCATTGTGACCATATCGCCGGCCCCTGCCAGATGCGTGGCAATAATTTCGCCTTTCGGGTTGATGATAGAGGCGTCAGTAGATCCGGCCCCAAGATCCAGAATAGCCAGTGGACGTGTAGTACCCGGTGTGGTTAAGGCACCCAGAATAGCGGCTTCGGCTTCAGCACCACCAACCTGCACATCAATGTTGAGTTTTTGCGTTATTTCCTGGGCAATCATCGCCATTTGCAGGCGATCTGATTTCACCATAGAAGCAATACCAACGGCCTGTTCCAACGAAAACTCGCCGGCAAGTCCCCCGGTCACGCTGACTGGGACTGAAGTATCAACTGCCAACAGATCCTGAATAAAGATTTCATGACTGGGTTTGTTGGTTAATTCAGCCATTGTCTGGCGTACGTGCTCCAGCATGCCACCAATATTGGTTCCCGCCTCTCCGGTGACGTTATCCAGTTTCGGGCATTCGCCAACCGCTTTCATAATCGCGTCGGCACCTGCCGCGACGTCGACGCGTACTGTTCGTCCTTGCGATTGCAGTTCCAGGTTTCCGGCAGGTATTGCACGAGCTTTCACATCACCTGACGGCGTTTTCACCACTACCGCAGAGCGGTTGCCAATCAGTGCGCGGGCCATGGGGACAATGTTCTTGGTCTCCTCTGCGCTAAGGCTAAAGACAGTCGCGATTCCGTACGGGTTGGAAAGGGTTTCGATAACCTTGCCTGGAACAGCGACCTCAATAGCGGCCAGCATACCCAACGGGATGCGGTCGATATGAAGCACTTCATCGACGATGGGCAGGGGATGAGTCAGACGATTGCTGACCAACACGCCATCGTCCTGCTGCAAAATAACGCCAGTTAACTGGTACCCGGCGCGGACGGAGGCATTTATCATCGTGGCGACATCGGCGAAATCAAATGCAGATGACACTACCAGAATATAGGGCGTATCCGCCGGACGACTAAGCAGGTCTTCCGGCGTAATCGTGATGCCGACGCCTAACCCGACGCCGCCTGGCGTTTTAGGGTTATGACCGATCATAGTGGACTCAGTGATGATGGTTTCGGTGATCGTTTCCATCGCCACGTCGCCAATGACCGGAGTGGCTTCGTTAATACGGATGAGCGCAATATCGCTGACATTGATTCCGGCGTTTTTAGCCGCCAGCGTAAGCGCCTCCTGAATGCCAAACACATTACGCAATGTGCCCTTAATCCCGGTGGTTTCCGCCAGCGCACTGCTGGTGATGCTCAGTGCGCCAGACTCATCCAGGGTAGCCAGAGCGACTTCCGTGGATGAGTTGCCTATGTCAATGCCAGCTATATATCGCATGATCCTGTCCCTGAGTTAGTCGTCGCCTTTGAGTTTTTTACGCTCAACGTACAGCGCTGCCGCTTCACGAACGAAAGCTGCGCAGATCTTTGCCTGATAACGATTTTCGAGATCGTCGGCGATGGCCATCAGCTCGTCTTTCGTTGAGCGGTACGGGCGCAGCGCGTTGTAGATCTCAAGAATACGGTCGTCAGGTACGGCGGTTAGCTCAGCGGCGCGCTCGAAGTTCATCGCCAGCCTGTCACGTCCGGCATCCTTGGCGATTTCCGCCTGGAGGCGCAGCGTTTCAGGGGTGATGCGCATGTCTTGCGCCGTCACTTTGTTGCTCAGAACATTTTCGAGCGTGAAGTCATCCAGGGTTTTGTTGGTTGCGGTTTTTACCCACTCAGGATGTTTATTCGCGAGAGGGTAGTCCGAGACTTTCGCGGTATGAGCTGATGAACTCGCCGTGGTCGGAGTTGCGGACTCTCCCTGCAGGCTGTTCATCCGGCTCAGCACATCCCGAACCATCGATTCAATTGCGTCGGTATTCATGGAGTTATCCTTTATCAAAGCGCCACGCGCAGTTCCTGCGGGTTTTTGCCCGTCACGACGTATTTGGTCTCTTTAATGTGCAGAATGGCTGATTTCGCCTGGTACTTAGGACGAGCCATCTGGTCATTCAGCGTAGGGACCGGTTGCGGAGATTCACGCTTGGCATAACGCGCGGCGTTTTTACCGATCTGACGGTAGGTTTCCAGCGTCAGAAGCGGTGCCTGAGGGAACAGCTCCAGGTTAGAAAGCGGCGGTAATCCCTGCTGATGAATAACCGTGGTGCCTTTTGACTGGATGCCGATAGAGATCCCGGAGCCACTCAGGCGGTTACCTTCCACGGCAACAAACGCCACATCAGAGGATTTAAAGCAGCGGATAACGCGCGCTTTAATGCCTTCTTCTTCAATACCGGCAATCACTTCGCGTAAGATATTTTTGTGCGGTATACCGACGATATTGACGGTTTGCGACAGACCAAACGCTGGCCCTACGGCAATAATCACTTCATCCTGCTGCTGGCCCTGTTTGGCTTCGCCAATCTCAGTCAGAAAACTGTCGCCTTGTACCGCTGCAGCCTGTGGTGCGCTAGCCGCTGTCGTTGAGCTGAATGAGACAGGTTTGTCGCTGGTTTGCATTTCAGACAGTACGTCTTCAATTATCTGGCGCAGCAGCTTTTCATTGATTTCCATTTTTCACCCCTTAGCCAAGTTCGTTGGGATCAAGTGCGCCAGGGATGTTTTTGATCTCTTCCCAGCGTTCGCCTTGCAGGCGATAACCTGTTGCCGGACCGGCATAGTCATTGACGTCATTTACTGCGGACAGCACCTGTCCGTCGCCAACGATAATGGCGGAGGTATGCAGATAATCCCCGGTTAACTTGGCTTTCTGGATGTTGAGCATGTCCTGAGCGACATCGGTAAACCCGCCCTGAGCAAGAGCTTTCACCACTTCCAGACCGTTACGGTTTTTATTGATGATCTCTTGCGCAAATTTGATGTCTTCAACGATGTTACGCTCTGGCATATCTTTTGAACCGTGGGCGTAGGTCGCGGCCTCGACTTCTTCGTCGGTGATTGGCGGTAATCCCATCCCGGCGAATACAGCCTGCAGTGCGCGAGCTGCTTTATTGCGAATGGCGATAACGTCTTCTTCTCGCACCGGACGCAGACCACCGTCGACTTTCAGATCGCGCTGGATGACGTTGTAATCGTCAAAATCTTCGGCATCCTCGTTGGAACCGGCGAACATGTTGTCGTAGTTCGGAACAGCGGAATAACCAGATGAAATGAAATCTGTACCCGGCAAGAATTGCATCAGCAGACGAGCAGTACGACGCATATCGGAGTGGGTAAAGGTCTGGTCATTACTGGAGGCACACTCCAGATCCAGTGACGAGCAGATCAGGTTTTCTGCCAGCACCGCGCGAATACCCGATGGCACGGCTGAAGGTACGCCAATGCAACTTACTGAACCGTTTTGCAAACCCTGAACGCCAGCTGCCTTGGTGATGTAAATGCAGCGCGCTTCCAGATAAAGCATCGATTTGCCTTCGGCGTAGCCCATCTGAACTTCTGAACCGGAGCCAGACGTGAAGCGCATTTTCAGGCCGCGTGAAGCGTAAGAAGAGGCCAGAAAACCTTTTGACCATGGCGTGTCGTCACCGTCTGTAAAGACGGGTTCAGTACCGTAGACGGAGATCGTTTCCGCATAACAGGTATGACCTAACATACCGAGTTTCAGCTCGGTGGCTTCTTCCAGAGAACACTGAGTTAACACACCTGGGCGTCCAACCTGCGAACCTACCAGCAGTGCAATCGCGTTAAACGGCGCGTAACGTGCAACAGCAACGGTCGTTTCCTGCTCATCAAAGCCACGCCAGGCACCCTCTGCAGCATCGGCGGCAATCTGTACCGGGTTATCTTTGACGTTAGTCACGTGCGCTTGTTGAGATGGGGTACGGCGGGCACGCATTTTCTGCATGGCCATCATCATCTCAACGACGTTCATGTGCGAAACCACTTCCACAATTTTCGCTGGCGTCATTGCCGTGGTCAGAGGAACAATGTCCATACGCTTGACGTTGGGGTCGCAAAGCATATTGGCGAGTTTAACCGAGTCCATCGCCATCACCTCTTCAGCGCGAGCCAGGTTAATGCCGTAGCGCGCGATGAAGTGGTCAATCAGATCAAATTCACTGGCGGATTTGCCGTCCAGTTCAGTGACCATCCCGTTGACGATTTTAATCGACGGCTTAGGGTCGTTCGGGCTTTCCATCGCAATGAAGCCTTCTTCGATCCACTCCTTAACGAAGCCGTCCTGATTCACAGGGCGTTTCGCCAGTGCTTCAAATCTTTTCGATCTCATGAATCAGCCTCACTGATATCAGATATAGGACGGACGGTCGTTTTTGGGTTCTGAGCCGAGGGTCGCCAGCACGGTTTTACCGATTTCACGGGCTGAGATAACAGCCTGACGCACGGCCCCTGAGTCACCGGAAATGACCAAAATGGCTTCGTTGCTGAAACTGGTGCCATGGGCGGGGGAGCTGTAGGCCACCACTTCAACATTGGCGGATTTCAGCGCCGTATCGGCCATCAGGACACCTACGGATGCGGGTGCGCCGACGATGACGCCACAGGCACGACCAATCGGTGCGCCAAAGGCTTTTTCCAGCGCGTAGCTGGCGCGTGCGGTGTATTGCATCTCGATGTGACCGGCTTCGTTGGCATAAACGTCGCCAAAGGTGCGATCCAGCTCTTTCAGCGCAACTTCAATCCCGCGCTTCACGTCAGAAACGTCGTTACCGCCGAGAATTATTAGCGAACCATGACCAGCGCCGCCTTTGGTATCACGCGGCAACTCGATGCTGACGACTTCAGTATTTGTGGCTTTCACCGCTTCATCAGCAGCCATGATGTGTGGACCCGCACCAGTACGTGCGCCAAGGATGCCAATGGAGCGATAACGCTTTTCAAGTTTCATCGCGTCCAGTAAGGCGCTATCTACGTTGGCGATCACCAGACCGACGGTGTCGCCAATCGCAGTACCGACAAATTCCGTTAAACTGCAGCTCTTCTCTGCCATAGCCGTTTCTCGTGTTGGAGGATTATTTTCAGGGATAGCCTGCTGTTCCGGCGTCGCCACGCGAGCAATCACCTGCGCCATGATCTGTTCAACCAGCTCATTGCTGCTCATTAGCTAATTCCCTTCGGTAAGATTTTTTCGACATCGGTATGAGGACGTGGAATGACGTGTACGGCTTTCACTTCTCCCACGTTACGGGCCGCGGCGGCACCGGCATCTGTTGCTGCTTTAACCGCGCCGACATCACCGCGGACAATGACTGTTACCAGTCCCGAACCAATTTTTTCGTAGCCGACCAGCATTACATTGGCTGACTTCACCATTGCATCTGCGGCCTCTATGGCTGCAGTTAAGCCTTTGGTTTCTACCATTCCTAACGCTTCTTGTTGCATAAAGACCTCGCCTGGGTTGTCCCGATTTTCATGACTATAAAAAGAAGCGAGGAAAAAGAATGGCTGACTTGAATGTATGAGAGAAAAAATAGTGAGGAACTGGTGATATAAAATTGCTGTTAATTATTTTATTGTGTTGTTTTTATTGAACATTTTTAGATTTGTTGATGTGATTATTTGGTTATGTTAATTCCATATTTACACTTTTGAACGTGACAGGTGAAATATCATTTGCTATGCGGGGAAAATGAATTTGTGACGGTTATCTGAAAACAAGATTATGCTATTGGCAATATTTTATTATTTCTAAAATGTACAAATAATAGAGAAATTCCCCGTCATCTGGCTTTGTTTAATAAAAGTGATGGCAAGAATTTGCTATCGCAACACGATTTTTAAAGTCATACCGCCCGCAGATTGCCAACAATTTGCCGACATGGCTTTTTATAGTAAGCCTCGAAGTATTCTACTTGCCAGCAAGGAGTCCGCTGGTAAAGACACGAACTCTGCTTAGAAGGTGTCACAATGAACGATTCACTAAAAGCGCAATGCATTGCCGAGTTTTTGGGTACCGGGTTGTTTTTGTTTTTTGGCATTGGATGCCTGAGCGCCCTGAAAGTAGCCGGTGCCAGTTTAGGGTTATGGGAGATCTGCATTATATGGGGACTGGGGATCTCTCTGGCAGTTTATCTGACAGCAGGGATCTCAGGTGCACATCTCAATCCCGCTATCACCATCGCACTGTGGTTGTTTGCCTGTTTTCCAGGTCGTAAAGTGTTGCCGTACTCCATTGCTCAGGTGGCTGGTGCCTTTGGTGGCGCTCTGCTCGCCTATTTGTTGTATGGCAGTTTGTTTATCGAGTACGAAACCGCCCACCACATGGTGCGGGGTAGCTTCGAAAGTTTGCAGCTTGCCAGCATATTTAGCACTTATCCTGCCGCTGCACTCAGCGTCTGGCAGGCTGCACTGGTGGAAGTTGTGATTACCTCCATTCTGATGGGGATGATCATGGCGCTCACCGATGATGGCAATGGGATTCCCCGGGGGCCGTTGGCACCACTACTGATCGGTATTCTGGTTGCCGTTCTTGGGGCATCGACCGGACCGCTTACCGGATTCGCCATGAATCCGGCTCGTGATTTTGGGCCAAAATTGTTCGCATGGATGGCGGGTTGGGGGGATGTCGCGATGACTGGGGGGCGTGATATTCCTTACTTTATTGTCCCGATCGTGGCACCTATCATTGGCGCTTGTGCGGGGGCAGCAATTTATCGTTACTTTATTGGCAAAAACTTACCGTGTAATAGCTGTAAGCTGGAGGAAAATGAGCGTTAGCTTCACGGAAAATGTTTATTTTTGAAATGTAATAACTGTTTTCGTGATCAGGTTTCCTGAACCGCTTAAAAAGTCTCCCAAGAATGGGAGACTTTTGTTATGTTCG
Source organism: Citrobacter sp. wls716 (assembly GCF_005280975.1). Taxonomy (NCBI): domain Bacteria; kingdom Pseudomonadati; phylum Pseudomonadota; class Gammaproteobacteria; order Enterobacterales; family Enterobacteriaceae; genus Citrobacter; species Citrobacter sp. wls716. The sequence goes on from NZ_SZWX01000039.1 coordinate 155,810, forward strand.
AATACGCCTTTTATCATTGCTCTGGATAGCGAGATGAAAAGCAGATGTAAATAATGTGTTTTATTTATAACAATAAATTAACTGAGAGGTTTTATCATGATTTCTGCGAGTGCCCTGAACTCAGAACTCATTAATAAAATCGCACAGGATTTTGCGCAGGCCACCAGTCTGGCTGTTGTGGTTGTCAATATTCACGGTGATGAAATTTCTGAGCTTTTTAATTTCACTCCTTTTTGCCAGTTGATGCGCCAGCATCCTCAGCATAGTACACGATGTCGTATGAGCGATCGCTGTGGGGGACTGGAAGCTTCAAAATCCGATCAACCCTGCATTTATCGCTGCCATGCCGGACTTACCGACTTCTCCATTCCGCTGGTCATTGCGGGACATCTGGTCGGGTTTGTCTTATGTGGCCAGGTGCGCCTAAGCAATGACGTGGGGCTGGTGGATATTCTGAACGTGGACGACCGTTGGCAAGCCGATCCCGAACTGGTGAGTGAATTTCGTAATGTACCGGAAATGGACTATTCGCGGGTTATTGCTTCCGCGGATTTGCTAAAGCTCATTGTAGAAAATTGTCTTAAAAAACAACTGAATTTCGTCGTAATCAAAGACAATCCGCAGCAGTCAGAACCGGTACGCGCTAACCGCAGTACCAATCCGCATGACAGTAAAATGAAGAAAGCCTTGCGCTATATTGATGCGCATTTATCAGACGAGCTGCGTCTGGAAGATGTTGCCTCTCACGTTTATCTCAGTCCTTACTATTTCAGCAAATTGTTCAAAAAATATCAGGGGATAGGGTTTAACGCATGGGTAAATCAACAGCGAATGGCGAGTGCCAAAGAGTTGCTTTGTCATAGCGACTGGAGCATCGCCAGTATTGCGCGAAATTTAGGCTTTTCACAAACCAGTTATTTTTGCAAAGTATTCCGTCAAACGTACCAGGTTACGCCGCAGGCTTTCCGTCAGCAAATAAATGTCACCTCATCTGAAGAGACAGCTTAAATAGCAATAATTTGCTATTGCCGATTTTTGATATCGTACGCTATGTCAGTCATTATAAAATGAAAAATAACTACAGCAGTCAATAAATTGTCATAGCGCAACAAAATAATAGTATTTGAGGGATAAACTGCACCAGTTTTTATTTTTGTGATGAGATACAGTGTCTGTGTGAAAGACTTTCTTTATTCTTTAATGACGCTTTCATTCAAAAAATGAACATATGAATAAACGGGTTGAGGCCATAACATTGGTTGAATGTACCCGGCAAGATATTAAATTGAATTATTGTCATGAGGTCGTGAATTTGCCTCAAGACACAGAGCCAAATTAAATCGGCTCTTGAACTGACAGGTTTGCCACATTTGTGGTAGGGAAGGGGGTGAGAATCCCCCGCAGCCCCCGCTGCTGTGATGCTGACGACCCCGTATAGACCACTGATCGCAAGATTGGGAAGGACGGGCGAGGACGACGCTAAGCCAGAAGACCTGCCTGTCGGTGACTACCAACAACTTCGGTGGGAAGTGGGTTGCGCAGATGCATACAGTCGAGAGACTGGGTATCTATACACCCCTACCACCCTGAACAGGATCAGGGTATGGCGGCCAGTTTTCACGCATTTGTTCTTGCAGGTACCGGTAGCGGCTGTGGCAAAACCACGGTGACGCTGGGCTTGTTGAGCCTGATGAAAAAGCGCGGTTTACGCGTCCAGCCATGCAAAGTCGGTCCTGATTACCTTGATACTGGCTGGCACACCGCGGTGTGCGGCACGGCTTCCCGCAATCTTGATAGCTTCATGCTACCCACCTCTACACTGAATGCCTTATTTTGTGAGCAGATGCAGCACGCGGATATTGCCGTTATCGAAGGCGTTATGGGGTTATATGACGGCTATGGTACAGACCCTGATTACTGCAGTACTGCGGCGATGGCGAAACAGTTAGGTTGCCCGGTCATCTTGCTGGTTGATGGTAAGGCGGTTTCCACTTCGATAGCCGCCACGGTGATGGGATTCCAGCATTTTGATCCCAGTCTGAACATTGCAGGCGTGATTGTTAATCGGGTCAACAGCGAAACACATTACCAGCTACTCAAAGTTGCCATTGAGCGTTACTGCTCCGTGCCTGTATTAGGCTACGTTCCCCGCATGGAGGGCGTCGCGCTTCCTGAACGTCATCTGGGTTTAGTTACCGCTCGTGAGTCAGTTATCAACCAGCAGCCGTGGCAGGATTTTGCCGCGACGCTGGAACAGACGCTGGATATCGACGCGTTGTTGGCATTAAGCCAGTTAAACACCCTTCCTGTTGGCGAATGGCCCGCGCTACCGGCAGCAGACGCAGGAGCAGGGTTAACGCTGGCCATCGCCGATGACGAAGCGTTCAACTTTTACTATCCGGACAATATTACGCTGCTGGAGCGCACGGGCCTCAATATTGTTCGTTTTAGCCCGCTGCATGATACCTGTTTACCAGACTGTCAGATGATTTGGTTAGGCGGCGGATATCCGGAACTGCATGCTGCGGCCCTGGCCCGTAATGTCACCATGCTGGAGCAACTGCGAGCGGCGCATCAGCGTGGCGTCGCTATTTATGCAGAGTGCGGAGGGTTGATGTATCTCGGTAGCTCGCTGGAGGACAGCAACGGCGATTGCTGGCTAATGGCGGATATCATTCCTGGGCACAGCAAAATGGGCAAACGGCTGACCCGGTTTGGCTACTGCGAGGCACAAGCCACACAGCAAACATTACTGGCAACGGCCGGTGAAGTCCTGCGCGGGCATGAATTCCACTATTCCGACTTTACCCCTGAAACCCCGGCGGTGATGAATTGCCGCAAGGTGCGTGATGGCAAAACGCTGCAGGCCTGGTCAGGTGGATGGCAGGTCGGAAATACCTTCGCCAGTTATCTGCACGTTCATTTTGCCCAGCGCCCCGAAATGCTCAATCACTGGCTGGCCGCTGCGAGGAATGCGCTATGACGATACTCGCATGGTGCGTTGCCTGGCTGCTGGATTTTATCATTGGTGATCCGCAGAACTGGCCGCATCCGGTGCGCTGGATTGGCAATCTGATTTCTGCCGTGCAACGCGTTGTTCGTCGTTACTGCCATAGCGACCGCGCGCTTCGCATTGGTGGTGCAGTGATGTGGATTGTGGTGGTTGGACTGACCTGGGCTGTGTCCTGGGGGGTACTGGCGCTGGCGCAATCAATTCATCCCTGGTTTGGTTGGGTCGTTGAGGTGTGGATGATTTTCACTGTGCTGGCGGGGCGTTGTCTGGCAAATGCTGCGCTGGATGTAGAGCGTCCATTGCGTGCCAATAATCTTGCCGAAAGTCGGGAAAAACTCTCCTGGATTGTGGGACGTGATACCTCACAGCTGCAACCAAAACAGATCAACCGCGCCGTGGTGGAAACCGTGGCGGAAAACACCGTTGACGGCATCATCGCGCCGTTGTTCTTCCTCTTACTGGGCGGTGCGCCGCTGGCGATGGCCTACAAATCGGTGAATACCCTCGATTCAATGGTGGGGTACAAACATGAAAAGTACCGTGCTATCGGCATGGTCAGCGCCCGTCTGGACGATGTCGCTAACTTTATTCCGGCAAGACTGAGCTGGCTGTTGCTGGGTGTGGCGGCGTTTTTATGCCGCCAGGACGGCGTACGCGCTTTGCAGATTGGCTGGCGTGATCGCTACAACCATAGCAGTCCAAACTGCGCATGGTCGGAAGCTGCTGTGGCCGGCGCATTAGGTATTCGCCTGGGGGGACCCAATGACTACTTCGGCGAGCGCGTTGAAAAACCGTGGATTGGCGATCAACAACGAGACATTTCTGTAGACGACATTTCCCAAACGATTCGATTGATGTGGGTAGCATCGACCCTGGCACTGGCGCTTTTTATTGCGCTGCGCTGGCTGTGGCTCGGTGTCGCCTGAGGACAACAAAATGCACTATATCCAGCAGCCTCAAGCAATTGAGGCCAAAAGTTTCGACATCATTGGTGAGATTATCAGTGAAACCCGCCCGGACTATCAGTTTGCCAGTCCGTTGCATGAAGCCATCATCAAGCGGGTGATCCACACCACCGCGGATTTCGACTGGCTGGACATTCTGTGGTTTTCCAGCGATGTGCTGGAACAGTTTTGCGCTGCATTGAGTCGTCCGAGCGTGATTTATACCGATACCACGATGGCGCTTTCCGGGATCAACAAAAACCTGCTGGCAAAATTCGGTGGCGAATGCCGCTGTTACATCAGCGACCCACGTGTGGTGCGGGCAGCAAAAGAACAGGGGATCACTCGTTCAATGGCTGCAGTCGACATTGCCGTGAAGGAAGAGGGCGAAAAACTGTTTGTCTTTGGCAACGCGCCAACCGCGTTGTTCCGACTGCTGGAACATGATGCACCTGTCAGCGGTGTGGTTGGCGTACCGGTAGGATTTGTTGGCGCGGCGGAGTCGAAGGATGCCCTGACACAAAGTCATCTGCCCGCCATTGTCGCATTAGGTCGCAAAGGTGGCAGTAACGTCGCCGCCGCTATCGTCAACGCCATGCTTTATCACATGCAGGGGGCGCGATGAGCGACCAGTCCTTCGATACGCCAGTGTGGCACAACGGTAAAGCGCTGCGTAAAGGATACACCACGGGATCGTGTGCGACGGCGGCGGCAAAAGTCGCTGCGTTGATGGTGCTGCGCCAGCATCTGATCCATCAGGTTTCCATTGTGACGCCTTCCGGGGTGACGTTATGCCTGAACGTGGAGTCACCGCATATCGAAGGGCAGCAGGCGATTGCCGCCATCCGCAAAGATGGTGGCGATGATGTGGACGCCACGCATGGGATGCTGATCTTTGCCCGCGTGACGTTAGACGATAGCAAAGAGATCGTCTTACAGGGCGGTGAAGGTGTCGGTACGGTGACCCGTAAAGGGATTGGTTTGCCGGTGGGCAGTTCGGCGATTAACCGGACACCTCGTCAGACCATTGAGTCCGCAGTACGTGAAGCGATTGGACCAAATCGCGGGGCAAAAATTGAGATTTTTGCGCCTGAAGGTGAAGAACGGGCGCAAAAAACCTACAACTCGCGGCTGGGGATTCTGGGCGGTATTTCGATCATTGGTACCACGGGCATTGTTACGCCGATGTCAGAAGAGAGCTGGAAACGTTCGCTATCGCTGGAGCTGGAGATCAAACGCGCGGCAGGGCTGGCTCGCGTAGTACTGGTACCGGGTAATCACGGCGAACGTTTTGTGCGTGAGCAAATGGGGATCGACACACAGGTTGTGGTCACTATGAGCAACTTTGTCGGTTACATGATTGAAGAAGCGGTACGCCTGGGATTCCGCCAGATCGTGCTGGTCGGCCACCCCGGCAAACTTATCAAAATCGCGGCAGGGATCTTCCATACCCACAGTCATATCGCTGATGCCCGCATGGAAACGCTGGTGGCTCACCTCGCATTACTTGGCGCGCCGTTGGAACTGCTGACGCTGGTCAGCGACTGCGATACCACCGAGGCGGCGATGGAACACATCGAAGCGTATGGTTTCCAGCACATTTATGACCATCTGGCCAGGCGCATCTGTATGCGCGTCCTGCAAACGTTGCGTTTTACCAAAAATCCCCCGACCTGCGACGCCATCATGTTCTCTTTTGATAACCAGGTGCTGGGGAGCAATCGCCCGATCGCCGAGATCGCTGAGGAGATGCAATGTTAACCGTTGTAGGGATGGGGCCCGCAGGGTTGCATTTGATGACGCCGGTGGCGCGCGATGCGGTTGCAATGGCCGATGTGCTGATCGGTGGCAAGCGACATCTGCAGCAGTTCCCGGATTTTGCCGGTGAGCGGTTTGCTCTTGGCGCCAATATTCCGGAGCTATTGAACTGGATAGGCGAACATCAGGCGCAAAACGTGGTGGTGCTGGCATCCGGCGACCCGCTGTTCTACGGCATTGGCACGCGGATGGTGGCGCATTTTGGTATTGAAAATGTGCGCATTATTCCCGGCATTAGCGCGGTGCAGTATCTGTGTGCGCAAGCTGGTATTGATATGAACGACATGTGGCTCACCAGTAGCCATGGTCGCAGTGTCTGTTTTGATGAACTGGCGCGACATAACAAGGTTGCGATGGTGACCGACGCGCTGTGTGGTCCGCGTGAAATTGCACAGCAGTTGGTTGCCAGAGGCAAAGGACATCGCTGGATGGTGATTGGCGAAAACCTGGCGATGGACAATGAGCGTATCCACTGCCTGCCTGTGAGCAAAATTACAGCCGACTATGACATGAATGCAGTGGTGATACTCGATGAAAGATGAGCTTTTTCTACGTGGAGAGAAAGTGCCGATGACCAAAGAAGCGGTACGCGCACTTGCCCTCTCAAAACTTGAATTACACCGCGCCAGTCACCTGATTGATATTGGTGCCGGAACCGGCAGCGTGTCGATAGAAGCCGCGCTGCAATACCCAGGATTACGCGTGACGGCAATTGAGCGTAATCCGGATGCGCTCAGGCTGCTGGACGAAAACCGTCAGCATTTTGCCTGCGCAAATATCGACATTTTTCCAGGTATCGCGCCGATGACTATCGCGGAAAAAGCTGATGCCATTTTTATGGGCGGCAGCGGCGGCCATTTGACCGAACTGATTGACTGGTCAATGCGTCAATTGCATCCCGCAGGGCGGTTGGTGATGACATTTATCCTTCAGGAAAACCTCAACACCGCGCTGGCTCATCTGGACCGTCCTGGCGTACAGGGCGTGGATTGCCTGCAACTGCAGGTTTCCTCACTTACCACGCTGGGTAGTGGTCACTATTTCAAACCGAATAACCCCGTATTTGTTATCGCCTGTCAGAAGGAAGGAACCCATGTCTGAGATTTTTGATCCCCGTAGTGTGTGGTTTGTTGGCGCAGGTCCTGGCGATCGCGAGCTGATTACCCTCAAAGGGTACCGGTTGCTCCAGCAGGCACAGGTAGTTATCTATGCCGGATCGCTGATTAACACTGAATTACTGGAATATTGCCCGGCCGGAGCGGAATGTCATGACAGCGCCGAACTGCATCTGGAGCAGATCCTTGATCTGATGGAAGCGGGTGTGAAAGCCGGTAAAACCGTCGTGCGTTTGCAAACCGGTGATGTTTCCTTATATGGCTCCGTGCGTGAGCAAGGCGAAGAGTTGACTAAACGCGGGATCGACTGGCAGGTGGTGCCTGGCGTTAGCGCATTCCTGGGCGCGGCTGCGGAGTTGGGCGTCGAGTATACCGTACCGGAAGTGTCGCAGAGTTTGATCATTACCCGTCTGGAAGGTCGCACGCCGGTACCGGAACGTGAACAACTGGAGTCGTTTGCCAGTCACCAGACATCGATGGCGATTTATCTTTCCGTCCAACGTATCCACCGGGTTGCTGAGCGTCTGATTGAAGGCGGTTACCCGGCGGCCACGCCAGTGGCGGTGATCTACAAGGCAACCTGGCCGGAAAGTCAGACCGTGCGCGGTACCCTGGCAGATATTGGCGACAAAGTTCGCGACGCAGGGATCCGTAAAACGGCGCTCATTCTGGTCGGTAATTTCCTGGGCTCGGAGTATCACTACTCCAAACTCTATGCGGCGGATTTTAGCCATGAATACCGTAAAGCCTGAATCACTTGCGCTATTTTGCCTGACCCCCGGCGGCGTTGTGCTTGCTAAACGTCTGGCGGCGATGCTGCCGGTAACCTGTTTTACCAGTGAAAAGCTGCTGGAGGAGGGGTTTATTCCCTTCGAAAACGGCTTTGCTAATACCGCCCGCGAAGCGTTTGCGAATTACTCGGCGCTGATTTTTATCGGGGCGACCGGCATTGCGGTGCGCGTGCTGGCCCCGCTGGTCAACGACAAATTTTGCGATCCGGCAGTGGTGGTCATTGATGAACGTGCCCAGCATGTCATTAGCCTGCTCTCCGGTCATGCGGGAGGAGCTAATGCTCTGGCGCGTTATCTGGCGGGGATGCTGGGGGCCGACCCGGTCATTACCACCGCGACGGATGTTAACGATATGGCGGCGCTGGACACGCTGGCGTTTCAGTTAAATGCCCGTATGAATGATTTCCGCTCGGCGGTCAAAATTGTTAACCAGATGCTGGTCAGCAACAAACGGGTTGGTCTGTGGTGGGACGACGAACTGGCACAGGACGTCAGCCATTGCGACCGCCGTGGATTTATCACGGTGACCGACCTCAATCAGCTTCCTGAACTGGATGCGCTGATTTGTATTACCTTGCGCAACAATCTGCCTGAGCTGCCAGTTGTGCACTGGAAGCTGGTACCGCAGCGAGTGGTTGCCGGAATTGGCTGTCGTCGGGATACGCCGTTTCCACTGTTAGCAGCGCTACTGGCACGTCAACTCGAAGCACAGCGCTTCGACCCGCTGGCGTTAAAAGCCATTGGCAGCATCACGCTGAAAAAAGACGAACAAGGGCTTATCCAGTTGGCCTCCTGTTGCCGCGTGCCTTTCGAAACCTTTACCGCTGACGCGCTGCGTGAGCATGAACACCGTTTTCCGGCCTCATCGTTTGTTCGCAAAACGGTGGGTACAGGAAGCGTTTCCGGTCCTGCAGCCTGGCTGCTGAGCCACGGACAACTGTTAGGCGAGACCCTGCGAGAACAGGGCGTCACGATCACTTTGGGAGTTTCACACTGATGTTAAGCGTAATTGGAATTGGCCCTGGCTCGCAGGCAATGATGACCATGGAAGCCGTTGAAGCATTGCAGGCAGCGGAAATCATCGTGGGTTATAAAACCTACACCCATCTGGTAAAAGCGTTCACAGGCGACAAGCAGGTGATCAAAACCGGGATGTGCAAAGAGATTGAACGCTGTCAGGCAGCGATCGAACTGGCGCAGGCGGGTCACAACGTGGCGTTGATCAGCAGCGGTGACGCTGGGATTTACGGTATGGCCGGGCTGGTGCTCGAACTGGTCAGCAAGCAAAAGCTGGACGTTGAGGTCCGGTTGATACCTGGCATGACCGCAAGTATTGCCGCCGCTTCTTTGCTGGGTGCGCCGCTAATGCACGACTTCTGCCACATCAGCTTAAGCGATCTGTTAACGCCATGGCCGGTTATCGAAAAACGCATTATTGCTGCCGGTGAAGCTGACTTCGTTATCTGTTTCTACAACCCACGCAGCCGGGGTCGCGAAGGACATCTGGCGCGTGCATTTGAACTGCTTTCCGCCAGCAAGAGCGCACAAACGCCGGTTGGTATTGTGAAGTCAGCCGGACGTAAAAAGCAGGAAAAATGGCTGACCACGCTCGGTGATATGGATTTTGAACCGGTGGATATGACCAGTCTGGTGATCGTGGGCAATAAAACAACCTATGTTCAGGACGGCCTGATGATCACGCCACGAGGTTATGTGCTGTGAATTATGGTGATGTGCTGGTCATGGGCGGCACCAGCGACGCGCGCATGCTGTGCCAGCAACTGGATGCGGCAAACGTGGCCTACACCCTGTCAGTTGCGACCCCGACGGGAAAGCAGCTGGCGGGAGACATCAAAGGTCAGGTGCGCTGCGGGCGTCTGGAACGTGAGCAAATGATTGCCTGGCTGCAGGAAAATCGGACGCGCTGGGTGATCGATGCCTCGCATCCTTACGCCGAGGTAGTGAGCCGCAACATCATGAATGCCTGCGAAGCGGCGGGCGTACTGCTGAGTCGCTATCAGCGCCCTGAACAGTTAAGCGGTTTAACCCACCCGCACCTGTATACCGTACAGAGCATTCAGCAAGCCAGCGAGGTTGCGCGGCGCTTCGGTGACCGCGTGCTGCTGACGACCGGCAGTAAAGATCTGGCCATCTGGCGCGAAGAGTTGCCTGAAAAAACGTTGCTGGCGCGCGTCCTGCCTGTACCCGAAGTCATTCAGCAATGCGCGGACCTGGGATTTGGCGTCGGTGAGATCTTTGCGCTGTGCGGACCGTTTAGCGCCGAGTTCAACGCTGCGTTTTATCGCCAGTGTCAGGCTGATGTGGTGATCACTAAGGCATCAGGCGCGGAAGGGGGGTATCAGGAAAAAGTGCAACCCTGTCTGGATGCTGGTATCCCCTGCATCGTGATTACACGCCCGGCACCGTTGGTGACGGGAGAAGAATTACTGGAAAGTCAGGCTGCCTTTGCGGCGCGTTTAACGCGCTGGCTGGCCGCTGCTTAAGGAGTTAGAGATGAAAAAGGCGCTTCTGGTGGTCAGCTTTGGCACCAGCTATCACGACACCTGCGAGAAGAATATTGTGGCCTGTGAGCGCGATCTTGCAGCCAGTTGCCCTGACCGCGACCTGTTCCGGGCGTTTACCTCAGGGATGATTATCCGCAAGCTCAAGCAGCGTGACGGCATTGAAATCGACACGCCGCTGCAGGCGCTGCAAAAGCTGGCGGAGCAGGGGTATCAGGATGTCGCGATTCAGTCGCTGCACATCATCAACGGCGACGAATACGAAAAAATTGTCCGCGAAGTACAAAGTATGCGCCCGCTGTTTTCTCGCCTGACGCTGGGTGTACCACTACTGAGCAGCGTTGAAGATTACGCACAGCTGATGCTGGCGCTGCAACAGCAGATGCCGGCGCTTGGCGAAAATGAAAAAGTGGTCTTTATGGGGCACGGGGCCAGCCATCACGCCTTTGCTGCCTATGCCTGTCTTGACCACATGATGACGGCGCAGCGCTTCCCGGCTCGCGTAGGTGCAGTGGAAAGCTACCCGGAAGTTGAGGTGCTGATCGAAAGCTTAGGTCAGGAAGGCGTGACGGCGGTTCATCTAATGCCGCTAATGCTGGTTGCAGGCGACCACGCTATCAATGATATGGCCTCCGATGAAGAGGATTCGTGGAAAACGTTGTTTAACGCAGCAGGCATTCCAGCTACGCCATGGCTCAGCGGTCTGGGTGAGAATCCGGCGGTTCGTGCCATGTTCGTCGCCCATTTACAGCAAGCGCTGAACGTAGCGTTGGAGGAAGCAGCATGAGTGGCAAATTGTATGCACTGAGCACCGGGCCTGGTGCTGCCGATCTGATAACCGTGCGCGCAGCACGCACGCTTGGGGCGCTGGATATTCTTTATGCGCCAGCCGGGCGTAAAGGTGGCGATAGTCTGGCGTTGTCGATTGTGCGGGAGTATATCGGTGAGCAGACCGAGGTTCGCTGCTGCCATTTCCCGATGAGTGCCGACAGTGCTGAAAAAGAGGCCGTCTGGGATGAGGTCGCTGCTGCGTTGGTACAGGAAGTGGAAGCGGGTAAACAGGTAGGTTTTATTACCCTCGGCGACGCCATGCTGTTCAGCACCTGGGTCTTTTTACTGCAGCGTATTGGTTCGCCTGACTGGTTAGAAATCGTCCCGGGCGTGACCTCTTTCGCTGCGATTGCCGCGCGTTCGAAAACTCCGCTCGCCATGGAGCAACAATCGCTGGCAGTGGTCTCCTGTACCGCGCCGGAAGCTGAAATTCAGCAGGCGTTAAAGCAGCATGACAGCCTGGTGCTGATGAAAGTGTACGGTCGTTTTGCGCGCATCAAAGCGCTGCTGCAACAAGAAGGCTTGTTGGACTGTGCACTGATGATGTCTGAAGCCACGCTGCCGGGCGAGCAGTGCTGGCGCCATCTCGACGAGGTGAGCGACGATCAGCCGCTGCCTTATTTCTCGACCATTCTGGTCAACAAACAGTGGGAGTATGCACAATGAAGCTTGAACAACAGCTAAAACAGCTGTCTTTCAGCGGGTTGGCAGCGGCGCTATTACTGATGATTGTTCCTGAGCAAGCGTTCGCGATGCACATTATGGAAGGCTTTTTGCCACCGATGTGGGCGCTGGCATGGTGGCTGCTGTTTTTACCCTGCCTGTGGTACGGGCTGGTGCGCCTGCGCCAAATCGTGCAGGAAGATAATCACCAGAAAGTTTTACTGGCACTGTGCGGCGCCTTTATTTTTGTGCTGTCGGCGCTGAAAATTCCTTCCGTTACCGGAAGTTGTTCACACCCTACCGGCGTAGGCCTGGCGGTTATCCTGTTTGGACCAGGCGTAGTGGCCATCCTCGGGGCAATCGTTTTGCTGTTCCAGGCTCTGCTGCTGGCGCACGGTGGTTTGACGACGCTTGGCGCTAACGGTATGTCGATGGCGGTAATCGGCCCGGTTGTTGGGTATATGGTGTGGAAGTTGGCCTGTCGCGCGGGGTTCCGCCGTGATGTTTGCGTCTTCTTGTGCGCGATGCTGGCGGATCTTGTCACCTATTTCGTCACCTCAGTGCAACTGGGCGTGGCGTTCCCGGATCCGTCTGCTGGCGCTACCGGTTCAATCATTAAGTTCATGGGAATTTTCTGTCTGACGCAGATCCCCATCGCGATTGCGGAAGGGTTACTCACCGTGCTGATTTACGATCAGCTAACCAAACGCCAGTTAATAACCGCACAAGGACATTAACGATGAAAAAGACGCTGATTATATTGGGCATGGTAGTGGCGCTGGTGATCCTGCCGTTCTTTATCAACCACGGTGGTGAATACGGCGGCTCGGACGGTGAGGCGGAGAGTCAGATTCAGGCTATTGCCCCGCATTATGAGCCGTGGTTCCAGCCGTTATATGAACCGGCAAGCGGTGAGATTGAAAGCCTGCTGTTTACGCTCCAGGGATCGCTGGGCGCAGCCGTAATTTTCTACATATTGGGTTACACCAAGGGCAGGCAACGTCGTGATGACCGGGCTTGACAGGCTTAGCTATCAAAGCCGCTGGTTTCATGTCTCACCGGTGCGGAAATTTCTGCTCTGGCTAATGATGATGATTCTGGCCTTTACTCTGCCCCCGCTGGGGCAGGGTATCGAGATGTTGCTGATAGCGGCGCTCAGTTGCTGGCTGCTGCGGGTTTCTTTCTGGCGCTGGTGTCGCTGGATGGCGTTACCGTTTGGCTTTCTGCTGGTGGGCGTCGTGACGATTTTGTTTAGCGTCAGTCGCGACCCGCATACCTTACTGGCCAGCGTACCCGTGGGCAGCTACTGGTTGGGCGTTAGCGCCCCAGGACTTGTCACCGCCAATGAAACCTTCTGGCGCAGCCTGGCTGCGCTGGCGGCAACGTTCTGGCTGGTGCTGAATTTACCGTTTCCGCAGTTAATTATCCTGCTCAAACGTGCACATGTCCCACGACTGATGACCGAGCTGATTCTGCTGACCTGGCGCTTTATTTTTATCCTGTTAGACGAGGCACTCGCCATTCATCGCGCACAAACGCTGCGTTTTGGTTATCGTAGCTTGCCATTAGGCTATCGCTCGCTGGCGATGCTGGTGGGATTATTGTTTACCCGCGTGTTGATCCGTTATCAGCAAATGACCACCACACTGGATATCAAACTGTATCAGGGTGATTTTCACCTGTAAGGAAAAGTATGCTTGCCACCTCAGCGCTTTGGTTTCGCTACCAGGATGACCCGATTCTCAAAGGGCTAACGCTGGACTTTTCTCAACATGCCGTCACCGGACTGGTGGGGGCCAATGGCTGTGGGAAGTCCACGCTGTTTATGAACCTGAGCGGTTTACTGCGCCCACAACAGGGGGCGGTGATGTGGCAAGGAAAACCACTGGATTACAGCAAGCGCGGCCTGCTGGCGCTACGTCAGCAGGTGGCAACGGTATTTCAGGACCCCGATCAGCAAATCTTTTATACCGACATCGACAGTGACATCGCGTTTAGCCTGCGTAATCTTGGCGTGGACGAGGCTGAAATTGCCCGTCGGGTGGACGATGCCTTGACGCTGGTCGACGCCCAGCATTTTCGCCATCAGCCGATTCAGTGCTTAAGCCACGGGCAAAAAAAACGCGTGGCGATTGCCGGGGCGCTGGTGCTGCAGGCGCAGTATCTGTTACTGGATGAACCCACCGCCGGTCTCGACCCATCAGGGCGTACGCAGATGATCGAGATTATCAAACGCATTGTGGCGCAAGGAAATCATGTGGTTATTTCCAGCCATGATATTGATCTCATCTATGAAGTCAGCGATGCGGTGTATGTTTTACGTCGCGGAGAAGTGCTGACGCACGGTACGCCGGGTGACGTGTTCGCCCGTACCGATCTTATTGAACAAGCCGGGTTAACTCAGCCATGGCTGGTGAAATTGCACACCGAGCTGGGCTTCCCGCTGTGTAAAACAGAGGCTGAATTTTTTAGTTGTATGCGAGAGAACGCACTGAAGGAGGCGTCATGACGCAGGCGATAATGTTGCAGGGAACGGCATCTGATGTGGGTAAAAGCGTGTTGGTCGCCGGGCTGTGTCGAATTTTTTATCAGGATGGGCTGCGTACCGCGCCGTTCAAATCGCAAAACATGGCGCTGAACTCTGGTATTACGCCAGAGGGCAAAGAGATGGGCCGCGCGCAAATTTTTCAGGCTGAAGCCGCTGGCATTACGCCAGATGTGCGTATGAATCCGGTGCTGCTTAAACCGACCAGCGACCGTAAAGCGCAGGTTGTGCTGATGGGCAAAGTGGCAACCGATATGGATGCGGTCAGTTACCACGAGTACAAACCGCGTCTGCGGGATCAAATCCTGTCAGTTTATAACAGTCTGGCGCAAGAGTTTGATGTGCTGGTGCTGGAGGGGGCGGGAAGCCCGGCCGAGATTAACCTGCGCGATCGCGATATCGTCAATATGGGCATGGCTGAAATGGCGCAATGTCCTGTGATTTTGGTGGCGGATATCGACCGTGGCGGGGTGTTTGCCTCCATTTACGGCACGCTGGCGCTATTGCACGATCATGAACGCGCCAGGGTCAAAGGGGTGATCATCAATAAATTTCGCGGCGATGTGGCGCTGCTGTATTCCGGTATTGAGCAAATTGAAGCGCTGACCGGGGTGCCGGTACTGGGCGTCATGCCATGGCTGGATGTGGATCTGGAAGATGAAGATGGCGTTGCGCTGCAAAAGGGCAAATATTTGCGCACTGATAAACGCGACATCGACATCGCCGTTGTGCAAATCCCGCACATTTCTAACTTTACTGATTTCAATGCGCTTGCCGCACAGCCGGATGTGCGCGTGCGCTATGTGCGCCAGCCTGAAGAACTGGCGGGGGCCGATCTGGTGATTCTGCCCGGCAGCAAAAATACGCTGGGCGATCTTGTGTGGCTGCGTGAGAGCGGAATGGCGCACGGCGTCGTGCAATTGCATCGTAATAACGTGCCGGTGGTGGGGATTTGCGGCGGCTATCAAATGCTCGGCGATACGATCATCGATGAAGTGGAGTCAGGGCTTGGCACGCTGCCGGGTCTGGGCTTGCTCAATACCGTCACCCATTTTGCCCAGCACAAAACCACCACTCTGGTTGAGGGAAAAATGTCCTCCTCGCTGCCTGACTGGCTGGCGGGCGCGGCGGGGTTATCCGTTCGTGGTTACGAAATCCATATGGGCGAAACGACGTTAACCGAAGAATGCCGGTCGGTGATGACGCTGCGCAAAGACGGAGGCAATGTGGCTGACGGCGCGGTTACGCCGGATGGCCTGGCGTTTGGTACTTATCTTCACGGTCTGTTCGACAGCGATGAATTTACCCGGGCGCTGGTTAATGGCCTGCGCGTACGTAAAGGGTTAGCACCGCTGGATTCCACCTTCCATTACGCGCAATATAAATCGCAGCAGTTTGATCTGCTGGCGGATGCGATGCGGCAACACATCGATATTGAGAAAATTTATACCATCATGCAGCAACACCGGGAGCCCGTATGATGATTCTGGTTACCGGCGGTGCGCGTAGCGGCAAGAGTCGACATGCGGAAGCGCTGATCGCGGATTCTCCAAACGTTTTGTATATCGCGACTTCGCAGATCTTTGATAAGGAGATGGCGGCGCGAATTCAGCATCATCGCGATGGACGCCCTGCGCACTGGCGTACAGCTGAACGCTGGCAACATCTCGATGAGCTGATAACGGCAGAAAACGATCCGCAAGAAGCCATTTTGCTGGAGTGCATTACCACGATGGTGACCAATCTGCTGTTTGCACTGGGCGATGACAGTGACCCGGATAGCTGGGATTACGCGGCGATGGAGCAGTCGATCGAGGATGAGATCCGTTCGCTGATTGCTGCCTGTCAGCGCTGCCCGGCAAAGGTTGTGCTGGTGACCAACGAAGTGGGAATGGGGATTGTTCCGGAGAACCGTCTGGCACGGCATTTTCGCGATATTGCAGGACGCGTGAATCAGCGACTGGCGGCAGCAGCCGATGAGGTCTGGCTGGTGGTATCAGGAATTGGAGTCAAAATTAAATGAGTAAGTTGTTCTGGGCAATGCTCTCTTTTATCAGTCGCTTGCCCGTTCCTGCTCGCTGGTCGCAAGGACTGGATTTCGAGCACTATTCACGTGGCATTGTGATGTTCCCGCTGATTGGCGTGGTGCTGGGCGGGCTTACGGGGCTGGTCTTTATGGCGCTACAGGCCTGGTGCGGTATCCCACTGGCGGCGCTGTTTGCAGTGTTGACCCTGGCGCTACTGACCGGCGGTTTTCATCTTGATGGCCTGGCGGATACCTGTGACGGTATTTTCTCTGCCCGTCGACGCGAACGGATGCTGGAGATCATGCGCGACAGCCGGCTGGGAACCCACGGCGGACTGGCGCTAATTTTCGTGTTGCTGGCAAAAGTGCTGGTAGTGAGCGAACTGGCTTTGCGTGGCACACCGATGTTGGCGGCGCTTGCTGCGGCTTGTGTCGCCGGGCGGGGCTGTGCTGTTTTGCTGATGTATCGACATCGTTACGCGCGCGAAGAAGGGCTGGGCAACGTCTTTATCGGCAAAGTCTCCGGGCGTCAAACCTGCGTCACGTTGGGATTTGCGGCGATCCTTGCCGCCGTACTGCTTCCCGGTATGCGTGGTGTGGCAGCACTGGTCGTTACGTTGGTGGCGATCTTCATTCTTGGGCAGTTATTAAAACGCACGTTAGGTGGGCAAACCGGCGATACGCTGGGTGCGGCCATTGAACTTGGCGAGTTGGTTTTCCTGCTGGCTCTGCTTTGAGTCAGTCAACATACTGGAACCCTTATGCAGACTTTATCCTCTTTACTTCACGCGATCCCTTCTCCCGATAGCGCTGCAATGTTGCGCGCGCAGCAACATATTGATGGCCTGCTTAAGCCGCCGGGAAGTCTTGGGCGACTCGAATCTCTCGCTGTGCAACTGGCCGGTATGCCTGGCCTGAAGGGTGTGCCGCATGTGAATGGCAAAGCGATGCTGGTGATGTGTGCCGATCATGGCGTGTGGGATGAAGGGGTTGCCGTTTCGCCTAAAATCGTCACGGCTATTCAGGCTGCTAATATGACGCGTGGGACGACCGGCGTTTGCGTGCTGGCTGCTCAGGCGGGGGCAAAGGTACATGTGATTGATGTCGGCATCGATGCTGAACTCATTCCCGGCGTGGTGAATATGCGCGTGGCGCGCGGCTGCGGTAATATTGCTCAAGGCCCGGCAATGCGCCGTTCTCAGGCCGAGGAACTGCTGCTGGAAGTTATCCGTTATACCCATGAGCTGGCCAGGGATGGCGTAACGCTGTTTGGCGTCGGTGAACTTGGTATGGCCAATACGACCTCCGCGGCGGCAATCGTCAGCGTATTGACCGGCAGCGATGCCGAGGATGTGGTCGGTATCGGCGCTAACCTGCCGCTCTCGAGGGTAGGCAATAAGGTTGATGTTGTACGGCGAGCCATTGCCGTCAATCAGCCGGATCGCAATGACGGTATTGATGTGCTGGCAAAAGTGGGTGGTTTTGATCTTGTCGGTATGGCGGGGGTGATGTTAGGTGCGGCGTCTTGCGGTCTGCCGGTCATCCTGGATGGTTTCCTGTCTTATTCGGCGGCACTGGCTGCCTGTCAGATAGCGCCGGAGATTAAACCTTATCTGATCCCGTCGCATTTCTCCGCCGAGAAGGGTGCTCGTACTGCACTGGCGCACCTGGAACTGGAGCCGTATCTCAACATGGGAATGCGTTTAGGCGAAGGCAGTGGTGCCGCGCTGGCGATGCCCATTGTTGAAGCGGCCTGCGCGATGTATAGCAATATGGGGCAGTTAGCTGCCAGTAATATTGTATTACCGGATGGCAAAGAAGCGTAGCCGCTCACGACCCCGCTTTATGGCGGGGGTTTTTATGTGCATTCTCGTCGTAACCCCCTAAAACAGATAAAAAAGCTATACTTAATGGATATCTGCTGCGACGAAGGAAAGGAAAAAGATGCGTCGTGTAAAACTGCTGTGTGCTCTTGTTATGCTGCTCGCGAGTCAGGGATCGCAGGCGGTGAGCTACCCATTGCCTCCTGAGGGCAGCCGTCTGGTGGGAAGCCCTTTGACGATAACGATTCCCGCTGGTAATACTCAGCCCCTGGAGGCTTTTGCCGCACAGTATGGACAGGGATTGAGCAATATGCTCGAAGCCAATCCTGGTGTGGACGTATTTCTGCCAAAGTCGGGTTCCACACTGGTGGTGCCACAACAGTTGATATTGCCTGATACCGTACGTGAAGGCATCGTCATCAACGTCGCAGAAATGCGGCTCTACTATTACCCTGAGGGTGCTAATACGGTAGAGGTATTACCTATTGGTATTGGGCAGGCCGGGAGGGAAACTCCGCGCAACTGGGTCACAGCGGTCGAACGTAAACAGGAAGCACCAAGCTGGACGCCCACGGCAAATACCCGGCGGGAGTATGCTGCTCGTGGGGAAAGCTTACCGGCGTTTGTGCCTGCCGGGCCTGACAATCCGATGGGACTGTACGCTATCTATATCGGCAGGTTGTACGCCATCCATGGTACTAATGCCAACTTCGGTATTGGGCTACGCGTGAGCCAGGGTTGCATCCGTCTGCGTAATGACGACATCAAATACCTGTTTGATACTGTGCCAGTTGGCACGCGTGTTCAGATTATTGACCGACCGGTAAAATTCAGCACCGAGCCAGACGGTAGCCATTGGGTTGAGGTTCATGAACCGCTGTCCCGCAATCGCTCCGAATATGAATCTGACAGAAAGGTTCCGCTGCCCATCACCCCCGTTTTGCGTACTTTTATCAGCGGGAATGACGTGGATGTGAATCGTGGGAATCAGGCGCTGGAACGCCGTTCCGGGATGCCGGTGAATATCAGTCTGGTGCAGACACATTAGCGATGCCACTACGCGGCTCTTTCTTAGCCCTGACTATGGTGGGCCGCTTTTTTAAGCTGATACTGACCCATTTTCACAAAACCGATATGGTCCGCCATCAACTGAGCTTCGTGCTCGCTGTGGGTAACCAGCAGCGCGGTCTGGCCTGCGGCGCGTAAAATATCCCGAACCTCATTACCAAGGCGCTCGCGTGTGCGCTTATCCAGGCTGGAGAAGGGCTCATCCAGCAGTAAAATTTCTGGGTGTGGCGCCAGCGCGCGGGCTAACGCGATGCGCTGCTGCTGCCCGCCAGAAAGTTCATGAGGGTAATGGTTAGCATGACTGTGCAATTCCACCATTTTCAACAGCTCCGTCACTCTGGCCTGTTGCGCTTCACGTGGCATACGCCGTAAACCAAAGGCGATGTTTTGTTGTGCGGTCAGATGGGGAAATAAGGCGTATTCCTGAAAGACCATGCCGACATGACGTTTTTCCGGGGGCAAATGAACGCCGGGGCCAGCGATACGCCGCTCTGAGACATAGATCTCTCCACACTGCAGTCGTTCAAAACCGGCAACTGCACGCAACACCGTTGTTTTCCCGCAGCCTGAAGCGCCAAGCAGACAGGCAATTTCTCCTTTGCGTACCGACATTGAGAATCCGCTCAGGACCGGTTGCTGGCTGTTGCCGTAGGCAACGTGCACGTCCTGGAGTCGTAATGCGATTTCTGACATTGTTGCTCTCTTAACCACGGCGAGTCATCTGGTGACGCACCAACAATATAACGGGCAGTGTACCTGCTAAAACAATCATTAGCGCGGCGATAGCACCTTCTTCATAGGTCCCGCGGGCCGCTTCTGCATACAGCAGAGTGGCCAGCGTTTCGAAATTTACCGGGCGCAACAGCAGCGTTGTTGGCAGTTCTTTCATCGCATCGGCAAAAACCAGCAATGCGCTGCTCACTAATGCCGGACGCAGTAACGGAAAATGAACGCGGGCAAATGTTCCGGCACCGTTTTCGCCGAGCAATCGTGAAGCCTGTTCGAGTGACGGCGGGATGCGGCCCAGACCGGAGTCCAGCGCGCCGATGGCAATTGCCTGGAAACGCATCGCGCAGCAAATGACCAACAAAATACCGCCAGACATCAGCGGTAACCCGCGAATATCCAGTAAGTCGGCCAGCCAACGATCGACAGCCATCGCTGGGGGCAAAAAACCAATCGCCAGAATCGTTCCGGGCACCGCATAACCGAGGGAGGCCAGACGCATCACGCCACGACGAAAGCCAGGCATCGCGTTGTCTGCTGCGCTATGGCGTGCGCTCCAGGCCACCAGCAAGCTGACGCAAATCACCACCAGCGTGGTGCCTGCTGCCAGCAAGAGCGTATTTTGTAATGCTGAAAGCAACGAGGCGGAAAGGGGGCTCGTGTCCCCTAAGCGTTTGGCACTTTCCCACATCAAAAAGAGAACCGGGGCCACAAAGCCCAATATAACCGGTAGCGAAATGACCGCGCCGAGTAGCCAGCCACGCCAGCCGGGCACGCGAGTGGGTTGGATTTCCCGCAGGCTGCGGCTGCTGAATCCTTGCTTTCTGCGTCCGTAAAATTCCAGTGTCAGAATGAAGAAGATAAACATCAGCATCATGCAGGCGATTTGTGCGGCGGCGGATAAATCAGAGCGAGAGATCCACGTGGTGTAGACGGTAACGGTTAACGTTTGTACGCCGAGGAACTCCGATGCACCAATATCGTTGAGCGTTTCCAGAAGTGCCAGGCTGATGCCGACAGCCAGTGCCGGGCGCGCCATTGGCAGGGCGACCCGGAAGAACGTCCCGGCAGCGCTGCATCCCAGCGTGCGGGCAGCCTCCAGTAAATGGGCCGGTTGACTGATAAAGGTGGCGCGGGTCGTCAGGTAGACGTAAGGATAGAGCACTAAACCGAGCAAAATAATCGCGCCGGAAAGCGAACGCAAATCCGGTAGCCGGAACTGTCGTGGACTGTCAAAGCCCAGCAGGAAGCGGATAAAGGTTTGCAGAGGGCCAATCGGATGCAGTAGATCGAGCCAGGCAAAGGCGACGATGTAGGTTGGCATCGCCAGCGGCAGCAGCAACGCCCAACTGAGGATCTTACGTCCAGGAAAGTCCCATGCTGTGATGGCCCAGGCGCTGCCTACGCCAATCACGCCAACCAGCACGGCCACGCCGGCTAACAGCAGTACGGTATTTTTTAATGCTGCAGGCAGCACAAACGTAATGAGATTGTCCCAGTGCGATAAATCCGACTGGGTAGCTTGCCAGATAAGCGCAATGATGGGAGTCAGGACGCCAAGCGCAATGCAAAGCGCCCCAAGGTGCAACGGCGTTAATAATGACTGCGGCCCGGAAACCAGGCCGCGTAACGTCGGAAACTGTAGAAGTTTATTGATCGAATCCAACTTTATCTACCAGCAGACTTGCTTGTTTACGGTATTTCACGATTTCGGTTAACGGAATTTTATCGACATCGATCTCACCAATTGTGGCATTGATCACCGGATCGAGAGTGACACCTTTCAGTACCGGGTATTCGAAGTTCGCTTTTGCGTACTGCTGCTGGGCAGGTGCGGAAACCAGATATTCCATCAACTTAACGGCATCGGCTTTATTGGGGGCATAGCGTGCTACTGCCGCGCCGCTGATATTGACGTGCGTGCCGCCATTTTCAAAGGTTGGCTTAACGACTTTAATTGCATCGCCCCACTGACGTGCATCGCTGCCTTCTTTGGCGTTTTTCATATGGCCGACGTAATAGGAGTTCGCCAGGCCAATATCGCAAATACCCCCGAGGATATCGCGGGCAACGTCACGGTCGCCGCCAGTCGCTTTACGTGCCAGATTCGCTTTCACGCCACGCAGCCATTCTTCCGTTTTTGCTTCGCCGTGATGGGCAATCATCGCGGCGATCAGCGCCGTATTGTACGGATGCTGACCGGAACGAATACAAACCTTACCTTTGTACTCGGGGCTGGCGAGCTGTTCGTAATGCCAGTTATCGATTGGCATTGACTTCTCGGCGTACAACACTCGCGCACGCATTGACAGCGCAAACCACTGATTATCCGCACCGCGGAGATTGGCCGGAATAGCCGCTTTCAGTGCTTCTGACTCCACGGGTTGTGTCACACCCGCTTCGACTAAATCGATAAGGTTCCCGGCGTCAACGGTCATCAGCAGGTCGGCAGGGGAGTTTTTACCTTCCGCTTTAACACGCTCAAGCATGCCGTCCTTGATATAGACCGTGCTGACTTTTATACCGCTGGTTTTCGTCCAGCTATCAAGCAGGGGCTGAATCAGGCCCGGTTCACGGGTGGTATACAGCGTTAACGCATCCTGGGCGAAAGCCGGCAGGCTGACAGAGAGGACGAGAGCAGAAGCAAGCGTGATACGGCGCAGTCCAGTGCGAGGCAGAGCATTCATCGTTTATATCCCAGCGTAATTGGAACGTACAGTGACCCGGGCAGGGGCTCATTTTTTGCCTGCGTACAATAAATGATAATCACTAGCAATTACAATCATTGCAAAGTGTAAATAATTTACATTTACATAACTTTAATCAACGGTGTGAAGTGGCCTGTCCCTGTTATGGATAAGATATTTAGCATCCATGAATACACTGGGTCGCCGGCTGCCTGGCGTTACCAGGCGTAATCACTTAAGCCCGCGTAATAAACGAGACAAAGTGATTAAGTACCCGGCTGACTTCGCGGCTTTTTAGCCATATCATCATGGTGTTCACTTTACCTATCTGTGGCGTAATCATATGACTGCGGACAGGGAAGTTATTCTCATACTGTCTGACAACATTTTCTGGCAATAGCGCAATCCCCATCCCGGCACTCACACAGCCAAGGATCGCCTGAAAAGAGCCAAATTCCAGAGGATCGGCGTAATCGATCCCCTGTAGGCGCAGCCATTCTCCCAGGCGGGAGCGATAGTTGCACCCTTTAACAAAAACCAGCGGCCTTGTCACCTGGAGGTCAGCGCCAGTAATGACATTCTGGTGCTCTGCCGCTGTTACCAGTACCAGCGTTTCCTGACATAACACGTGTGATTGCAGGGGCGAATTTTCCATATGCAGTCCCTGATGATCGGCAACGAATGCGATTTCCAGTTCATTGTTCAGAATGTGTTGCACCAGCGCCTCAGTAGGGGAGGTTTTCAGGTTTAACTCAATGGAAGGCATTTCGCGGTGGAAATTCGCCAGTATCGAAGGGAGACGTACCGCTGCGGTCGTTTCCATTGCACCAATTCGCAATGGTCCCGCCACTTTTGTTCCCAGCATCGACAATTCTGCTTCCTCTAACAACGCCAAAATTTTGTTGGCGTAACGCAGAAGCAGTTCGCCCTCAGGGGTAATGTAGAGTCGATTTTTCTCGCGCACAAACAGAGAGACATCAAGGCTGGCTTCCAGCTGTTTAAGGCGGGTTGTGACATTCGAAGAAACGCAGTTCAGACTACGTGCAGCAGCGGATATGGAGCCCGTTTCCGCCACCGTTTTAAACAAGTTCAGAGAGGTACTGTTCATAGAAGCATCACTCAAAGTGAATGTTTTCGTTATTTTTATTAACTTTTTATTATCATTTCCTTGTGTAAGATAACAATCAAACTTAATTCGTCTTTTGAGGCCAAAATATGGATCTCGATCACAGTGCTGTTGGCCTCCGTCAGTTGAGTACTGCTGTATTTGGTATGATCGTCTTGACCTTAGGAATGGGCATTGGGCGCTTTTTATATACGCCTATGCTCCCGCTTATGCTTCATGAAGGACTGTTTACCTTTTCACAATTATCCATAATTGCCAGCGCCAACTACGCAGGTTACCTTGTTGGCAGCCTCCTTTTCTCTTTTGGTATTTTTAGCGCTGTCAATAAGTTAAGAGTGTTGTTACTGGTCTCAGCACTACTTACCGTCGTGCTGATTTTTTTGATGGCAAAAGTGACCCAGCCAGAAATTATTTTGTTAATCAGGTTCCTCGCAGGTGTGGCAAGCGCGGGAATGATGATATTTGGTTCAATGCTGGTCCTTCAGCATACTCATAACCCTTTTGTTATCGCCTCTTTGTTTTCGGGCGTAGGAATGGGCATTTTTATCGGCAATGAATATGTCATTGCTGGCGTATCCTACGCCTTAAATTCACATGTGTTGTGGATTGGCGCAGCCATAATTTCAGCGATACTTTTCGTCATACTGACGATGCTATTGCCGAAAGATAAGTATATGATCTCCTCAGTAAAAGCTGCCGCAGGCGCGGAGTCGGATATCCAGTGGTGGAATTTAGCCTTACTGTATGGCCTGGCGGGGTTCGGTTATATCATTGTCGCCACGTATTTGCCGTTAATGGCCAGGGGGGGTGGCAACACTTTTTTAGCCGACCATATCTGGTCTATTGTCGGCCTTGCTGTTATTCCTGGCTGCTATGGCTGGCTCTGGGCTGCTCGCAAATGGAATATATTATCCTGCCTGAGCGTTAACTTAATTGTGCAAGCGAGTTGCGTAGTCATGGCCATATTTATTAACTCGCCACTGCTGTTAACCATTAGTTGTATTGGATTTGGCGGCACATTTATGGGTACAAGCTCTTTGGTCATGCCGCTGGCTAGAAAAATAAGCGCACCCGAGAAGATTAATCTCCTCGGTCTTGTTACGCTGACATATGGGATAGGGCAAATCCTCGGCCCATTAGTTGTCAGTGTCTTTCAGAGTAATAAAAATGGGATGACCTACTCCATATTGCTGGGGGCAGCCTCGTTATTTATCGCAGCAGCGATTAGTTATTGGCAATACAACAAAGTTAAATATTCTGGAAAATAATGATAATAGTTATATTTCAGCTAATAACCTTAATAGTTCTTGCGGCAGAACTCGTTTTCAAAAGCAGTATGACTCTGTTCTGCTGTTTAACGGGTTTGCGCTCTTCTCTCTGTGCGCATTTCCCATAATTATCTGGTTTACAGGAGTTTTTATGCCCTATGTAAATATTAAGATCACCAATGAAGGTGTTACCGATAAACAAAAGAAACAGCTGATGGAAGGTGTTACTCAGCTACTGGTGGATGTGCTTAACAAAAATCCTGACACCACTATTGTGGTTATTGACGAAGTCGATACTGATAATTGGGGAATTGGTGGCGTACCGGTGACCGAATTGCGTGAAAAAGCCAGCAAAGAGTGAATCTGATGGCGGGGGGCGTGGGCTCCTCGCCTGATATCAGTTTGTGATAGAACAATTGACCTGGAGAGGGCGTCGATGAGAGTGTTGGCAGGTATTATCCTCTGTTTTCTCGTCGGGCAGGGATTCACGTTCTGTAATGTTCCACTGGGTATGATGTTTGGTGCCCTCTTTACCGTGATTATACTTAAGCGGGTTGGGATCTCCGTAACCTCAATGCCGGGGAGTATAACGGTCATCCAGCTTTCTCTCGGTATCTCAATCGGGATGATGTTTAGGGATTTTTCATATGGTGAACATCGCCAGTTCAGTCTTTTTTTTGCTCTGTTATTACTTTGCTTATCTTTGCAATTTACCTTGAGCTACTTCTGGTGTGTGCGGCGGTTGGGCTGGAGTAAAGAAGAGGCGCTTTTGGGTGCGGTGCCCGGAGCGATGGCGGCGGTGCTGGCGCTAGCCTCCCATATTAAGACTCCGCCACAAAAAATTGTTATCTCGCATTCTCTGCGTCTCATTACCCTGACGTTTCTGGCTGGCTATTTACAGCCCGACTGGAAGCCATTCTGGCCTGATGTTTTAGTCGCAATGCCATAATAACAAAAAGCCCGCTCAAGTTTCCTTAAGCGGGCTTCTTAAATATGGCTCCTCTGACTGGACTCGAACCAGTGACATACGGATTAACAGTCCGCCGTTCTACCGACTGAACTACAGAGGAATCGTTGTGGAGGCTTATCTTAGCGGCGAAAAAACTTTTGTCAAACCCCAATTCCTACATTGGGGATCAATTGGTGCTTCTCTCGACAGTTTGTTGCATTTACAGACATTTTAAATGGAAAAAACTTTGCAGCTTTTTTGATTCTCCCTCATCATTTGAAATGAGGTTTCAACTTTCTTCATTAAGGTCCACTTTGAACGTCTCCGCAGCCTTACGCCAGGTCGCATCCCGCACGCCCTGGTATGCCAAACGCAAGCGTTATAAAGTTCTCTTTTGGCGCGAAATTACCCCGCTTGCTGTCCCCATTTTTCTGGAAAACACCTGTGTACTCTTGATGGGAGTACTGAGCACTTTCCTGGTGAGCTGGTTGGGTAAAGAAGCTATGGCAGGCGTCGGACTCGCCGACAGCTTCAACATGGTCATCATGGCATTTTTCGCCGCCATCGACCTTGGCACGACGGTGGTGGTTGCTTTTAGTCTCGGAAAGCGCGATCGCCGACGCGCCAGAGCCGCAGCCAGACAATCACTGGTTATTATGACGATATTTGCTGTCGTACTGGCGGCGGTGATTCACTATTTCGGTGAGCAGATTATTGATGTCGTTGCAGGAGAAGCCACCCCTGATGTAAAAGCACTGGCACTTACCTATCTGGAATTAACAGTGCTCAGCTACCCTGCGGCGGCAATTGCGTTAATTGGCAGCGGCGCACTGCGCGGTGCCGGAAATACCAAAATACCGTTATTGATTAACGGTGGTATGAATATCCTGAACATTATTATCAGTAGCATCCTGATCTACGGCATTTTTTCCTGGCAAGGGCTGGGATTCGTCGGCGCAGGTCTGGGGTTGACGATTTCACGTTACATTGGTGCCATCGCCATTATATGGGTGCTGATGATTGGATTTAACCCAGCGCTGCGCATTCCCCTGAAGAGCTATTTTAAACCGCTGAATCTTGCCATCATCTGGGAAGTCATGGGGATTGGTATTCCTGCCAGTATAGAGTCAGTCCTGTTTAACGGTGGCAAGTTACTTACGCAGATGTTTGTTTCGGGTATGGGTACCAGCGTAATTGCCGGTAACTTCATTGCCTTTTCGATAGCGGCACTGATCAACCTGCCGGGAAACGCTTTAGGTTCCGCGTCTACTATCATTACTGGCAGACGTCTGGGAAATGGACAGATTGCTCAGGCGGAAATCCAGTTGCGGCATGTATTCTGGCTCTCCACAATCGGATTAACCGCCATCGCCTGGCTAACCGCCCCGTTTGCTGGCGTGATGGCTTCGTTTTACACCCACGATCAGGATGTAAAAGAGGTCATTGTCATCCTGATTTGGCTGAACGCGGCATTTATGCCGATATGGGCAGCATCATGGGTTCTTCCTGCTGGATTTAAAGGTGCACGTGACGCCCGTTTCGCTATGTGGGTCTCCATGTTGGGGATGTGGGGCTGTCGTGTTGTCGCCGGCTACACCCTCGGGATCGTATTAGGATGGGGGGTCGTTGGCGTCTGGATGGGGATGTTCTTCGACTGGGCAGTACGGGCCGCGTTATTTTACTGGCGAATGGTCACAGGCCGTTGGCTGTGGAAATACCCACGTTCTGAACGTGAAAAGTGTATAAAACAACCGTCTACGTCTGAATAAACGACGAAATGAAGAATATTTCAGCAAACGATCGCGAATATCCATTCAGGCTTTGACAACGCAGACAGGCATCGCTAATATTCGCCCCGTTCACACGATTCCTCTGTAGTTCAGTCGGTAGAACGGCGGACTGTTAATCCGTATGTCACTGGTTCGAGTCCAGTCAGAGGAGCCATATTTAAGAAGCCCGCTTAAGGAAACTTGAGCGGGCTTTTTGCTTTTTAGCTTTTCAGTAAATCCACCCGACATGCAGGTGGATACTTTACAGACTGGGTATTATCAGAACTGGTAGCTGGCAGTGAGGCTGACGTTACGCGGCTCACCATAGACGATAGAGCCTTCGACATTGGTATCGTAGGTTTTATCGAACAGGTTATTGATATTGCCCTGGAGGGCGAAATTCTTCGTTACCTGGTAGCGAGTGAATAAATCCACCAACGCGTAGCTTCCCTGTTCTGCACGGAACGTGCCGTATGGCGTCACGGTATCGCTATACACTCGATTCTGCCAGTTAACTCCGCCCCCCACGGTCAGTGCCGGCAGGGCAGGCAGGTTATAACGGGTGAACAGTTTTACTGTAGTACGCGGCAGGTTCGGATTGACGGCATTGCCGTCGTTGTCATCCGCAACGTACCGCGTTGCGCCGAAAGTCATCTGCCAGTTATCCGTGATCGCACCGTTCACTTCGAATTCAACGCCTTTGCTGACCGTTCCATCCATCGCTTTAAAGGCCGTATCCCCATTGCTACCGGCGATTGGTACGCCGGTTGATTGCGCCACGTTATCCTGCTCAATGCGGAATACGGCGAGGGTGGTGGTTAAACGGCTGTTCATCCAGTCTGATTTCAGACCAACCTCGTAGTTGTTGCCGGTAATAGGGGAGAGATATTTACCGGAACTGTCGCGTTTGTTCTGCGGCTGGAAGATAGAGGTATAGCTGGCGTAAGTGGACCAGTTATCATCGATGTCATAAACCAGACCCGCATAGGGCGTGGTGTGGTTTTGTTCCATGCTGTAGGTCAAGGTGTCGATACGCCAGTTGGTATAGCGCGCGCCGACGATCAAATGCAATGGGTCGGCCAGAGAAATGCGTGTCGCGGCGTACAGCGATTTCATGTGCGTGGTATCGTCCTGGGCCAGCGATTGCGGATTCCAGTTGGTTTCCGGGAAGTTACCGTCGTAGGTATAGAAGCTACCTATTTCGTTGGGGAATACGTTCGCCCACGAGCTCTCATAACGGTTATTTTGCTTGCTGTAACTGCCGCCCAGCATCAGGTTATGCTGACGACCAAACAGGTCGTAGCCACCATCGGCAAAGAGATCGACGGCATCGACTTTACGCTTGCCGCTGTTCCAGCCTGTTCCACCCACGTAATCATAGCCCGGTCCATAGTTGCCATAGGGACCGATCAGTGTGCCGTCAGCTTTATTAACGTAAGCGTCGACGTACATCATCTTGCTGTCGAACTTGACCTCGGAATGTGTGGCATTCAGGGTTGTTTGCCAGGTATCCGCGAAACGCTGTTTGAGTGACACGAAGACTTTGTTGATGTCTTTGTCATTGTAAGTCCAGTCAGGCGCGGTGCTGCGCGAGCGGTCGTAGCTGTTTTTGCTGCCATCGGTATTCCAGCGCGGCAAGCCGCCCCAGGTCGGACTGTTGATATCAATACGCTGGTATTCGTAACCTGCTGACAGGCTGGTGGTGTCGCCCAGATCGGCATCGACAATCCCCGAGAAAAACATTTTTTCATTGTTGTAACGGTCAAGCCAGGAATCGTTATTTTGATAACCCGCCACGATGCGGGCACGCACGTTGCCGTCTGTCGTCAATGGGCTTTGCAGATCGGTCACATAGCGTTGCTTATTCCAACTTCCGTATTCCGCGGAGACATTCCCCGTGAACTCGCGGCTGGTTGCATGTTTACGGATCATGTTAATGGAGGCCGAAGGATTCCCCGTGCCGGTCATTAACCCGTTTGCGCCACGAACCACCTCTATACGTTCAAACAAGGCCGTGTCAGAAAGGGCATCGCCGAGGTTCCAGCGGGATTCAAAATAGGTCGGGATCCCATCGACCATGTAGTTATCGATCTGGAATCCGCGAGAGAAATAGCTGCTGCGATCAGAGTCCGCCTGGCTTTTACTGATCCCCATGGTGTTATCCATCACATCGCCCAGTGTCTGGAGTTGCTGATCTTCCATACGCTGTTGGCTGACGATGCTGACAGATTGCGGGATATCTCGCTGTGTCATCTGCATTTTTGTGCCTGCGGATGTCGATTTAACGCTGTAATCCTGCTCATCACTGGATGTGGCGGAGGCTGAACCATCAACGATCACGGTCTCTTCTGCGGAGGCGGCGAGGCTGGTACAAGGCAATAACGCAGCCGTAATACAGGCTGCCAGGAGGGATGGGACAATGGCAGAACGATGCTGTTCGTCCCTGTAGTGTGTTGTGAAAGACATCGGAAAGTCCTTGATAATTATTAATATTAAGTTCGAATCACGTGACTGCGTAATGAACCCTTTGGCTGTTAATTATTTTTCTTTCATGAGAATGCAAATGCGAAATATACGCATTTGCATTCAATATGTAAACAAATGCTACGCATAAATGAAATATTGTTTCAGTACTATGTCAGAGCGATAGCGCCGGGAAATGGTTATAAGAACAGCGCTGGCAGGGCTTTTTGCTTAAAAAATCGAGGGTTAAAGTTGAAAGAGCGTGAGTAACTCGCTCATACTCTATACTCGCAGAGTCACCCGGCGTAGCATGGCACAACGCATGGGCTCTTAATGAAAAAGGAAAACGTCGTGGCAGAAGAAACTATATTCAGCAAAATTATTCGTCGTGAAATTCCGTCGGACATCGTATACCAGGATGAACTGGTCACTGCGTTTCGTGATATTTCACCTCAGGCACCAACGCATATTCTGATCATCCCGAACGTTTTAATCCCAACCGTCAACGATGTGACGGCAGAGCATGAGCAGGCGCTGGGACGAATGATCACAGTGGCGGCGAAAATCGCTGAGCAGGAAGGCATTGCCGAAGATGGATACCGTTTGATTATGAATACCAACCGTCACGGCGGTCAGGAGGTGTATCACATTCATATGCATCTGCTGGGTGGACGTGCGCTTGGTCCAATGCTCGCGCATAAAGGTCTTTAATAATGACCAGAGGATGCATTGCGCTTACGTTGGGTCTGCTGTTGCTGGCTGGCTGCCGTTCACACCCGGAAATTCCGGTCAGTGATGAACAGTCTCTGGTGATGGAATCAACAGTACTGGCGGCGGGTATCACCGCAGAGCCGCCTGAATTAACAACGTCTGATATTCAGGCCTCAGCATCCTCACGACTCTATAACGAAAGACAAGAACCCGTTACCGTTCATTATCGGTTTTACTGGTATGACGCCAGAGGGCTGGAGATGCACCCTCTGGAAGCGCCACGCAGCATGACTATCCCGGCTCGTTCGTCGGTAACGCTGTACGGCAGCGCCAATTATCTGGGGGCGCACAAGGTTAGGCTTTATCTTTATTTGTAAGGGGTGAATCTTGAAGATCAAAATGAATCGCTACGCATTGATTGCCGCGCTGGCGATGTTTCTCTCTGGTTGTGTGGCTCAACGTGAGCCCGCGCCGGTAGAGGAAGTGAAGCCAGTACCGGAACAACCCGTGCAGCAGCAACAGCCAGTTCCGGTTGTACCAACGGTGCCAACCATACCGCAGCAGCCGGGTCCGATTGAACACGAGGACCAAACGGCGCAGCCAACCCCACGTCAGCGTCATTATGACTGGAACGGGGCAATGCAGCCGATGGTCGGCAAAATGCTGCAAGCTGAGGGTGTGAAAGCTGGGGGCGTACTGCTGGTTGATAGCGTAAATAACCGTACCAACGGCTCGTTAAACGCGGGTGAAGCCACCGAGACTTTGCGAAATGCGCTGGCGAATAATGGTAAATTTACCCTGGTTTCTGCGCAGCAGTTGGCAGTAGCCAAGCAGCAGTTAGGTCTGTCGCCGAACGACAGCCTGGGAACACGCAGCAAAGCGATTGGTATTGCCCGTAACGTTGGCGCGCAGTATGTGCTCTATTCCAGCGCTTCCGGTAACGTCAATTCACCTGCGCTGCAAATGCAATTAATGCTGGTACAAACTGGCGAGATAATCTGGTCAGGTAAAGGTGCCGTTCAGCAACAATAACAAACTGACGCGCGATGAAGTTCTGTCGCGCTATTTCCCGCAGTATCATCCCGTCGCAGCCAGCCAGAGCGGCCTAAGCGGCGGGAGCTGCATCATCGAACATCAAGCCCACCGTTTAGTGTTGCGCTGTCATCACGATCCTTACGCGCCAGAATCGCATTTCTTACGCCACTATCATGCGTTAAAGCATTTGCCAGAAAGTCTTGCGCCGCGTCCTCGCTTTTATACGCGCGGATGGATGGTCGTCGACTTTTTTCACGGTAAGGTAGAATCCAGATTACCGGACGCCGACGAACTCGCTGGCTTATTGTATCATCTGCACCAGCAGCCCCGATTCGGCTGGCGAATCAGCCTGCTGTCGCTACTCGAGCAGTACTGGCAGTGTAGCGATCCGGCACGTCGTACGCCATGCTGGTTGCGCGCCCTGAAGCGGCTAAGAAAAAGCGGTGAGCCTCGACCTTTGCGCCTGGGGCCGCTGCATATGGATGTCCACGGCGACAACATCGTACGTACAGACTCAGGGCTGCGGCTGATTGACTGGGAATATGCCGGCGACGGTGATATCGCGCTGGAACTGGCGGCGGTATGGGTCAGCGATGAGTCCCAGCACCAACGGCTGGTTAGCGCCTACGCCCAACGAGCGCATATTGAGCAAGATGCGCTCTGGCGACAGGTCAGGCGATGGCAAATCTGGATAATGATGCTGAAGGCGGGGTGGTTTGAGTATCGCTGGCAACAAACCGGCGATCGACAATTTATCAGGCTGGCCGATGAAACCTGGCGGCAGCTAACAATGAAAGGATAAGGAGAGCAGTGTGGGCCCAGTAATGTTGGATGTCGAAGGGTATGAGCTGGACGCTGAAGAGCGTGAGATTCTGGCGCATCCGCTGGTAGGTGGGTTGATCCTCTTTACCCGAAATTATCATGACCCGGAACAGTTGCGTGAATTAGTGCGCCAGATCCGCGCGGCATCGCGTAATCATCTGGTGGTGGCAGTGGATCAGGAAGGGGGGCGCGTCCAGCGCTTTCGTGAAGGTTTTACCCGTCTGCCCGCGGCGCAATCTTTTGCTGCACTGCATGGGCTGGAAGAGGGGGGCAAACTGGCTCAGGAAGCTGGATGGCTGATGGCCAGTGAAATGATCGCGATGGATATTGATATTAGCTTCGCGCCCGTTCTGGATGTGGGGCATATCAGCGCAGCAATCGGCGAGCGCTCTTACCATGCCGATCCGCAAAAAGCGTTAGCGATGGCAACCCGCTTTATTGATGGCATGCATGCGGCCGGAATGAAAACGACCGGTAAACACTTCCCCGGACATGGTGCAGTGACGGCGGATTCGCATAAAGAAACGCCAACCGATCCGCGTTCAGAAGCCGAGATCCGCGCGAAAGATATGTCGGTATTCCAGACGTTAATCACTGAAAACAAACTGGATGCCATTATGCCTGCTCACGTCATCTACAGTGATGTGGACCCGCGCCCGGCGAGCGGCTCGCCACACTGGTTAAAAACGGTACTGCGTCAGGAGCTGGGTTTTGACGGCGTGATTTTCTCCGACGATTTGTCGATGGAAGGTGCGGCGATTATGGGGAGCTACGCAGAGCGCGGGCAGGCATCGCTGGATGCAGGTTGCGATATGATCCTGGTCTGCAATAATCGTAAGGGAGCGGTCAGTGTGTTAGATAATCTGTCGCCGATCAATGCAGAACGTGTTACACGTTTGTATCATAAAGGTTCATTTTCACGTCAGGAACTGATGGACTCGGCACGCTGGAAGACGGTAAGCGCCCAGCTCAACCAGCTTCATGAGCGCTGGCAGGAAGAGAAAGCAGGTCATTAACGCACGTTTGGCGAGGATGCGATGATTATCTATTTACACGGTTTTGACTCTAACAGTCCGGGCAACCACGAGAAAGTATTGCAACTGCAATTTATTGACCCGGATGTCAGGCTGATTAGCTACAGTACGCGGCATCCTAAACATGATATGCAGCATCTGCTGAAAGAAGTGGACAAAATGCTGCAGCTTAATGTCGACGACCGACCGCTGATTTGTGGCGTCGGGCTCGGGGGATATTGGGCAGAACGAATTGGTTTCCTGTGTGATATTCGTCAGGTGGTGTTTAACCCTAACCTGTTCCCGTATGAGAATATGGAAGGGAAAATCGACAGGCCGGAAGAGTATGCTGATATCGCCACAAAATGTGTGACCAACTTCCGCGAGAAAAATCGCGATCGCTGCCTGGTTATTCTGTCACGCCATGATGAAGCCTTGAACAGCCAGCGTTCATCGGAGGAGCTGCATCATTACTATGAAATTGTATGGGATGAAGAACAAACCCATAAATTCAAAAATATCTCCCCGCATTTGCAGCGAATCAAAGCGTTCAAGACGTTAGGTTAATCTTTACTGAGCGTTTAAAAAACCAGCCTTCGGGCTGGTTTTTTTGTCCTAAAAGTCTGGGTTGTCTATCTTTTCAGCATCAAAACTTGATGCACATCAATTTTGGTATGACCAATGCACCGTTCGTGTTATTCTCAGTCTCGAGGAACATTTTCAATATCGTAACTTGTTGTTAATTAAAGGCTATATACATAACTTTTAATTAACAATTGGTTAATAAATTTGAGGGGGTC
Organism: Citrobacter sp. wls716; assembly: GCF_005280975.1. Lineage (NCBI taxonomy): Bacteria > Pseudomonadati > Pseudomonadota > Gammaproteobacteria > Enterobacterales > Enterobacteriaceae > Citrobacter > Citrobacter sp. wls716. The sequence goes on from NZ_SZWX01000039.1 coordinate 190,338, forward strand.
ACGTTGACTACACCATTGAAAAGGATCGTGATTGTCGGCGGCGGTGCTGGCGGACTGGAAATGGCGACGCAGTTGGGTAAAAAACTGGGTCGTAAGAAAAAGGCAAAAATCACGCTGGTAGACAGAAACCACAGCCACCTGTGGAAACCGTTGCTGCACGAAGTAGCAACAGGATCGCTGGATGAAGGTGTTGATGCGCTGAGCTATCTGGCGCATGCCCGTAACCATGGGTTCCAGTTCCAGCTGGGTTCGGTGATGGATATCGATCGTGAAGCGAAAACCATCACGATTGCTGAGCTGCGAGACGAGAAAGGCGATCTGCTGGTCCCTGAGCGTAAAGTGCCATATGACACGCTGGTGATGGCACTGGGCAGTACGTCCAACGATTTCAACACGCCGGGCGTCAAAGAGAACTGTATTTTCCTCGATAACCCGCACCAGGCGCGTCGCTTCCACCAGGAAATGCTGAATCTGTTCCTGAAATATTCTGCAAACCTGGGCGCGAACGGCAAAGTGAATATCGCTATCGTCGGCGGTGGTGCAACGGGGGTAGAACTCTCCGCTGAGCTGCACAATGCGGTAAAACAGTTGCACAGCTATGGTTATAAAGGGCTGACCAATGAAGCGCTGAACGTCACACTGGTGGAAGCCGGTGAACGTATTTTGCCAGCGTTGCCGCCGCGTATTTCCAGCGCCGCGCATAACGAGTTAACCAAGCTGGGCGTACGTGTACTGACTCAGACGATGGTCACCAGCGCTGACGAAGGTGGGTTGCATACCAAAGATGGCGAGTACATCAAAGCTGATCTGATGGTGTGGGCAGCAGGTATCAAAGCGCCAGACTTTATGAAAGAGATTGGTGGTCTGGAAACCAACCGTATCAACCAACTGGTGGTTGAACCAACCCTGCAGACGTCGCGTGATCCGGACATCTATGCGATTGGTGACTGTGCTTCCTGCGCGCGTCCGGAAGGGGGTTTTGTGCCGCCGCGTGCCCAGGCTGCGCACCAGATGGCATCCTGCGCGATGAACAACATTCTGGCGCAGATGAACGGTAAACCGCTAAAAGCGTATCAGTATAAAGATCACGGTTCTCTGGTTTCTCTCTCCAACTTCTCTACCGTGGGCAGTCTGATGGGCAACCTGACGCGTGGCTCAATGATGGTGGAAGGGCGTATTGCACGCTTTGTCTACATTTCACTGTACCGTATGCACCAGATTGCGCTGCATGGTTACTTCAAAACCGGCCTGATGATGTTGGTTGGCAGCATTAACCGGGTGATTCGTCCGCGTCTTAAACTGCACTAATACTGGCTTATAATGCCGGATGGAATGCTTCATCCGGCACTTTCTTTCAGAGTTCTCTGAATCATGCTGCTTTACCCCCTTTCTCCGCGATTTTCATCCGTAATCTGATTGGCATTATTTACCTTCTGTTGCAAAGTTGTTGCTAATAGCAAAAAAGGAGGAAGTCCCGTGAATAAATCAATGTTGGCGGGTATAGGGATTGGCGTAGCTGCTGCGCTGGGTGTGGCAGCGGTGGCCAGTCTAAACGTTTTTGAGCGTGGCCCACAGTTTGCACAAGTCGTCTCTGCAACACCGATTAAAGAAACGGTAAAAACACCGCGCCAGGAATGTCGTAACGTAACGGTTACTCACCGTAAACCTGTACAGGATGAAAACCGTATTGCCGGTTCCGTGCTGGGTGCGGTTGCCGGGGGCGTAATTGGTCATCAGTTTGGTGGTGGCCGCGGCAAAGACATTGCGACCGTTGCTGGTGCGCTAGGTGGCGGTTATGCAGGTAACCAGATTCAGGGGTCAATGCAGGAAAACGATACGTACACAACCACACAACAACGTTGTAAAACAGTGTATGACAAATCAGAAAAAATGCTGGGCTACGACGTAACGTATAAAATTGGCGATCAGCAGGGCAAAATCCGCATGGATAAAGATCCCGGTACGCAAATTCCGCTGGATAACAACGGCCAGTTGGTTCTGAATAACAAGGCGTAAAATAGCGTTATCATGAATATTAGCCCCCCATCGCTCAGGCTGGGGGGCTTTTTTTATCAGAAGGTTAAGGCATAGTTCAAACCAAAGGTGCGACCCCGACCTTTGTATTCATACAAGGATGGACTGCCATAAGTCGGGCTGTAGAGTAACGGTGCACGCTGTCCCCAGAGGGTGGTGTACTCTTCATTCAGCAGGTTCTCAACGCTAAAGTTCAGTTTACCCAGCGGGAGCTGATAGCTGCCGATAAAGTCCATCGTATTGTACCCATCCAGCTTGTTGCCACTGGCGTCGCTCAGGTCAAATGTCTGCTGACTCTGTACTCGCAGCGACCACGGTTCTGGCGCCCAGCCAACCCATGCGGTTGCTTTAGATGGCGAAGCCAGAGTGACATCCCATTTTTGCCATTTACCGTTTTGCTTCACTTCCGATTTAATGATGTTGAAGTTACTTCCCAGACTCCAGTCTGTATCAGCAATGAAATAATCCACCGCGCCTTCAAGGCCATAAATCCGGCGATCGTCGGGTTGTACGTTAATAGTCATATCGTTGCGGTTAACGACGATCGATTTATCAGACGTGGAATAGTAAGCGGCGAGCTGTGTACGCAGGTTATCGCCGGTGTAGCGCCACCCCAGTTCGTAAGAGTTAACTTTAATGCCTTCCAGACGTGAATCCGCTACGTTAACACTGCGCTGGAGCTGATAATGATCACCAACCAGCGAGTAGGTACCGTTACCGTAGTATTTTCCGGGATCGGGAAGTTCCACACCTTGAGAGAAGTTGAACCAGGTCTGCTGGCGATCGGTCAGGTGTGCGAGGATGCCCGCGTTAAACAGGAAGTTATCATAGTCTGCTTTGCCACCCGGGATACTATCAGCAGAGTTCGCCAGACCCGTTGCGATGCCTTGTTGTTGCGTATAGCCGACAAAATCATCAACGCGGTTTTCAGTCCACTGGTAGCGGATACCGCCGCTGAGCGTAAAGATGTCATTAATGTCGTAGCTGTTTTGCAGGAAAGGCGCGAAGTTGGTGATGCTGTAACCGGGATAACGCCCGGTGGTGTAGGCCGTTCGATTATCCATACCGCCAGAGGGGAGGGAATAAGCAAGATCGAAGAATTCTTGATTGGAATCGAATGTTTCGTGATCGGCGTCGATACCCCATGTCAGTTCCCAGTTTTCCATCAGCTGGCTGTTGAGGGTGATTTTGGCACCAAACTGGTCAGTATCCTGCTGTGATGCGGAGAAACTGGTGACCTTACCTTTGCTCAGCGTAGGGAAGGGATAGAATTTAAGTGATTCGTCACGGTAATAGATCTGGCTGACCAGATTCTGGCCGAAGAAATTGGCATCGGAATATTGCAGACTGATCAGATGCCGTTCCGTGCCGGGGATACGGTCGGAATTGAGACCGCTGCTGGTATGAGCGTTGCCGGTTCCCGTCACGGCAGACATGTTCTTGCCGAGATCCAGTCCGTAGTCGTCATCTCCCTGGCTTTTGTAGTACTGCGTAACCAGCTGCAGCTGGCGGTTGTCATCAAGCTCAATCGTCCCGGTACCCATCAGATCCAGGCGATCGGAATTCTGCAGACCGGTTTGGGTATTATCGAGCATTAAGGCGTCGTGGTTGGCATCATACCACCCCCCAAACCGTTGATAAGCGACAGACATGCGTCCGGATGCGCGGTCGGTTCCTCCGCTCACTGCGGCGGCAACACGCTCGTCATGATCGTTACTGTTGTTGAAACCGCTTTTGCTGCCCAGTTCGAGTTCAACTTCACGCTCAGGCTGACCTTTTTTGGTGACGATGTTGATCAAACCACCGGTACTTCCGCCGCCATACAGCGATGTTGCCCCGGAGATAACTTCAATGTGTGCAATATTAAACGGATCAATGGAGTCGAGCTGGCGGCTGTCGGTGCGGGAAGAGTTGAGACGAACACCGTCAATAAGCACAACGATGGCGCGACCACGCATGTTCATCCCGTAATTGGTCCGTCCCTGGCTGCTGACGTCGATTCCGGGGATCAACTGAGCCAGAACATCTTTAAACTCTTTCCCCCCCTGAACCTGCTGTTCAATCTCTCTGCCTTCGATAACCCATGTCGTTTGCGCCATTTCTGCCACGGTGCGTTGGCTCCGGTTGGCGCTGACGATGAGGTTCTCTTCCTCAGCCGCAATGGCCGGTAGGGTTAAAGACAACAGGAGAGGATTGAGCACCCAGAGACGCTTATTCATTTGTATTCCTTTTAAAAAGAGTCGATCTGTTTTTGTTATAGCGGTAGAGAAACCGATGGTTACATTGTGAAACAGGCATTAAAACAAATGCGAATATTGCTGATAACAATTGTCGTTATCAATACCTTTTACAAAAAATGTTCGGATAACACGATGAAAACAATGAGAAATGTAGGGACAATGGAACGGAAATCTAACCGGGGGCTCTATCAGCTCCCGGGGGGGTTAGTACAGCGGGGGAATTGCGGAAAAGGGTTAAGCTTTGACGAGTTCGGGCCACAGCCGCAGGGTGGTTCGTGCGATCTGCATCAGTTTTTCAAACGAGGCTCCTTCGCGGGCGCTGATCGACATACCCTGCAAAATACAGTTCAGATATTCAGCCAACTTTTGTACATCGCAGTGTGCCGGTATTTCACCCTTTTCCTGTCGTTGATGCAGAAACTGAGCCAGCGTCTGTTCCTGCATGGCGTGACGGGATTTAACCGTGTGCGCAATGTCCCGGGAGGAGGCGGCCAGCGTAGCGGATGTGTTAATCATGAAACATCCCGCAGGCGTGTCTTTACTGGTGAAGCAGGTCGCTATGGCGGTGAAATAGTCCTCAAGTGCAGATTCGAGGCTTTTTTCTTCACAAAACAGTTGGGCTTCGTGTTTTGCCGCGAAGCGACTGATATAGCGGTCCAGCACGGCACGAAACAGTCCTTCCTTATTGGTAAATTCTGCATACAGCGTAGGCGCTTTTGCCCCGGTTGCTTCTACGAGATCGGCGAGCGATGTCGCTTCATATCCGTGCTGCCAGAAGAGTGTCATGGCCTTATCAAGCGCGGCTTCCCTGTCGAACACTTTTGGTCGGCCACGGCTTTTTTTTGCACAACCTGTCGTTTCAGTTGTCATGGTGCCGTTGTACCTGGTTGGGTTTATTGAATAACCATTATAAAAATAATCGCGCAGACACTCCAGTGCATTCAAGATAAAAATAATTCAATGCTATTGATATGAAAAATAAGACCTTTGTACTTTAAATAACAATCGTTATAAAAAAATGTTGACGTGTGACCTGGATCACATCTATGATTTATCTATCGATCGTTAAGTTAATCGCTTACGGCACACATTCATCTGCTAAAGGTCACTATCATGAAAAACGTAAAAACTCTTTTTGTCGCTGCTGTCCTGAGCTCACTTTCATTTGCAAGCTTTGCCGCTGTTGAAGTTCAGGCTACACCTGCAGGCCAACAGAAAGTCGGTATTATCTCCGCCAACGCCGGGACTAATTTAGGTTCTCTGGAAGATCAACTGGCACAGAAAGCAGATGAAATGGGGGCGAAGTCATTCCGTATTACTTCTGTTACCGGTCCTAACACCCTTCACGGGACTGCAGTTATCTATAAATAAGTTGTAAGCCCTCGCAATGCCACTGCGAATTCAATAAAAAACCCCGCGGGAACAAACCGGCGGGGTTTTTTTATGGCCTGAATTTACAGCGTTTGTGCAGGAGCATCGTGATGGCGCGTCACGTCTACAGGCATGCCTGAACGTAGCTCCATTGCATGCTCCATCACAGCTGCGTCTGTTTGTGCCGCATTTTTAAAGTTCTGCATTGATGAATTCAACACGATTGGCAGTAACTGCGGGTCGTCATTAATCTTTTCTGACAGCGGTTGGTGTACTTCAACCAGGCGCATACCGTTAGGTTCAACGGAGGCTTTAATCGGCGTGTTGATGATGTTCACTTTGGTTCCCGGCGTAACCTGACGGAATAAGGTTTCAATATCACCGTCACGCAGGCGAATACACCCGGAACTAACACGCATACCGATGCCAAAATCCGCGTTGGTTCCATGCAGCAAATACACACCGCCGTAAGCCGCTAAGCGGATTGCATGATGGCCCATCGGGTTATCCGGCCCGGCAGGTACTACGGCAGGGAGGTCGATACCATTGGCTTTATACCGTGCGCGGATATTCGCTGTTGGTGTCCAGGTCGGGTTAGCACGCTTATCAGAGATGGTGGTGACCATTGTTGGCGTCAGGGTGTCGCCGCCTAACTGGCCAATGCCAATGGGATACACGGTCACCGATTTTGTCCCTGGCTGGTAATAGTAAAGACGCAGTTCGGCGAGGTTGATAACAATCCCTTCGCGCGGGGCGTCAGGTAGCAGAGTTTGTAACGGAATAGTCAGCACGCTGCCCGGACGTGGTACGTAAGGGTCAACGCCGGGGTTGGCCTGCAGCAGCGCTAAAAAGCCGACATTATATTTTTTCGCAATCGCTTCCAGAGAACCGCCATTGTCTTCAACAACGTGAACGGTATTCTGGCCCACCAGACGGCTTCCCGGCGGCGGGAGCGGCCAGGTATTCGCTTGAGCCGGGAGCGCTAATGCGACGGTCGCCGCGAGCGTAAAAAGCGTTAGCCAGCGAGAGAGTCGTTTATTGTTTAACATCACCTAAATCCATTGTTTTTACGTGGTTTTTATTATGTAAAAGTAAACAGGAATTATGGCGGTTTGCTGTGTCGGGAAGTGCAGGGAAGTGCAAAGAGTTTGTAAATTCATCGGCCGGGCAAGCACCGTGCTCACCCGGCCGGAACGCTATGCTATGGCGTTTTCTTCCAGTTGACGCATAAACTGACGTACCCAGTCGATACGGGTTTTACGCTCAGCTAAATCTTGCATGAACTTCAGCCTGGTTGGGCCATCCAGACGGAAGTGTTGGGGTTGCTTTTGCAGTAAGCCAATCAGCCACACCGGGTTGACGTGGTTCTTCTCGGCAAACTCAATCGTCCCGCCTTTTTCATTGCCTTCTAGCTTTCTGATACCCAGTTTTTGCGCTTGCTGGCGCAAACGGGCAATATCCAGCAACGTACGGGCCGGGTCAGGCAACAAACCAAAACGGTCTATCAGCTCGACCTTAATTTCTTCCAGCTCGTTTTCGCCTTTCGCACTGGCAATGCGCTTGTAGAACGACAGTCGCGTATTCACATCGGGGATGTAGTCATCTGGCAATAGTGACGGCATCCGCAACTCGACTTCAGTTTGCTGGTTGGTGAGATCTTCGAGTGACGGTTCGCGTCCCTCTTTTAGCGCGTCAACCGCGTTCTCCAGCAGTTCCATGTATAGTGAGAAGCCGATGGTTTCCATCGAACCGCTCTGATCTTCGCCCAGCAGTTCCCCCGCGCCGCGAATTTCGAGGTCGTGAGTGGCTAGCGCAAAACCTGCACCTAAATCTTCCAGTGATGCAATTGCCTCAAGGCGTTTTTGTGCATCGGTGGTCATCGCTTTCGGATGCGGCGTCAACAGCCAGGCATAGGCCTGATGGTGTGAACGTCCGACACGACCGCGCAACTGGTGTAATTGCGCTAAACCGAAGTGGTCAGCACGTTCAATGATGATGGTGTTTGCGGTGGGAATGTCGATCCCGGTTTCGATGATGGTGGTACACACCAGCACGTTGAAGCGCTGATGGTGGAAATCGTTCATCACGCGTTCCAGCTCGCGTTCGCGCATTTGTCCGTGTCCAATCCCGATTCGCGCTTCCGGTACCAGCTCTGCCAGCCTGTCAGCGGTTTTCTGGATGTTTTCAACATCGTTGAACAGATAGTAGACCTGCCCGCCGCGCAGCACTTCACGCAGGATAGCTTCGCGTACCACCAGGCTGTCGTATTCGCGCACGAAGGTTTTGACCGCCAGACGACGCGCTGGCGGTGTGGCGATGATCGACAGATCGCGCATGCCGCTCATCGCCATATTGAGCGTACGCGGAATAGGCGTTGCCGTCAGGGTCAGAATATCGACATCCGCGCGCATCGCCTTGATGCGTTCTTTGTGGCGAACGCCGAAACGGTGCTCTTCATCGACAATCAGCAGACCCAAATCTTTGAGTTTCACATCGCTTTGCAGCAGTTTGTGCGTGCCGATGAGAATATCGATTTTACCTTCGGCAACCTGCTCCAGAATCTGCGCTTGCTCTTTGGCGCTACGAAAACGGGACAGCATCTCAATGCGCACGGGCCAGTTGGCAAAACGATCGCGGAAGTTGTCGAAATGCTGCTGGGCGAGCAGGGTGGTCGGCACCAGCACGGCAACCTGCTTGTGATTCTCTACGGCGAGGAAGGCGGCGCGCATCGCGACTTCGGTTTTACCGAAGCCGACATCGCCACACACCAGGCGGTCCATGGCCAGCGGCTGACACATATCGCTGAGTACCGCGTTAATCGCCTGCGCCTGATCGGGTGTGGTTTCAAATGGGAAGCTGTCACAAAACAGCTGATACTGCTCGCGGTCGTGTTTAAAGGCAAAACCTTCTTTTGCCGCACGCTGGGCGTAAATATCCAGCAACTCCGCCGCGACGTCACGTACCTTCTCGGCGGCTTTCTGCCGGGCGCGTGACCAGGCATCGCCGCCAAGTTTATGCAGCGGGGCATTCTCTTCCGCGCCTCCGGCATAGCGGCTTATCAAATGCAACGATGACACCGGTACATACAATTTGGCGTCGTTGGCGTAGGTGAGCATCAGATATTCGCCGGTAATGCCGCCCGCTTCCAGCGTGGTCATACCGGCATAGCGACCCACGCCGTGCTCAAGGTGCACGACGGGTTGCCCCGGATGCAGCTCCGCGAGGTTACGAATTAACGTATCCGGGTTGATGGTACGACGAGAATCCTGGCGGCGGCGCGCCACGCGTTCACCCAGCAGATCGCTTTCACAAATCAGCGCCAGATTGCGTTTGCTATCGATGAAGCCATGCTCGGCTGCACCAATCATCAAATAACGACCATTGTCTGCGGCTTCATCAAGACGCAATATCCGCTTCGGCGCAACTTTGATGCGAGCCAGAAGTTCGCCGAGTGCTTCACGGCGACCTTCACTTTCCACTGAGAAAATTACCGGACCGGTAAAGCTCTCAAGGAATTTACGTAACGCATCTAACGGTGATTTTTGCTGCGCCTGCACGGCGATATCCGGCAGCTTCTGGAACCCGAGGTTAGTATTCGCAGCTTTGTTCGCCAGACTCTCGGTTTTTAGCTGAACGCGCGGCCAGCGTTTCAGTTCAGAAAACAGCTCATCCACCCGCAGCCACAGTGATTCAGGTGGCAGAAGCGGGCGCATCGGATCAACGCCGCGATTCTCAAAACGTGACAGGGTATCGGCCTGGAAGCGCTCAGCGCTGGTCTCGATATCGCCGGTATTCACCAGCAGCGTATTGGCCGGGAAGTAGCTGAACAACGGCGGCAACGGCTCGCTGAAAAATAGCGGCTGCCAGTATTCAATACCCGCAGGTAACGTGCCTTTGCTGACCTGCTGATAAATATGTTCGGCGTCGCGTTTCACCTCAAAGGTGTCGCGCCACTGACTGCGGAACAGCTCGATGGCCGTTTTGTCAGTCGGGAATTCGTGTGCGGGAAGCAAATTAATGGCGTCGACTTCTTCCAGCGTGCGCTGGGTGTCGGTATCAAACAGACGCAGGCTGTCGATTTCGTCATCAAAGAAATCAAGGCGATAAGGCAGCTCGCTGCCCATCGGGAACAGATCCAACAACGCGCCGCGCGTGGCGTATTCGCCGTGTTCCATGACCTGATCAACATGGCGATAGCCGGCGCTGTCCAGCTGCTCACGCAGGGCATCACGCGACAGGCGCTGACCCTTTTTCATCACCAGTGCATGACCGTGTAGATAGCTGTGCGGGCAGACGCGCTGCATCAACGTGTTGACCGGTACGATCAGCACACCGCGTTGCATCGCAGGCAGTTGATACAACGTGGAGAGTCGCGAGGAGATAATTTCCTGATGTGGGGAAAAACTGTCATAGGGCAGTGTTTCCCAGTCAGCCAGATTCATCACCATCTGGTCGGTAAACTGACGAATTTCATCATGCAAACGCAGTGCATTTTGCATGTCCGGCGCGATCAGCACCACTGGCCCCGCGTGATGTTCAGCGATTTCGGCGACCAGCGTCGCGCAGGCGGCACCGGTAAGTTCACCCAACTGGCGCTGATCGCCAGCTTTTGCTGGAAGCGTGTAACGATGTTGTTCAGGCATTCGGTTGTCAGGATCTCGTTTGGATATACGTCTGATAAGCAATGTTTCTTTATTATCCGTGATCGTTTCTCATAAGCAAATTGATTCGCCCCCGAAGGGGGGCAAAAACGCGTTGAAGTTAGCGCGAGGCGGTCGATAAAGAAGGCGGGGAAAATAGCAGGTCGGCCACTGTTTTTTGTGAAATTTTACGCACCAACAGGCCAAACAAGGTGCACAGCAGCAGGCAGGCGAACGGATACACCAGCAGCAGGGCCAGCTCTGCATATGCAGGCCAGGCGGCATGATTGATTTTGGGGATTAGCGTTAAGCTGAACAGCTCAACCAGAATACGGTGGGTGGTGTAGATGGCGATGGTATTGGCGCCAATCACGCTTAACGGGCCGGACTCACGCATACCAAAGCGCAGCTCAAATTGATAAAACAGCTTCATAATGAGTACGATGGAAAGAAGAGAAAGTAATAGTGAAACATTTGCCAGCCATGCAACGGCGGCGACGATTGTACTAACCAGAAAAAGCACAGAATGGCGGCGCAGGGGAACCTCTTTGATCCATGCCATCAGCGTTGCACCAAACCACGCGCCGAGGCTGTAGTATGGCAGGTTACGAATGACGCTGTTCATTCCCCACCACGGCGTCGGGACATAATTGATCGCCACGCTCAACACGACAAATAACGCCAACAATGGCGCCGCCCAGCGGCTGAAAAGCTTACACAAAACAAAATAAACAATCAGTGCGTACAGATACCACAAGCTGGTGCTGGCGGTGAGCATCCCGTGGGTAAAATCACTGATCGAATCGGCATAGGCGGCGTTGGCGGTATGGTTCAGATCGCGCTGCGGGGCCAGCCAGTTATTGAGCGCGACTAACGCCAGCCATTGTACCACCCCCCAAAGCACCAACACCCAGGCGATGCTCCAGATTCGTTTATCCAGGCAGGTGGTCCACGTGACGCTATCGATATAGCGACGGATCAGATACCCCGAAATAAAGAAAAACACCGGCATGCGAAACGGCGCAAGGTACAAGTTCAGGTAAATCCAGCATTTGCTCAGTATCTCTGAAAGCGGATGCTGAAACGTAGTGAGGTGCGGGTAAAACGTGATTACCGAGTGATAAATTACCACCAGACAAATACATAACCCTTTGATCTGGTTAATCCATAGTTCTTTTTTAATCATCGAGACGGCGTATCCATATTGATTGCTATAGCCTGCCATCCTGCGCAACTCGCGGTGGGCTGTAATGCGTAACTGTCTGCATTTTGTTTTTTTAAGATAAAGATCAGGGATCTGGACTTAAGAAAAGAGGGACAACTTTAGCGGATTGATTTATTTATACTTTTAGGACAAGTGCTGACGAACACTTACGGTTCAGTCATTTACCCATTCTGCTTTCGCTTATATACTCGTGACTTTGCTAACAGCAACCAGACGGATTTCATGTACCAACCTGTCGCTCTATTCATTGGCCTGCGTTATATGCGTGGGCGTGCAGCAGATCGCTTCGGTCGCTTCGTTTCCTGGCTCTCCACCATTGGCATTACCCTCGGGGTAATGGCGCTGGTCACGGTGTTGTCGGTGATGAACGGTTTCGAGCGCGAGCTGCAAAACAATATCCTTGGCCTGATGCCTCAGGCCGTTCTCTCGTCTGAACAGGGTTCTCTGAACCCGCAGCAACTGCCGGAAAAAGCGGTGGTGTTGAACGGCGTCAACCGCGTCGCACCGATAACTACGGGGGATGTGGTGCTGCAAAGTGCGCGTAGCGTGGCGGTCGGCGTGATGCTGGGCATCGACCCGGCGCAAAAAGATCCTCTCACGCCGTATCTGGTCAATGTGAAGCAAACAGATCTGCAGCCGGGTAAGTATAATGTCATCCTCGGTGAGCAGCTTGCCGGGCAGTTGGGCGTCAATCGCGGCGATCAAATTCGCGTGATGGTGCCTTCGGCCAGCCAGTTTACGCCGATGGGGCGTTTGCCGAGCCAGCGTCTGTTTACGGTGATTGGCACCTTCGCCGCCAACAGCGAAGTAGACGGCTACCAGATGCTGACCAACATTCAGGATGCTTCCCGCCTGATGCGCTATCCGGTGGGCAATATTACCGGCTGGCGTCTGTGGCTGAACGAACCGTTAAAAGTTGACACGCTGAGCCAGCAAACGCTGCCGCAGGGCACCAAATGGCAGGACTGGCGCGAGCGCAAAGGGGAACTGTTCCAGGCTGTGCGCATGGAGAAAAACATGATGGGGCTGCTGCTTAGCCTGATCGTGGCAGTTGCGGCTTTTAATATTATTACCTCGTTGGGTCTGATGGTAATGGAGAAGCAAGGGGAAGTGGCGATTCTACAAACGCAGGGGCTAACGCCGCGGCAAATCATGATGGTGTTTATGGTTCAGGGGGCCAGTGCCGGAATTATCGGCGCGCTGCTGGGCGCGGTGCTGGGCGCATTGCTTGCCAGCCAACTGAACAACCTGATGCCAATTATTGGTGTGCTGCTGGACGGTGCCGCGTTGCCGGTTGCTATTGAGCCGCTGCAGGTGATCGTCATTGCGCTGGTGGCGATGGCCATCGCGCTGCTGTCTACGCTTTATCCTTCCTGGCGCGCTGCCGCCACTCAACCCGCTGAGGCTTTACGTTATGAATAAGATCCTGTTGCAATGCGACAACCTGTGCAAACGCTATCAGGAAGGCACGGTGCAGACTGATGTTCTGCACGATGTCAGTTTTAGCGTCGGCGAGGGTGAGATGATGGCGATTGTCGGCAGCTCAGGCTCCGGCAAAAGTACACTGCTTCATCTGCTCGGCGGGCTGGATACACCGACTTCCGGCGACGTCATTTTTAGCGGTCAGCCGATGAGCAAACTCTCGTCAGCGGCGAAAGCGGAACTGCGTAATCAGAAGCTCGGATTTATTTACCAGTTCCACCATTTGTTGCCAGACTTTACCGCGCTGGAAAACGTGGCGATGCCGCTGCTGATCGGCAAGAAAAAACCGGCTGAAATAACCGAGCGCGCACGTGACATGCTGAAAGCGGTAGGGCTGGATCATCGTGCCAGTCATCGCCCGTCTGAACTGTCTGGCGGCGAACGCCAGCGTGTGGCCATCGCCCGTGCGCTGGTGAATAACCCGCGCCTGGTCCTGGCAGACGAGCCAACGGGTAACCTTGATGCGCGAAACGCGGACAGCATTTTCGAACTGCTGGGTGAGCTGAACCGCTCTCAGGGCACGGCATTTCTGGTGGTGACGCACGATCTACAACTGGCGAAGCGCATGAGCCGCCAGCTTGAAATGCGCGATGGTCGCCTGACGGCTGAACTGAGCCTGATGGGGGCTGAGTAATGGCATCGCCTTTATCATTATTGATTGGTCTGCGCTTTAGCCGCGGTCGGCGGCGCGGTGGCATGGTGTCGCTGATATCTGTGATTTCCACCGTTGGCATCGCGTTGGGTGTGGCGGTGTTGATCGTTGGTTTAAGTGCCATGAACGGATTTGAGCGAGAGTTGAACAACCGTATTCTGGCCGTGGTTCCGCACGGTGAGATTGAAGCGGTAAATCAGCCCTGGAACAACTGGCAGGAAGCACTCGACAAAGTTCAGAAAGTGCCTGGCATTGTCGCTGCTGCGCCTTATATCAATTTCACCGGGCTGGTGGAGAGTGGGGCGAACTTGCGCGCGGTGCAGGTGAAGGGCGTTGACCCGAAACAGGAACAGCGTTTAAGCGCACTGCCATCCTTCGTGCAAAACCACGCCTGGGATAATTTCAAAGCCGGTGAGCAGCAGGTCATTATTGGCAAGGGGATTGCGGACGCGCTGAAGGTGAAGCAGGGAGATTGGGTGTCGATTATGATCCCCAATGCCAGCGCCGATCACAAGCTACAGCAGCCTAAACGCGTGCGTTTGCACGTTACCGGTATTCTGCAACTGAGCGGTCAGCTCGATCACAGCTTCGCCATGATCCCAATGGAAGACGCGCAGCAGTACCTGGATATGGGTTCCAGCGTTTCCGGGATTGCCCTGAAGGTCAACGATGTCTTTAACGCCAATAAGTTGGTGCGAGATGCGGGCGAAGTGACCAATAACTATGTTTATATTAAGAGCTGGATCGGTACTTACGGCTATATGTATCGCGATATCCAGATGATCCGCGCCATTATGTATCTGGCGATGGTGCTGGTGATTGGCGTAGCCTGCTTTAATATCGTTTCAACGTTAGTGATGGCGGTAAAAGACAAAAGCGGCGATATTGCGGTATTAAGAACGCTGGGGGCGAAAGACGGACTGATCCGCGCCATCTTCGTCTGGTATGGACTGCTGGCGGGTCTGTTCGGTAGCCTGATAGGTGTGGTTATTGGTGTTGTTGTTTCTCTACAGCTCACACCGATTATCAATGGTATTGAGGCGCTTATCGGCCATCAGTTCCTCTCCGGCGATATCTATTTCATTGACTTCCTGCCATCGGAATTACACTGGCTGGATGTGATTTACGTGCTGGTGACAGCATTAGTGCTGAGTCTTTTGGCGAGTTGGTATCCGGCGCGTCGCGCCAGCAATATTGATCCTGCGAGAGTACTTAGCGGCCAATAACAATATATACACTAAAGCATTCATGCTGCATCAAGGAGCGGTGATGTATTACGGATTTGACATCGGTGGGACTAAAATTGCGTTAGGCGTATTCGATAATCAACGTCGTTTGCAATGGGAAACGCGCGTCCCTACGCCGCGTGACAGTTATGACGCTTTCCTTGATGCGGTGTGCAATTTGGTGCAGGAAGCAGACCAGCGGTTTGGCATTAAAGGTTCGGTTGGCATCGGCATTCCTGGTATGCCGGAAACGGAGGACGGTACGCTGTATGCAGCCAACGTTCCTGCTGCCAGTGGCAAACCGCTTCGGGCCGATCTCAGCGCACGACTGGATCGTGATGTGCGTCTGGATAATGACGCCAACTGTTTTGCACTCTCCGAAGCCTGGGACGATGAGTTCACCCAGTATCCGTTAGTGATGGGCTTAATCCTCGGCACCGGTGTCGGTGGTGGCCTGGTGCTTAACGGAAAGTCTATCACTGGACGTAGCTATATTACCGGCGAGTTCGGTCATATCCGTTTGCCTGTTGATGCGTTGACGTTGATGGGATTTGATTTCCCGCTGCGTCGTTGCGGATGTGGTCAACTGGGGTGCATCGAAAGTTATCTTTCCGGTGGCGGATTTGCGTGGTTGTACCAGCATTACTACCATCAACCTCTGGATGCCCGTGAAATTATCACCCTCTGGGAGCAAGGCGATGAGCACGCGCATGCGCATGTAGAGCGTTATCTGGATTTGTTGGCCGTTTGCCTGGGGAATATCCTGACTATCGTCGATCCAGATTTAGTGGTGATTGGCGGTGGCTTGTCGAACTTTACCGCTATTACGACGCAACTGGCGGGCAGGCTGCCACGTCATTTGCTGCCCGTTGCCCGTGTGCCGCGTATTGAGCAGGCACGACACGGTGATGCGGGTGGGATGCGCGGAGCCGCTTTCCTACATCTTACCGATTAATACAAAGAGGTTGTTATGCTGTCGCGTCGGGGTCATCGATTAAGCCGTTTTCGTAAAAATAAACGCCATTTGCGCGATCGCCTGCGTCAACGGATCTTTTTCAGAGACAGAGTGGTGCCTGAACTGGTGGAAAAACCAAGGGTGTTAGTCCTGACTGGCGCGGGAATTTCCGCTGAATCAGGGATTCGTACCTTCCGTGCTGCGGATGGTCTTTGGGAAGAACATCGGGTTGAGGATGTGGCAACGCCGGAAGGATTTAGTCGTAATCCTGGACTGGTTCAGTCGTTTTATAACGCCCGTCGTCACCAGTTGCAACAGCCCGAAATTCAGCCAAACGCGGCGCATATTGCGTTGGCAAAACTCGAAGCCGAGCTGGGTGATCGCTTTCTACTGGTAACGCAAAATATCGATAATCTGCACGAACGTGCGGGAAGTCAGAACGTTATCCATATGCACGGCGAGCTTCTTAAGGTTCGCTGTTCGCAAAGCGGGCAGATTTTAGACTGGACAGGGGACGTCACGCCAGAAGACAAATGCCATTGCTGCCAGTTCCCTGCGCCCCTGCGACCGCACGTTGTCTGGTTTGGCGAAATGCCGCTGGGGATGGATGAAATTTATATGGCGCTGGCGATGGCAGATGTTTTCATTGCCATTGGCACGTCAGGGCATGTTTATCCGGCTGCGGGTTTTGTCCACGAAGCGCGTCTGCATGGGGCGCATACGGTGGAGTTAAATCTCGAACCAAGCCAGGTGGGTAGCGAGTTCGAAGAGAAGTATTACGGCCCGGCAAGCCAGGTGGTACCCGAGTTTGTTGAGAAGTTATTGAAAGGTCTGTGAGCACGGATGGAGTAGGCCCGATAAGCGCAGCGCCATCGGGCAGTGATGATGCGCCGGATGCGACGCTGGCGTGTCTTATCCGGCCTACGAGGAGGGCAATTAGCGTCCTGCTTTCAGCTTCTGATAATACTCTTCATAGATGGCGCTGGCGGAACCAACATCGTTCTGCCATTCCCCTTTGTTGATGGTTTCTGCATCCGGGTACAGGGTTTTATCATTCGCGACTTCCGGACTTAGCAGCTTGCGTGCCGCCAGGTTTGGCGTTGGATAACCAATAGTTTCCGCCACTTCTTTCGCCACGTCCGGGCGTAGCAGGAAGTTAATCAGCTTCAGCGCACCTTCTTTGTTTTTAGCATTTGCCGGAATAGACAGGCTGTCCATCCAGAAAATCCCACCTTCTTTCGGCCAGACGACTTCCAGCGGTGTACCTGCCTGACGCGCAACATATGCGGAGCCGTTCCACACCATCCCCAGATTGACTTCACCTTCCATATACGGGTTGGCCGGGTTGTCAGAGTTAAACGCCGCAACGTTAGGCATTAGCTTCTTCAGCTCGTTATACGCAGCTTCAATCTCTTTCGGGTCGGTGGTATTCCCGGAGTATCCCAGCTTGCGCAGCGCCATCTGGAACACTTCGCGGGCATCATCCGTTAACAGCAGGCTGCCTTTGTATTCCGGTTTCCACAGGTCAGCCCAGCTGGTCACGGTTTTGGGATCAATGGCATCACTGTTAATACCAATGGCCGTTGCACCCCAGATATACGGGATTGAGTAGTCGTTGTTCGGGTCAAACGGCTTATTGAGCATTTCCGGATCGAGGTTGTGGAAGTTGGTTAACGTCGACTTATCGATCTTTTGGATCATGCCTTCTTTACGCATTTTGTCGACGTAATAGGTGGAAGGCACCACCAGATCGTACGCACCGTCTTTATAGGTTTTGAGCTTGGCGTACATGGTTTCGTTCGACTCGTAGGTCGAATAGATTACCTTAATGCCGGTCTCTTTGGTGAACTGTTCCAGTAATCCTGGCGGAACGTATTCGGTCCAGTTGTAGAAATAAAGCGTGTTGTTGTCATTCGCGTGAGCGGCGCTCATGCCCAGTGCCAGAGCACCCGCCGCGAGCAGGTGGCGTGACCATTTTTTCATCATTTAACGTCCCCTGAATTAAGGGCCTTAACGGCCCTTGGTTTTATCACGTGCAATAAGCTGGCTGGCGATCACCATAACCAGCGACAGAACCAACAAAATGGTTGCCAGTGCATTCACCTCTGGTGATACACCGACTTTAACCATTGAGTAGATTTTTAATGGCAAAATCTCATAGCCGGGTCCGGTGACGAAGGACGAAACCACGACATCATCCATCGACAGCGTAAAACTTAGCAACCAACCTGCAGCTACCGCCGGCATGGCCAGTGGCAGAATGATCTTGCGCAGAATGGTCACTTCACTGGCACCCAGGTCTTTAGCTGCTTCAAGCATACGTACGTCAAAGCCTTTCAAACGTGAGTAGACCGTTACGACCACAAAAGGCAGGCAGAACGTGATATGTGAAAACAGCAGCGACCAGAAGCCCAGTTGAATGCCAATCAGCATAAACAGCACCAGCAGCGAAATTGCCATCACGATATCCGGCGACATCATCACCACAAACAACATGCCGCTGACAAATGGTTTGCCACGAAAACGGTAGCGATATAAAGCGACCGCAGTCAGTGAACCGATCAGGGTGGCAAAGGTCGCGGAGAGCACGGCCATCGTCAGTGAGTGCTGTGCCGCCTGCAGCAAACTGTCGTTGTTCATCAGCAGCCCGTACCATTTGGTGGTAAAACCCTGCCAGTTTATGCCGAAGCGCGAGCTGTTAAAGGAGTTCACAATCAAAATGATGATTGGAATATACAGATACGCGTAGATAGCGGTCATGAAACCGCCTCTGAGCAGCCGACCGATCATTCGAGTTCCACCTTCTTGTTCAGCAAGCGCGAGGCGCGCCAGTAGATCAGCAGCATCAGCCCCATCACAATGGTCAGCGTAATGCTGGTGGCGGCACCAAACGGCCAGTCGCGGATGTTCAGGAACTGCACTTTAATCACATTACCAATCAGCAGGTTTTTCGCCCCGCCCATTAAGTCGGATACGTAAAACAGCCCCATGGCTGGCAGCATAACCAACAGACATCCGGCGATAATTCCCGGCATCGTCAACGGAATAATGATGCGGGTGAAGGTCTGAAGTTTACTGGCACCCAAATCACGCGCGGCTTCCAGTAGCGGTTTATCGAGTTTTTCAATGCTGGAATAGAGCGGCATCACCATAAACGGCAGCAGGATGTACACCAGGCCGATAATCACCGCGCTGGGTGTAAACATGATACGAATAGGAGTATCGATAACGCCGAGCCACAACAGAAACTCGTTGAGATAGCCTTTGGTACTGAGGAAAATTTTGAGTCCGTAGATGCGGATAAGTGAGTTGGTCCAGAACGGAACAATCAGCAGGAACAGCAGCAGCGGGCGCACTTTTTCCGGCAGTTTCACCAAAAACCAGGCAAACGGGTAGCCGAGTACCAGGCAGGCGAGCGTGGCAATCAGCGCCATATTGAGGGAATGAACCAGCACCTCAAAATAGAGCGGATCGAGCAGGCGTGTATAGTTTTCCAGCGTAAAGACCATTTTGACGAAATTGGCGTCGTCGCGGGTCAAAAAGCTGGTACCGATGATCATCAGGTTGGGCAGAAAGACAAACAACACAAGCCAACCGACAATGGTGACGATCACCACACTCTGGAATTTACTTGTGTTCTTCATCAGCCAGTACGACCTCCCAGCTTTCTACCCAGTTAATCGCCATTTTCTGGTCGAGCGAGTGGTCAAAGTCAGGATCGTCTTCGTTGAAGAATTCACTGACCATCACCATCTTGCCATTTTCCAGTTCCACAACCGACTCCAGCGTCATGCCTTTGTAGTTGCGTTCGCGCACGTAGCCGATCAGGCCTTCGATATGATTATCGTCGTTGATTTCATCCACGCGCAGATCTTCCGGGCGTAACAGAACGTGCAGTTTCTGTCCGGGAACCACCGCGAAGTTGACGTAAATATTGCACTCGCGGCCTTCAACGTTAGCACGAACGCGCTGCTCGTCCAGACGTTCTATCACCGTGGCGTTAAACATATTGATCTCGCCGATAAATCCGGCAACGAACAAATTTTTCGGCTCTTCGTAGATCTCGCGCGGCGTACCGTCCTGCTCAATCTTGCCGTCACGCATCACCACGATACGGTCTGACATAGTCAGCGCTTCTTCCTGATCGTGAGTGACAAAGACGAAAGTGATACCCAGCTTACGCTGTAACGCTTTCAGTTCGTTCTGCATCTGCTTGCGCAGTTTGTAGTCCAGCGCAGAGAGAGATTCATCTAACAGGAGTAAACGCGGTTTATTGACCACCGCACGGGCAATCGCCACGCGCTGCTGTTGGCCACCGGAGAGTTGATGCGGTTTTCGCTGAGCGAACTCTTCCAGTTGCACCATGCGCAGGGCTTCAGTAACGCGAGGAGGAATATCGGCTGCGGGGGTTTTCTGCATGCGTAAACCAAAGGCCACATTCTCATACACGGTCATGTGGGGGAATAACGCATAGCTTTGGAAGACGGTGTTCACGTAGCGGTTTTCCGCAGGAACGTGAGTGATGTCCTGGTTGTCCAACATAATATGACCGGAATCAACCGTTTCCAGACCGGCAATCAGGCGAAGAACGGTTGTTTTACCGCAGCCAGAGGGGCCGAGCAGCGTGAGAAATTCGCCATTGTTGATGGTCAAATCCAGGCTGGAAATCACCTCTTTGCCATCGAAACTTTTGCGAATTCCCGCTAATTGCACCAGTGGAGAAAGCGAACGCGGTTGTTTATTCAATTTTTTACTCTGTCCCATGTAAACGCAACGGATGGCTGACCGATGCGGGGTTTGTGGTTAACCACCTTGATGACTCTTAATGAGGGCGGTTATTCTACGGCAAACCATTGTAATCGCCAATCCTTGTTGCGAATTACTGACTTAACCCTATAGTCAGAGGGGATGTCAGGGAGAAATATTCTCACTTGCGGGGATAAAAGTGACCTGACGCAATATTTGTCTTTTGTTGCTTATTGATAATGTTGTCACAAAAAGTGAGGGTGACTGCATGGATAAACTACTTGAGCGTTTTTTACACTACGTGTCGCTGGACACCCAATCAAAATCGGGCGTGCGGCAGGTACCCAGCACTGAAGGACAGTGGAAGTTATTGCAGTTGCTTAAGCAGCAACTCGAAGAGATGGGGCTGGTCAATATTACCTTGAGCGACAAGGGGACGTTGATGGCAACGTTGCCCGCTAACGTTGCAGGCAATATTCCCGCGATCGGTTTTATTTCCCATGTGGATACCTCACCGGATTTCAGCGGTAAAAACGTTAATCCGCAAATTGTCGAAAACTATCGCGGCGGCGATATTGCGCTCGGTATTGGCGATGAGGTTTTGTCGCCGGTGATGTTCCCGGTGCTGCATCAACTTCTGGGTCAGACGTTGATCACCACAGATGGCAAAACGCTGCTGGGTGCGGATGATAAAGCCGGTATCGCCGAAATCATGACCGCACTGGCTGTGTTGATACAAAAAGATATTCCGCATGGCGATATCCGCGTGGCCTTTACGCCAGATGAAGAGGTCGGTAAAGGCGCGAAGCATTTCGACGTTGCAGCATTTGATGCGCAGTGGGCCTATACCGTCGACGGTGGCGGCGTGGGCGAACTGGAGTTTGAAAACTTCAACGCCGCGTCGGTCAATATCAAGATCGTCGGTAACAATGTGCATCCGGGTACGGCAAAAGGGGTGATGGTGAACGCGCTGTCGCTGGCGGCTCGCATCCATGCCGAAGTTCCCGCCGATGAAAGCCCGGAAGCGACGGAAGGCTATGAAGGTTTTTACCATCTGGCAAGCATGAAAGGGACGGTTGATCGGGCTGATATGCACTACATTATCCGCGATTTTGACCGTAAGCAGTTTGAAGCGCGTAAACAGTTTGAAGCGCGTAAACGCAAAATCATGGATATTGCCAAAAAGGTCGGTAAAGGGCTACATCCGGACTGCTATATCGAGCTGGTGATTGAAGACAGCTACTACAATATGCGTGAAAAAGTGATCGAGCATCCGCATGTGCTGGATATCGCCCAGCAGGCAATGCGCGATTGTGACATTGAGCCGGATCTTAAACCCATTCGTGGTGGTACCGACGGCGCGCAACTGTCGTTCATGGGATTACCTTGCCCGAATCTGTTCACCGGTGGCTATAACTATCATGGTAAGCATGAGTTTGTGACACTGGAAGGCATGGAAAAAGCCGTGCAGGTGATTGTGCGAATTGCGGAATTGACGGCGAAACAGTAGCCGCTTTTGCCGGTAGATGCCGGATGGCGCTTCGCTTATCCGGCCTACGGGATACGCTATTTGTAGGCCGGATAAGCGAAGCGCCTTCCGGCGCACTTTCAATAGGTTATCCTTCGAAGAACCAGTATCCGCTATTCACCAGTGCGGCAAGCATGGCGAGGAAAGACGGATCTTCCAGTGCATCCTCAAAGTTTTCCGCTGTCAGAACAATATGGCTGGCGAGCGCATCCAGCGCCGGACGGTGAGGGGAGTCAATTTTCTCACCATTTACATAAACGTCATCGCCAATGCGCAGTACACGCAATCCACCCAGACGAACCAGGACATCGCCTTGCTTCAGGGCATCATAGATTTCGTCAGGCTGATAAGGCGGCTCAGGCGGCGCAACGTCCAGTTCATGACGCGACTGAGAGATAAACTCGCCAAACCACTGTTTAAAATGCTCCGGCTGGTTAATGAGCCCCAGCATCATTTCGCGCAGCTTGTCCATTTCCTGTGGCAGCACGTCTGCTGGATGGTCGCGCGGCGGTAGATCTGGATCGCTGTAGTACGTGCTACCCAGTTCGCGTTGCAGAACGTAATCAGCAAATCCGCTGATCAGCTCCCGGGTATTCGGTGCGCGGAAACCTACCGAGTAATTCATCGCGTTTTCTAACGCGTAACCTTCGTGCGGGAATCCAGGTGGAATATACAGAATATCGCCTGGCTCCAGCTCTTCATCAATGATGGCTTCAAACGGATCAACCTGGAGCAGGTCAGGGTGCGGGCAATGCTGCTTCAACTGCAGTTTTTCACCCACACGCCAGCGACGGCGACCGGTTCCCTGGATGATGAACACATCATATTGATCCAGATGCGGGCCAACACCACCGCCGGGTACAGAAAATGAGATCATCAAATCGTCAATGCGCCAGTCCGGCAATTCACGGAATGGCCGCATCAGCGCGGCAGTTGGTTCATGCCAGTGGTTTACGGCCTGGACCAGCAGTGACCAGTTGCTTTCACCAAGATGGTCATAGCTCTCGAAAGGACCGTGGCTAACCTGCCATTTGCCATCCTGGTGGCTGACCAACCGGCTGTCGACTTCGCTTTCCATTGCCAGCCCAGCCAGTTCGTCAGGGGAGAGTGGATCAATAAAGTTGTTAAAGCCGCGTTTTAAGACCACCGGGCGTTTTTGCCAGTGACGTTCAAGAAAATCGGGCCAGTTAAGAGTGAGTTGGTATTCCATAATGAGCATCCCGCAGGCTGGTATCTGCAACCGATTATAACGGATACTTAACCTCAAGCGTGAAGTCAGTACATATTTATTACATGTAAAGATTACTCGTCTTTTTGTCCCGGATGTTGGCGGCCGAAAATAACTTCCATGCGCGCTCCGCCCAGCAGACTGTCGCCAGCGATAATCTGCCCGTCATATTGCTCGGTGATCTCACGTGCGACAGCCAAACCCACGCCTTGCCCGGGGCGTAAGGTATCCACGCGCTGACCACGGTCGAACACCACTTCACGTTTACTGTGTGGAATACCGGGGCCGTCATCTTCTACCACAATGTGCAGATGGTCTTCCGTTAATTGCGCTGAGATCTCGACAAATTCCAGGCAATATTTACAGGCGTTATCCAGGACGTTGCCCAGCACTTCGACGAAATCGTTCTGTTCACCCACAAAGCTTGTCTCAGGCGAAATGTCGAGATTAATGTTAACCCCTTTACGCTGGTACACCTTGTTTAATGCAGAGGTCAGTTTATCCAGCAACGGTGCAACCGGATGCAATTCCCGGCTGAGAAGGGCGCTACTGCCGCGCATGCTGGCACGATGCAGATAATAGCCAATTTGCTGTGAAATACGGCTAATTTGCTCCAGCATGACGGGTTCAGCATCGCTCACGCTCATTTTCTCATTACGCATCGAGCGTAGCGTGCTTTGCAATACGGCCAACGGTGTTTTCAGGCTGTGGGTGAGGTCAGTTAACGTGGTACGGTATTTATCGTAGCGCTCACGTTCGCTCTTTAATAAGCGGTTGAGGTTACGCACCAGACTGGTGAGTTCACGCGTGGTGGCAGGATTAAGCATCTCGCGATGATGCTCTTCAAGCTCACGGACTTCGCGCGCCAGTGATTCGATAGGTCGCAGGCTCCACCAGGCTGCAACCCACAGCAACGGGATAACCAACAGTAAATTGGCAACCAGCACATAAATAAACCAGCTCCAGACCATATATGAGCGTTTGAGCTCAATAGGAATGGTATCAACAACCACAATGGTCAGTTGTGGCATTCTGGCGGTGGCAGGGTAGATGTTCACTGCCACGGAGTGGGTCATTTCTGCATTATCGTCATCTTCTCTGACTTCTCTTAGCTTCTGTTGTGCCGAATGATCCTCGCGTAGCAATGTGCTGGTGGCGTCGACATTGGCTTCAATCTCATGAAAACCATTTGTCTTTAGCCAGTCTGGTTGAATACGTTGTACCAGCCAGGGTACGTCGCGTTGGGCCCAGAGCAGCTTACCGTTTTCATTATAAATCAGCGACATTGTAGGGCTTTGCATATCGAGATTTTCAGGTAGCTCGACATTGATTTTGCCGTTTTCCCATTTCGCCAGGGTATAGAACAGATTACTTTCGCCACGTAGCAGACGAAATGTTGTTTTATCAAAGCTGACGCTATAGCCAACCAAAGCCACCATGCCGTAAGCCAGCGAGAGGACCAGTACAACGCCTGCGGTTGCCAGCAAAAAGCGCAGCCGCAGTGATAACGGGAAAAAATGACGCAGTAATTTATTCATCAGCGCAGTTCAAAAAGATAACCTTGCCCACGTACCGTGGTGATCACATCGTCCGGATATTGCGCCTGAATTTTCTTGCGCAGACGTCCCATTAAGACATCAATGGTGTGACTTTCACGCAGTTCAGCATCCGGGTAGAGCTGTAACATAAGCGAATCTTTACTAACGACTTTGCCGCTATTACGGATCAGCGTCTCCATAATGGTGTATTCGAACGCCGTGAGTTTGATCACTTCATCGTTCACGGACAGTTCGCGGCGAGAAAGGTCCACCTGAAATGGCGGAAGCGAGATTATCTGCGAGGCCAGACCACTATTGCGGCGCATCAATGCCTGCATTCTTGCAACCACTTCTTCAATGTGAAACGGTTTTGTGACGTAATCATCTGCACCGGCACTGAGCACTTCCACTTTGTCCTGCCAGCCTTCACGGGCGGTTAATACCAGAATGGGCAATGAAACGTCATTACTGCGCCAGCGGCGGATCAGTGACAGTCCGTCTTCATCGGGGAGTCCTAAATCGACGATCGCAATATCCGGCAAGTGTTCATTAAGAAAATAGTCTGCTTCCTTTGCATCTTCTGCATCATCCACCTGGTGGCCTAAATCCTGTAGCTGAACCTTAAGGTGGTGGCGTAATAATGCATTATCCTCAACAACCAGCACGCGCATCATTGTTTCTCCCTAAATTCATGGTACGAATAGTTTAACGCTGATTATGTAGATTGAAAGCAGCGCTATGAAATTAAATAACTTTTTTCATGCTCCCTCGCCCGTGGGGGCGTCCTGGGGGCAGTGCTGTTGGCATCTGATTGTTCAGCATGTTGACCTGATCCTGGTTCATGTCGCCAATCCACTTGGAGTAAACCTCGTACACCATTCGCGCATCTTCATGCCCCATCTGACTCGCTATGAATGACGGGTTCGCTCCGGCCATCAACGTCCAGCAGGCATAGGTATGCCGTGACTGATAAGGATTCCTTTCGCGGATATTGGCAAGTTTAGTACCTCGCTTCCAGCCATAGGCAATAGAGTTCTTGGAAAAGTAACTGCCTTTCTTTGACGAATATGCTGTTGGTGAAAAAACGAAGCGAAGAGATTGCTGCTCAGTTTTACCGATCTCCCGATGGTGAAATCGAATTTCTTGCTTCGGATTAGCGCCGGTGATTTCGTATTGCTCCTTCAGTGCATCCAGAGCAGGCCTAAGCAACGTTATTGTCCTTATTCCGGCATCTGTCTTAGGAGGTACAAATACTCGCTTATTCGTCAAACTTCTGGATACGTGGATTTCACCTTTTACCAAATCAATATCTTCCCATGCCAGGGCGCATATCTCGCCCGGCCTCATCCCCGTATGTACGGCAACAATGATGATTAATGCCTGGCTACGGGGAAGGGCGGCTATCAGTGCCTGGTACTCATGAAGTAAAAGTGGGTCGGGATCATTTTTAGATAACTTGAGTCGCGACACTCCTTCATAAGGAGCATGCAATATAAACTGGCTTCGGTTTGCGAGCTTAAGCATTTCTGATAAAACTGCCATCTGTTTATTGACTGTTGAGGGCGCGCGGCCTTGCCGGGCCAGATTCGGCATTGCCGGGTTAATAATTGTACCGGTCAATAACTCCTTTCGGTAATGCAAAATATCGGCATGCTCAATATCTACCAGACGGGTATTTTCTCCGATTACACGTTGTAACGTATTTACGACCGAAGTAAGCGATAGCAGCGTTGCACCAGATACCTCTAAGGCTTTGGTGTCTGTAAAAAAATCACTCAACTCTTTAAACGTGGTGATTTTTTTGGTTGTGATGAACTTCTTAAGCGCTTTGGATTCCGGGAAGCGTTCCGCATAGTCGAACTTACCGAGCTGTATTTCGCTTGTGATGAGTGCGCGAAGATTTCCAGCTTTTTTGATGTTGCTGCTGTTCACCGTCCAACCGCGAAGGACTTCGCGGCAACGTTTGCCGCGATAGGTAAATGTAATCCGTATTTTCCCATTATGCAGCTCAACGCCGGTTGGAAAGTCCATCATGCTTCCTGTACTAATTGGTTAATCTTTGGATAGTTGTACCAAAGCAGACCTTTAGAATTGCCAGTTTCCCCGAGAGCTGTCAGATGTTTGAAATGCACGCCTTCGATCCACAAATTCAACCGATAACTTTTAATTTGTCTTTCAGACAAGCCGGTCTTTTCCGTTAGTCGCGCTTCAACCATCCACTCTTCGCTGAAAATGAGTTGCGACATACATAACTCCGATGCCGCCAGCCACAACAGTACATGCTGCGGTTGGCGAATATTGATAATCAAAAATCAGTAGTTGGTTTTGTCTTACGTTTTTGGCGCCGTTTTTTCTTCGGCTTGATGCTTGGTGGCATAACGAGCCGACGCGCTGGTGGCAGACTAAAAACATGCTCACTGATCTGTCTGCGTTCTCTCATTTTCCATACATGCCATGCCGTCCAGTCACACCCATCATCACAGATGTGCTGCGAGCGGATCAGCGCTTCATCGCCGGTTAAATTCTCTGTCACTGCTCCGCCTCCGCACTTATAACCCCAGCGGCCAGCGCAGCTGCCATGTGTGGCAATTCATCAAAATCACCTCGATATGCCGGGTTAGCGCACATCCCCTGCAGAGCCGCTAGCGTCAACTGCTGGCGGTAGGTCAGGGTGGTAGACAGTTCACCATTGGTGACGTCGCTACCCGGTGAGGAAGCAGGCAATTCTGGTTTTTTCTTCGGTTTGGCTGTGACAACTGCTGGAGCTATCACTATCGGTTTTGGTGGCTCTGGTCGGCGATATTCCACGATCGCATCGAGGGCGATTTTCTGACGCAAGGCAGCATCATCAGACCAGCCATCAAGAATTGTCGTTGCGACATCGTGAATTTCGTCATCGTTGAAATTAGGGGACAGACAAAATTCAGTGGTGGCGATATCGATGATCAGCAGAGGAAGAACGTCAGCGATAATATGACCGGTGCATGCCACAACGCCTTCCGCTTCTTCCTTACCCATAATGTCAGTACGTCCCGAAAGCAGGTCGTTCAGCGCGTGGGCAATCTCAATTTCATGATCATCCAGAAGTGGGCGACCGTCTTCCTGTTCGGTCACTTCCGTTTTTTCGCCCTCATTTGAGGCGCTATTGGCAAATGCTGCATCCAGTTCCCTGGTGAGCTCCGCAGCGCGAGACGGGCAGACTGCTGGTATTTCAGTTCCGTTCTGTAAAGTCTGTTCGGTTTGATCATTGAGGACCACCTCATTATTTTTTTGTGGCAGTGGGGCGGATGTACGGCCGCATGCGATATCAACAATCAGTGGACCCGGACTGGCGTGATCTGACTCAGTCAGGTTTTTATTGATGTATTCGCGCAGTTTTACCGGATCGCGGTAGATATCCTCCGGAGAGGATTTAATTAGGGCAATAATTGCTGCGCGGGAAAAATCCAGAATACCGGGCGTGCGACGTAACTGTTTCCACCATGCAGTAAAGCGTTCATCGGTTGCGGTTTCTTCCATTTTTTTGGCACGCTCATGAACGGCATGCGGCAGTTCGTAGATGTCGAAATCCATAGCAATACCCAGAATACCTATGCAGACCTCGCGGCGCAGGGTTGCCAGCGTATGAGGTAGAACGCGATCGGTTGGGTTACCGCCGCCGAGCGTACAGCCTGATTCGGTGTGTGTGTCTTCACTGGTTTCAGGTTCGTCAGTTTTAAGTTTTACTGGCTCGCGTTTATCGGGCGGGGTCTCAGCCCATTGGGTAAACAGGTTTTTATAGTCTGGCCATTTAGCATTGTCGCGCGCCCTCTGACGCACCCAGGCCAGGCATTCGGTCTGTTTTTCAGTAAGCATGGCAAGAATGCGGGGTTCTTTGGCAAGACCCTCTGCCTGTTCGCGTAAAGGGCTAAATTCATCATCATTCAGCATGTCGATTAACTGGCCATACTGAGAAGGAGTGATTTCATCAATGGCGCCAAACACCGCGAGGCAGTATGAGCGGGCCAGCACATCCAGTTCTTTCACCGGTTTCATTTTTTCTTCTGTCGCGTCAGCATTGAGTTGTTCATTACCGCCAGCAAGCTCTGGCTCAACTATGACGCGCTCTGGTTCACCTTTCTCCGCATTCCAGACAATTTCACCAGTGAAGAGGTCGGTATAGAACTGTCCCTCAACAGTGCAGAACATACCTTCTTCTGTTTCCCAGACCTTGGGGGCGAAATAATCATCAGCATAATCTGGCGCGAACTGTATAAAGTCAGCATGCAGTAATGTCTTTGCAATTGTTTTATTTTTCGCTTGTTTAAAAGCAACATAAACCGGAAGTGTACTGTCTTTTTCAAGTGCACTTTTTTTCGGTTCGAATCTCCCGCCAAATTTTTTTAATCCAGTTGTCATAATAACCTCAATAATGTTTATGTGAATGGCGTGCATTGCTTCTGCTTAAATTACAGCGCCGTGGTTCATGAATTTGTTTGTAGGAGATAGCATGCTCAAGGCTACAGAAATAAGCAGTCACTACTCTCTTATGAATTCTTTTTGTTGATTTATACATGGAATCATCAGAACTCCATTTTTTACAATACGGACAGCACTCAAGTGTCACTTACCCTCCCTGCATAGCTGGCTATGACATGGCCATCATTGATGGATATAGTTAGCCCTGCCAGTTAAGGCATAAATAAAACTCTCTTAATTGTTTGAAGTTATTGAAGGGGGTAAATAAAAGTTCAGCGTAAAAACTCGCTAATATTAACCCTCTGGTCGTTAACTATTTTGGTCATTACTTTGATGAAACACATATCCAGCACCGCCTCATCTTTATATTTTTGAACGCCGGTTATATCAGCCACAGCTTTTTTATATTCAGCTTCAGCTGTACGCTGGGCAATATCTTCGCTGGTAAATTTAACCATTGGCACGCACCATCCTGAGTAAAGATTCCGTGTGATCGAGAGCTGCCTTCTGTTGTTCGTACAGTGCCTCAAGTTCAGCTGTAAGGCGGTCGCGAAACGCAGGAACGCTTAACTGATAAATAAAATTACTTACTGAGCTTTCCACATCAGGATCCCCGTCCGGTATAACTGGCTGTGAATTTTTCATAAACCCTCCGGTAAAAAAGGTGCCCATCGTGGGAGATGGGCAAAGACCACGCGGCACACACAGCAATTAATCACATCTGCAAGCGCACTCCGCCTGTTTCACACCTGTCACCCATAACTGGTAAGTGAAGGAGTGCGCTTGCATGTTGTTCCCTGAAAAAGCTGGCGGTGACCGGAAATACACGGGAAAACACCGGGCCGCCAGAACAAGGGTCTACTTGTTATTGCTTTGGCCTGCTTTTAACCACATCAGGCGCGGTGGATCCTGCTATTCCCCAACTGTCAGGAATGCGATAATCTGGACATCCGAGGTAGATTGATCAGATGGTCAATCATCAGCCAATTCAATTGCAAAGGCACATCGACCATGGTTTCACTTATTCGAAATAAAGGTAATACATCCACGGGTGTGCACATGCTTCAAAGGTCTGGCAAGCAATTCAAATTCCGCTGCGATATGGATACTTTGAAACGCCTGACATCTAGAAGCGTCAAACCAGAATTTGAGTATCTTTTTCGTAAGCGAACTGATGGCGTTTATCATTCAGAACTTTTTGATTCAATTGAAGAAGGAAAAATTGTTCTTTGTCAGTTTGTTCAAAGAGTTACTGGAGAGCCATGTACCGCCTGAATATTGGTTAACTCAGCTACCTATGATCAGAATGTCCAGATTATTAAAGAGCGAAGCGTCCAGTAGGGCGCTTTTTTTGTTTTTGGCCCTGTATCGCCAGGGTAAGCGGAACATTTTGATTCTGAGTAATCACTGCGTGTGGTTACTTGATGACGTTAATTTAGTTTTCTCATTGTGATTGGTCAATAAAAATATTGAGAAAACTCATGAAAAGAAGCGAAAAGAATCTCAACATTATGAAAATGAAGAGAAATTATTTTTTAAATCAAAGTGCAGCTTGAACTACGATTGGTTGGTGCGTTTCCTTGCTTCGAGCAGCTCGTTAAATAACCGATTGAAATTATCCACGCGCGCCCGAAGGCTTTGAATCTGAGCCTGCTGCTCCGATTCAGGAAGAGAGCGGTAAAGTTGTAACAACTCAAGCTCTTCTTCAGTCATCTGTGATTGAGTTCCTGGCGGCAGAGGTGGTTCAGGAGATTTATCCTCATCACCGAATAAGATCCATGTAGGCGAGCATTGCAGAATTTCTGCTAGCTTGTGCAGGTTCTCGCCACGCGGGGCAGTAGTGTCACTTTCCCACAGCGAAATTGAGGAATCAGAAACCCCTGCAGCTTTACTCAGCTTGTTTTGGCTCAAGCCGATCTGCTTGCGTCTCTGTCGAATTCTTTGGCCTAACGTCATCTCACTCATATTTAGTTATCTTAATATTTCTTGACCTGAGTTTCCTTGCGTGACTATCATTGAGAAAACTCAGGATTGGAGATAAGAATGTTGAAGTCCGCAGCAATTAAACACTTTGGAACCCGCTCCCGTATTGCGGCTATTGCTGGTATCGACCCTTCCGCTGTCAGCCAGTGGAAAGAACTTGTTCCCGAGCGCTGTGCTCAGCGTCTCGCTGATGCCTCAAATGGCGCACTCATCTACGACAAAGACGTTTATGACCGTTACCGCCAGGCCAAACGCCTTGGTAAACAGAATACCTGCACGACCAAGAAGGAATCTGATTGATGAAAATCAACGAGATTAAATTGCTGGCCATCGAGCTGGAAGAGTGGGCGATGAAGGATGGCAGGAAAGGGGGCTGGAAAAAGATTGTCCCACTGATTACCTCGCATCACTACGGTGATTTGCTGGATAGCCTGGCAGATATCGTGGACCCGTCAGAGTATGCGCGCCGCCTGCACAACAACACGCAGATCATCCAGCGGGCATTTCGAAATGACACGCCGAACTATCGTGGCCAGGCAGCTGCGCTGGCGCCAGCAATCAAAGCTGCGATGGATGCAGAGCTGGCTGGTCAGCATGACTTACATAACCTGGTGGCCATTGCTAACCGCGAGTGCATCGAGGCGACCAGTGCAGTGCTGACTGGTAAGCCAATGCAGGTAATCCGCAAAGAAACGGCAGAAGCAATTCAGGCACTGGCCGATCTCATCCCCGGCGTCAGCATCCAGTTTAACCATATTGGTCCGCGCGCGGCGTAACAGGAGGCTCCCATGCTTGCCCAGGAATTAGTAGACCGCATGAAAAATGCGATGAAGCACAAAGTACCGGCGGAGACAGTCGATCGCAGCGCTGAACTGATTCCGGGGATGAAATACCGCAACGAACGCGGACGCATGGTGACGGTAATGAGAGTTTCTCATCTTCGGGTTATGTACCGATACGAAGGCTATCAGGACATCTGCGAGACCAGCCGCAGAGAGTTTGATTTGAAATTTAAGAAGGTGCAGCAATGAGTCTTGATGCCATGCGCTGGGCTAAGAAAGCTAAAACGGGTCGATCGTCTGCCAAGTCAGTTCTGACCTGGATGGCGGACATGTGCGGCGCAGACTTTACGACATACCCATCAATTGCGGCGCTGGCCGAGGCTACAGAACTGGATAAAAAAACCGTCCAGGCCAGCCTGCAGCATTTGGTGGAAAACGGTTTTATCCAGGATACCGGAGAGCGCCGCGGACGCACAAAGCAAATCCCCGTTTACAAGCTGGTGGGCGTTGAGGAAAGCATCGAAGACGCAGAACGAACCCAAAAACGGGAACATTACCAAAAACGGGATACTTTAAAGAAACCCAAAAACGGGAAGGTTAAACCAAACGACCCCAAAAACGGGTGCATTGAAAGCGGTGAAACGATCCCGTTTTTTCCGTCAAACGATCCCAAAAACGGGATACGGAATCCCTCAGAGGAATCTAAAGACTTAAACCCCACACATAACACGCGAGGGGGAGAGGTCGAACCAGTTAATAACAACCCGGTTCCTGAATACCCTGGACAGCCTGGTATGAATTTTCCCGCCGGAGAGTCATTTGGGAAGGTCCCAATGACCATTGACTGGGAACCGTCGGCTGACTTTCGCCAGCGTGTTGGATTCTGGGGCATAACGATCCCGGATGGACTGAACCTCAGAGCCGAGCTGAACAGTTTCATTGCCTACTGGCAGCCAGAGAACAAAGTTTTTTACCAGTCGCAGTGGGAGCAGAAATTTGCGCGCCACCTGCAACAGGCCAAACCCACTAAACCGCGAGGTAACTCACATGCAGGACTGGATCCAAACTCCACAGCAAACGCAGCTGTACAGCGAGCACGCGCAGCACGCGCTGCACAACTCCGCGCTCGAGGAGAAGGCGTGGAAGTTCTGGGTTCTCATGCTGGAAATTTACTCCAGCCGGTGGGAAACCAAAAACGGATCGGCTCCGTCGGACCTATGGATTGCACAGATTGGGAATTTGACCAGCGACCGGATGACGAGCGTCTGTAACGCGATGGTTGCTCGCTGTGCGGCGGGTAATTCATGGCCACCTGACCTGGCTGAGTTCGTGACGCTGGTGGCTGACTGTGACGGCGGGAAGCTTGGACTGAAGGTTTCGGACGTTATGGCGGAATACAGGAACTGGCGCAACGAATCTTACCGTTACGCCAGCACTGAGGAATATTTCATTGGCCGCAAATGTAATCCGGTCCTGTACCAGATTTGCACTGAACTTCGCCGAACTGGTGTTGAGCGACAAATGACCCAACCCGAGCTGGAGAGACTGGCAGCGGACCAACTGGCGAAGTGGGAAAAACACCTGGAGGATGGCAAGGCGATCCCTCCGGTAAGAAAACAGATTGCGGCGCCGCGCCATCCGGCAGGACCGACACCCGCGCAGCAGCTGCTTGAAGAATACAAACGCCGTAAAGCGGCTGGCTTAATTTAACCTGGAGAATTTTATGGAAACCATTTTAGACGTACTGAAAGCGATGGAAAAAGCGACTGCCCGTGAAATTGCGGCGCGCATGAAAATTGAGCCGGCGGCCGTGATCGGGATGCTGCGTGAACACGAAGAACGTCACGAGGTTGTTCAGGCTAACGGGTACTGGAAAGTTGCCACAGGGGAAGTTAAATCACAGCCTAACGCGATCAGTTCTGTCAGCAAAGCGCCGGCAAGTGTATCAGTCAGCGACGTCATCGCATTACTGGCGGAACATGGACCACAGACGTCCCTTGAGCTGGCAACACTGGCAGGTATTGAGTCAAAACGTGTGGCGCCAATCCTGACTCACCACATAACAAAAGGGCGGATCATCCGCGAAAAAGTAGGCAGCAAGTTTGTTTATTCGGTGCCGGCCACTGCGTCAGTGAAAAACAAAAGCTCTGCACCACGGGAACCGGAAGCATCAACACCACTGGTACCAGAAAAATCTGTCACTGAAATTGTTGAGGAAATCCCCGCTTTCGTCAGCCGTCCTGATGATCTGCTGATCCCAACGGTACGCGGTATCTCAAGTGAAATTCGGCGCACAAAAGCGAAGCTGGCTAACCTGGAAAAACTTCGTGAAGCCGTTCGCAGCATTCGCAAACACGGCGCGCTGATGCAGGAGCTGGCGCAATGAAACAGTCTGAGTTACCGCGCTGTCCGACCTGCGGAAATATGCCCGAATACGCGCTAAAGCCTAACCATATGGGATGGGTATGGGGTGGATTGAAATGTCCGTATGACCATTACCGCGTGAATTTGGATGGTCCAGCCGGTAGCCGCGTGCAGGCAGAAAAAAAGCTGGCGCCACAGTGGATTGAACTGGTCGAGAAAGCTAATCAGGAGAAATCAGCGTGAAACCAACCTACGAAGAACTGACAGTACAGCTCGCTAACGCCGAGAGCAAGTGCAGGGAGCTGGCGGCGTTAGGTGTAAGATTACCTAATCTTCCAGTACTTGGCTCTACTGCTGAGTGGTACGAGGGATTTGCTGCTGGTGCATCCAGCATGAGAAATGAATGCGCAAATGCAATCCGCGCCGCTGGCATTGGTCTGAAGGGGGAATGAGATGGCAAAGTCACCAATGAAACTCATGCTGCGGGCATGGAACAAAGAGCTTAAAAATCCAGAATGGGGCATGGGCAATAGTAAACACCGCAAAGCCTGCGCTCGTGATTTTGCCGGAGCCAGCATAGAAACCGATGCTGATATCCCTAATCAGACCGAGGCAGATGACCGCCTGGCAGAAGAACTTACTTACTGGACGGACTAACCCATGACAACTAACAAACTACCTGAATGGCGCAAGTCGCTAAACGAGGCTGTAGAAAACTATCAATCCACACGCGCCTGGTATGAAGAAAATCAGGACAGCCCATCAGCCGAGCAGGATATGGACGCGGCGGCGGGTGAGATTGCAAAGTTGATAAAACAGTATGGGGTGCTCATCGTTTTAAATTTGCTGGATGAGATAGACGAGCTACAGGAACGCCGCAAGGCTGATAGCGAGCCAGTGGGGTGGACTGACGAAGAAGAGCTGCGTGACGTTGAAAAGGACGGTTGCGGCTACTTGTTTAAAGCTAACCCCATCTCACCAAATTCTGACCCTCGGCGCGTAATTAAGTTATATCGCCACGCGCAGCCAGTACAGGAACGCGAACAAATACGCCGTGAGCATGCAGTATGGTCACAGGCTACTTTCGGCGATGTCGGTCCAGTTGGTCCGCTGAAGCACCTTTCCAAAGAAGCGCTCGAGGCTGCTGCTGAACCAGGCGACCTTAGCGAATGGGCTGACATGCAATTCCTGTTATGGGATGCGCAACGTCATGCTGGTATCAGTGACAAGCAGATTACCCTGGCGATGGAAGAAAAGTTGGCAGTGAATATGGCGCGCCATTGGCCGGAGCCGAAAGACGGAGAACCACGGCTGCACATCAAAGCGGATCAACAGCAGGAGCACAAGTGATGGGTCAGCTACTGCAATAGGCCACCAACAGGGTTATCGAGCTGGAAAACCTCCCGCTGGCTGATGTTCCTGAAACCGTCAGGCCAGCGGAAGTCAGCATATGTTTAAGCTATTAAGCTTCAATACAACGTGATGGCAGCAATATTCGCTATGTAATTGCAAATATTTCGAAAGTGATTCTTGTTCTTCCACTCTAATAGCACATAATCCTACACCATCCAGATAATAAGAATACTTATCGTTCCTATTCAGTTTTTTGTGACACTCAAAGATTAAATCAGATACACTTTCGGCAGATAAATTAATAGCTGGAAACATTTTGCAAGGGCGCATACGAACTAATCACATAGCCGCATGGCTGGCGCTGATTGCTGTCGCCATGCTGTTCGTTGCACCGGCCATCTCCATAACGATAGCCCACCGGACAGGTTGTCAGCACATCACGCATGCTATGCCAGGGACCATGTCAGGGATACACCATGACATGGCGATGTCTGCGGTCTGTGAACCGTCTTCGCTGATGGATCAGCAGATGATGTCTGGTAAGGCAATGTCTCCGATGGAAGAGATTGCCTGTGGTTATTGTCAGCTACTTGTACAACTGCCGTTTATCCAGTTTGCGCTTGTAGTTTTGTTGTGGTTACTCCTGCTTTTTGTCCTTCGCTTCTCATTAATTCCGCTTAACTGCGTCACGCTCTTTCAACCTTGGGCACCACAGCGTGCTCGTGCCCCGCCTGCTGTATTTCAGTCTTTGTTTTAAACAACAAAACAGTAAGTCAGTAACGTCATGCTCATTTTTTAAGGGCAGATTTTGTTACGCCTGAAAAACAGTAAGGTACTTTATGAAACCCCATTATTTTGTACGTACGCCACTTGCTTCTCTTGTCCTGCTGGCGTTGATGTCAGACGCTACTTTTGCAGAAGAAAAGCACGACCATTCTCAGATTGAGAATGATTCTGTGATGATTGTAACTGCGCCAGTTTCCACTCCGCTCGAAATTGTTACCTCGCCCAAAATACCCCGTCAGCCAGTTCCTGCAAGCGACGGCTCGGATTATCTGAAAACTATTCCTGGGTTCTCACAGATACGTAACGGTGGAACCAACGGTGATCCTGTGTTTCGTGGCATGTTTGGCTCTCGTCTGAGAATTCTGACTGATAATGGTGAAATGCTTGGTGCTTGCCCGGCACGCATGGATGCACCAAGCTCCTATATTTCTCCTGAAAGCTTTGATGTATTAACTCTGATAAAAGGCCCACAAACGGTGCTCTGGGGGCCTGGAAACTCGGCGGGAACTATCCGTTTTGATCGTGAACAGCCACGCTTTGAAAAGGCGGGGGGGCAGGGTACTGCCAGTCTTCTTGCTGCGTCAAACAATCGCTGGGATGAAAATGCTGATGTCAGTCTGGGCGGTGAGGAGGGATATCTTCGCCTCATTGGCAATAAGTCACGTTCGGATGACTACAAGGATGGAAATGGAGACCGCGTGCCCTCCAGATGGGATAAGTGGAATGGCGATATGGCTATAGGCTGGACACCAGACAAAGACACACTTCTCGAGCTTACTGCAGGTAAAGGCGATGGTGAAGCACGGTATGCTGGTCGCGGTATGGATGGTTCGCAGTTTAAGAGGGAAAGCTTAGGAATGCGCTTTGAAAAATCCGGTATTGGCGAGGTATTCGATAAGTTTGAGGCAAATGTATATTACAACTATGCAGATCATATTATGGATAACTATTCCCTGCGCTCTCCGGGCAGTAGTATGTCGGGGGGGATGTCAGGTGATGAGATGGAAGATGCTATGGGTTCCTCAATGGACTTAGCAATGGACTCAGCCTCTTCGATGAATATGAGTATGCCAATGGCGATGGAGGTTGACCGTCGCACTGTTGGTGGAAGAATGATGGGAACCTTCCTTTTCTCAGATTTTGAGCTTCGCAGTGGTGCAGATACACAACTTAGTACACACCGTAATAAAATTGATGATCGCTGGAATAAAGACGCCCGTTTCCACGATTACGGTCTTTTCAGCGAACTGACCTGGAGTGTAACAGAGCAGAACAAGGTGAAGGGGGGCGCACGTCTCGATCGCGTTCTGGTTGATAATTACACTGATGTGGGTTCAGCAAAACGGACTGATACATTGCCGGCCGGTTTTGTTCGCTTCGAACATAATATGGCTGACATACCGGTTATGTTTTATGCAGGGATAGGCTACACGGAGCGTTTCCCCGATTACTGGGAGCTTTTTTCGCCGACTTATGGGCCTGGAGGTTCTGGCGATGCCTTCGATAAACTCAAAACGGAAAAAACAACTCAGATTGATATAGGCGCTCAGTACAACGGTGAACGTATAAACACTTGGGTATCCGCCTATATTGGTCGTGTAAATGATTTTATTCTGTTCCGCTATGATCCTGATAATGCTTCTATCAGCCAGGTTGATAACGTCAATGCAACCATTATGGGGGGAGAGGCAGGTATTGCGTATAAATGGTCAGACTCATGGAAAACGGATGCCAGCCTTGCTTATTCCTGGGGGGAAAATACATCCAACCATCAGCCTTTACCACAGACGCCACCGCTTGAAGTCCGTCTGGGGCTGACCTGGGAACAGGGCGACTGGAGCAGTGCTGGCCTTTTGCGTCTTGTTAGCAGTCAGAACCGTGTTGCTATTAACGAAGGCAACGTCGTTGGTAAAGATTTTAATAGTAGTCCTGGTTTTGCTGTGTTTTCGGCGAATGCTGCATACAAAGTTAATAAGTACGTTAAAATTAGCGCCGGCGTTGATAACTTGTTTGATAAAACGTACAGCGAACACCTGAATCTTGCTGGAAACAGCAGTTTCGGTTATTCAGCAAACTCATCAGTTAATGAATCAGGCAGAACCTTTTGGGGTAAAATTAATCTCACTTTTTAATGACATTTTTGCATGGCAGTAAAAGTGCTACTTATTTTTTTGCCTTGATAACTATATGTACTGCTCCAGCGTTTATCGGAGCAGTATATTATTGACTAGGACTTCCGTAGTGTGAAGTATGCGAAAGGCTAGTCGGTAGCCTGTTGCGGTAAAGTGGTTTCGCAGCTCTTCGCTGAAGCTCTGGTGCGTGCTAATTTGCCGGCGCTTTGTCAGCAGAAACAAATAGCGGCTTAATAAAACATTGCTAATTCAACCCGCTACGGCGGGTTTTCTTTTTCGCTTCATCAATTCCTGCTACGATTCCCTGTCTTTTACTGATGGGGATAGGGATATGAAGAAAGTTCTTGTTGTTTTATTGGTGTCACTTTTCTCACTGACAGCAACGGCAGCAAACAAGCCATGCTCAGGTAAGAAAGGCGGAATATCGCATTGTTCGGGTGAAAAGTTTGTTTGCAATGATGGCTCTATCAGCAAGTCTAAGAAGGTTTGTCAGAAATAGTTATTAATAAATAGCACTCGCCATCAAAATCAAACCCGCTTCGGCGGGTTTTTCACTCTCTAACGGATATGTTATTTTCATGCAATAAGAGCGATTAGTAAGATGCTGCTGGGGAGAACATGGATTCAACGGACGACGAAGAGAAACGCATAGAATTTGAAAAATTCATCATTGAAAGGTTTGGTGATACGGTTGACCTTCGCAGGGCGAAGCATGGCAATAACGGATATATTTCATGGGAAGCGGCGGTTGCTTGGGTTGTCTGGCAGGAGCGCTCATAGCACCATGAAACAACGTCTACCTCTAGCGGGCGCTGATTTATTATGGCGCTGCCCGGAGCGTCCCGTCATTCACTATGGACTCCCACTTGGCAACGTCGTTTTAGAATTTGATTTTGGTCCGCTATGAGCTGTGAGTTCAACTGATGGACGCAACACACTTATTGAACCGCTCTGCAGGATGGCTCGACACCTGGATTATTATTCCAGAGATTAGCGCTGGCTTTTTTCTCGCTTTCAGGCAGCAGAATGAGGCCAATTTTTAACACCCGACCATGGCTTGCACGGCCGGGTAATGGCTAAGAATGCGCGTAAACAAAAGGTTATGCCACTTATGTGCCTAAATGTTTATTAAAGAATGGAATAATCTCCGATAGCGCTTGTGCCGTCGCTTCCGGACGATCATACAGATCATAGTGAGATACCCCTTTCACAACCTGCAGCGTCTTCTCAACGGAGCGCGCGCGCTGATAAAGTTCATAACCGTCGCGATAAGAACCAAAACCACCAGGAACATCGCCAATAACAATATGTAATGGTTGTATCAGTAGCTTTTCCGTAAAGGCAAAAGCATCCCAGTTTAAGGCCGGTGCGGTGCTGGTAAGTCGCAGTTTGTTAGGCGAGCCTGGCTTTTGCCCGCGCGGGGTCGTGTAGTAATCAACGGCCTCAATGAGGTCGATATCGTTGATGTTCGCATTCGCCAACGCTTCTGCATTGTCAGGAATATAACCGACAACAAGAGCAGCGGCTCCCCGAGCTTCAGCAGTACGCTGTTTACCCAGCGCGTCAATCGTTCTGAGCGCGGCATCCGGACTGGAATCCCCTTCACGCATAATGCGCCCATAATTGGCGGCAACCACAGTGGCAACGGCTTTGAAACGGTGATCAATGGTAGCGGCGCTAACGGCATATCCACCGCCGCCACAAACGCCTAAAACCCCAATACGATCTTCATCCACGTAGGCTAAAGTCACCAGATAGTCTATCGCGCAGCGAAAGTCTTCCACGCGGATGGATGGATTTTCGCTAAAGCGTGGCTCACCCCCGCTTTCACCCTGGGTAGAGGCATCGAAAGCAAGAGTAATAAATCCAGCTTCAGTTAGCTTCTGGCCGTAGACTGCGCCAGATGTCTGTTCTTTACAACTGCTGATAGGATGGGCGCAAACAATCGCCGGGTATTTCTGGTTGGCATCAAATCCCTCAGGTAAGCGGAGAGTGGCGGCAACTTGCCAGCTGTTGTGCCGGAATGAAACGAGTTGTTCATGAGACATAGCAGGAGTTCCTCAAGTTAATGGCGACGTTCTGAGCATTAATGCGGGACGTTAATGTAAGGATAGACGGGTGACTTAAGCATCAACTGGCGGTCGGCATTGACGATGCCCACCGTACTGTCGCTGTCAAACAGTTGCCATGTGTATTCCGCCAGCTTTTCCGCGGTAATAAATGAGTCCTCGGCAAACAATCCATCGCCACTGATGCCACTATTGTCTGAAGAATGAGCAACGAATTCACTCTGTGTTGGACCTGGCGCGATCACTTTTGCCCGCATTTTTTTGCCCTGGTCACGCAGATTCTGTGCCAGCCCCTCGGAAAATACGGCGACAAAGAACTTAGTCGCGCAGTAGGTAACGGCGATATCAAAGAGTGAATAACCGCCGACAGATGACACATTAATCAGCGTCGCCTCCCGATCGGCATAATCCCGTGTATACAGAAGGGAGAGTGTGGTCAGGGCCTTAACATTTAAATCCAGCATCCGGGTCGCTTTCGCTAAATCGATATCCCAGGGCATGGAGAAATCGCCAAACCCCGCATTATTGATAAGCATAACGAGATCGAAATCAGCCAACTGGCGATACAGGTGTTCTGCCTGGCCTTCCTGCGCCAGATCGCACGGTTTTGCGATGACCTGCACCGCATACCGGCTTTCAATATCCTGTTTAAGTTTCTGCAACTCGTCCTCGCGTCGGGCAGTGAGAATCAGGTTGTAGCCGCGGGAAGCGAACTGATAACTAAGGGCTTTGCCGATGCCTGAACTGGCGCCGGTGATAAGGGTATATTTCATGATGTCGTTCTCTGGTCAGTGGTAGCCCGGTGGGCAAGGCGTGGGTCTACAGGTGTTCTGCGAAGAAAGAGACAAATTTGCCTGCTGCTTCCGACACATATTCAGGCTGGTCATACATGGCGATATGGGTAGCACCATTAACGATATGCAGGTTTTTATTTTGGCTTGCGGCTCGCTGATAAATCTCTTCCGTCATCCAGCGCGTTCCCGCTTCGCTGCCCGCAATTACCAGCATGGGCTGAGTCAAAAAAATATTGGCGAGGTTGAAGGCATCGTAGGTAACCAGCTGCGCAAGGCTGCGGGTGGTGAGCCGACTCGGCGAATTGCGATGCATTGCCCGTGGCGTTCGGTAGTACTCATAAGCTTCTGCAAAATCTCTGTTTGGCGCCTCCGCCATGGAGTTTGGGGTGGTGGGCAGATAGCCAGTGGCTGCGCCTTTTGCCTCCGCAGTACGTTGTTCCGCAGCCATTTGCAGAAGTTCAAGGGATGATGCAGGCTGTTGATTGCCTTCCCATCCCTGGCGATACATGTCGCCATAGTTAACGGCGCTGACGGTGCCAAGTGCTTTAATTCGACGATCCAGCATGGTGGCGTGAATGGCATAGCCGCCGCCGGCGCAGATGCCAACGACACCGATTCGCTGATCATCGACGCAGTGCTGAGCCACCAGATAGTCTATAGCTGCGCTGATATCTTCCACCCGGTGGTATGGGTTTTCAAGCTGACGAGGTTCCCCGCTGCTTTCACCCTGATAAGCGGCATCAAACGCCAGGGTAATGTAGCCATGACGCGCCAGCTCTTCAGCATACAGGCCTGACGTTTGTTCTTTAACGCCGCCGCTCGGGTGAACGACCACAATAGCTGGATAGCATGCGGATTCGTTAAAATTCTCGGGCAGGAATAGATTCCCCGCCATGGTGATTTCGGCATTGGTAAATCGAATGGATTTCATCATTTTCTTCTCCTGGAGTCGACGTGTGTTGTGTCGGTGAGATGATGATAGAACTGGACAGTTCATTTGATTAGTTAGGATAATCTGATGTCAGTTATTAGCGTGGCTTATTAATCAATGAAAGAGAATCTTAACGACCTGATCACTTTCCTGACGGTTATTCAGGAGGGAAGTTTCACGCGGGCGGCAGTGAAATCAGGGACATCACAGTCGGCGGTGAGTCAGACTATCGGGAACCTTGAAGCGCGTCTGCAACTAAAATTACTCAACCGCACGACGCGGAGCCTGACTCTTACGGAGGCGGGAGAGCGTCTGGCACAGTTGATTGGCCCGGCTATCGAAGAAATTTCTAGCGGTCTTGATCAGCTTGCTGACTTGCGGGATAAACCCGCGGGAAAAATACGTATATCCGCCGATGAATACGCTATCCAGCAGGTTCTGTGGCCGAAACTGGCGCCGGTTTTGAAGAACTATCCTGATATTCACCTGGAACTGATCACGGATTATGGCCTGGTTGATATCGCCAAAGAGCGTTTTGATGCCGGCGTACGGCGAGGTGGCCTGATAGCCCAGGATATGGTGGCCATTCCGATTAGCGCGGAACACCGTATGGTGGTCGTAGCCTCGCCTCAGTGTCTGCAGGAACAGGATTTCCCGACAACTCCCGCACAATTGCTGACGCTGCCGTGTATCAATTTACAGTTACCCACTCATGGTCAGAATTTGCCGTGGACGTTTTTAATTAATGGGCAAGAGCAAAAGTTGCGCGTTCAGGGGCAGGTTATCGTTAACGGCATCAATCAGGTTCATCAGGCATCTCTTGACGGTTACGGGCTGGCCTATGTTCCGCAGGCATTAGTGCAGGATGATATCGACTCAGGCCGACTGCTCACCGTTCTAGACGACTTTACTATCACTTTCCCGGGGTATTATCTGTATTACACCAGTCGGCTGAAATCCTCGGCTGCGTTTAATATCATTGTTGAAGCGCTGAGAATGCCCGCATGACCAACGTTCAGCAACTCGTCCACGGCAGCAACGTAGCGGACAGCAAGTATGGCCATAAAGTCCGCAGTGAGCGAACAGCGGACGTTATT
Organism: Citrobacter sp. wls716; assembly: GCF_005280975.1. Taxonomy (NCBI): domain Bacteria; kingdom Pseudomonadati; phylum Pseudomonadota; class Gammaproteobacteria; order Enterobacterales; family Enterobacteriaceae; genus Citrobacter; species Citrobacter sp. wls716. The sequence continues at coordinate 233,952 of NZ_SZWX01000039.1, forward strand.
GTACAAAGCATATAGCCAGATTACAGTGAAGCTACTGATTGACAAGTGAGCCAAACCAGACAAGCAGCCAATGAAACAAAACTTCGCCAACGTAACCAAATCTGGATAACTGATCGGTTCATGAGGACAACAAATAATGTCATTCAATAATAAAAAACTGTTAATTACTCTCTTATCCCTCTGCACATTTCAGACTTCTGCAGCACAATGCACTGCGGAAACCTTCGCAAAAAACAAACTGAACAACTTCATCCTTCTGAGCGAGCCGACAAGAACTGAAATTCCCAAATCTGTATCAATCACTATTGATAGTCCTGACGGGTATCTCCGCACATCGGTTCAAAGCAACTTCAGTCAATGCGGTGAATTAATTGGCGGCCGTATGAAAGAGGTCAAAACCTCAACAGGCCAGAAAGCAGTTTTCACGGCAACCTCTGAAATTCAGTTGAATAAAACGGAATTTGGCTGGCGCATCCAGGTGGACTCAAACGGCGTCATAGCCGATAAAAACAGTCAGAAAACCACGCAGGCATATCGGCAGACTCTTGAGGGAATGTACCTGCTTAACGATAAAGGAATTATCAACCGTGCAGTTAATCGTTCGGTTATCGCGGCCACAAAACCAGAAGATAAAGACAAAACCGTAGTGGGCACAATCGACTACGCCTTCAATTCATCAGGATTACTGGCAAGCGCGACAAGCAAAGGAAGTATGGCGATAGATAATAATACGATTGTATATAGTTATGATGGCAATCATCGCCTGATCAAAACCCAATCACCCTCAACCATAGAGGAGTATGGCTATGATAACGAGGGCCGTGAGTTGACCCTGAGCAAGACCCAGACGTATTTCACCATCGAAAAAAATCTGACCACCTGCGAGGAGTGGAACTCACATGGAGAATGCACACACGCCAATATAGATATTACAATCACCCCAACTGATCGGACAGGTAAACAGTATGTGGACAAACATAACGCAGTAATGACGGCGAAATATGAATACTGGAACTGACCATTTGTAAGTATCCCTGCAAAACGAACCATCAACTCTCAGGGAGTCTCTGGCACTCCAACTTCCGCTCCTGGCACGATGGGGACCTTCGCAAACAGGACACCCTCGATCTCACCAAAATGGTCAAGCTTCACCTCTTTAATAGAAATATGGCTACTACCCATCGTGTTGCGACCTGGCTCATTAATAAATCAACATTATAGGTCCGCAGAAGTCATGGGATGACCGGTGTTACTGGGATATTTACACATACACCGTTACCCCAAACCTATGATAGTCAGAGCTGTTAATACCTGTTAAGGCATAATGGATACACTCGCGGATAATCCTGCCACTAACTCAATGCCTGCAGGCATGGTATCTAACTGGATGCGCACCGGTACGCGTTGAGCCAGCCGAACCCAGCTAAAGGTGGGATTGACATCCGGCAGCCCAAGTCCGCCGGTCTCATCGTTGCTGTCACCAATTCCCCGCCCGATACTCTCCACATGGCCTATGAGCAGCGAATCAAAACCCATCAGTGAAATCTGCGCGGTTTTCCCGACGCGGATATGACGCAGTTTAGTCTCTTCAAAATAGCCCACCACCCAGAAACTGTGCGCATCGACAATGGCGACTTTTGTCTCTCCCGCGGTGGCATAGTCACCGGGCCGAAGACGGAGATGTGTGACATAGCCGTCCACCGGTGATCTCACGGTGGCATGCGCTAAATTAAGCTGCGCCAGTTCCAGCGCGGTCAGTGCGCCCTGATAATTGGCCGCCGCGATGCTTGCCGCACTGCCTGTTTGCTGGATGTCCTCACTGGATATCACCCCTTTGATCAGCGCCCGTCGCCTTGCCGCATCCTGCCGCATGAGCATCTCATGACGTTTTGCCTCAACGTCAGCCTGTGAACTCAGCACGGCCAGCTTCAGCCAGTGGGGATCGATGGCATAGAGAATATCGCCACGGTTAACCCACTGGTTATCGCGGACCGCCACGCGACTCACCGGCCCGGAAACATCCGGTGCAATCTGCACCACATCCGCACGCACCCGCCCGTCGCGTGTCCAGGGTGTTTGCGCATACTGTTTCCAGAAAATAAATGCCACGAGTATCGCCACCGCAACGGCACTTAACGTCAGTGCATAGCGACCCAATAAAGAGAGTAAAGATTTCATGCAAATAACTCCAGAGTGGTCAGGCCCTGCAAAAGCAGGAAACAACTAATGATAAAAGTCGAAAAATCAATCAACGGGCGAAAGGGCAAACGTCGGTAAAGCCTGCTGAAAGAGAAAATTAATAAGAGTGATAGCGTACAGATCAGCGCGATGAGCACAGTCATCAGCAGACCGGGGAAAAAAACACCCCCGATATTGATGTCATTTATCATTTGTGGATTCCTCGTCCTGCGTTCGTAACGCGCAGTGCAAATCAACCAGTTTGTCGACTAACTGGCGCGATGGTTTATCAGTGGCGGGCAAGTATTGAACGGTTATCTCCGCAATGCGCTCGCGCAAGGCTTCAGTCTCCGTAGAGCGGGTAAGGTCATAAAGGATGGCGTTGATGCCACAGCCTGAGGGCATGTCGCAGCGGCGAAGATGCATCACACCGAGGCCAATGCGCAGAAAGTGCATCAGGTGAACAAGTGCCCGAGCGGATGATGGCCTGCTACGCGGTATGCGTGGCAGCAGCAAGGCAGCTCGATCAATCATCAGATTGGTCCAGTGCGTTTCATCTCCTTTAAATACGCCGTTCACGCTCCGGCGGATATCACGCTGACAAAGTTTCAGCAGGCGGTTTATCGCCGCGTCGGCTTGCACGGTTTGCAGCAGGCTCATGCTAAAGACCGCAAAACCGGTCGCGAAAAATAGCGCGATGGCGGTGTTAGCCGCATCGGCGAAGTTGCCGCTGTAATGCGCACCCAACTCGCACAATACAGGTAGCGTCAACGTTATTCCCATCGCCATAAACGTGGTGGGCGGCCGTGCCTGGAGTGACCCGGCAAGCAGGTAGACCGGAGCAAGCACGGCAACCAGTACGGGAAAATCGCTGACCTGGGGAAGCAGGGCAAAACTATAGATGAGACTTATCAATACGCCCCAGAAGGAGCCGATAATGTATTTCACAATATGGGGTGCAGGCGTGTCGAAACTTCCAAACAGCGTGCAACAAACCCCAAGAATGGAAACCGCTGTACCGCCATCTGACCATGCTGAGTCGATCCATATCAGACAGCCGCTCAGGATGATGGCAAACGCGCCCAGTGCCGTCCGGATTGCACTCAGGGGATCGCGATGAAAAATATATCCTTTCGCCGCGCTATCTTCCGCCCGTATGGTCTCGGGTTCCGCGTGAAATATAGCCTGCGAAAGGCGCTCACACTGGTGAATAAGACTAATCAACTCCGCTATGTAGCCTAAGAAGTTCACCCCCAGCGTGTCCTCAAAGGTTAGTGATTGCACCGCACGCTTCTGTAGTAACCGGGTGCTACGTTTTTGTAGGGCTTCAGCAGTACTTTTGTGTTTCCCGACATTGTCGCAGGTGAGCCAGGCCTGGACATCATTCAGCAGCGTCTGTATATCGGCGGGCATATCCGCGATCACCTGCAAGCGATCGCGTAATTCGCCGTTCACGATGGCTAATCGTGCCAGCCTGTCATGGAGTGCTTTTCTGGCCTGTCGGACCGGAACTGAAAGGGCAAAATCATACGGGATGTGGTGGCTGATGCCCTGCAGGAATTGCAGTGCAAGCGCGAGTTGCAAGGGGGCTGAAACCTTATCAGACTTGCCCGCCAGAGTATCGGCAACATGCTGTCGTGCCGCGTGTAGCGTCTGGGTCAATTTGCTGTTGAACAGGCCTGATATCCGACTTGGCAGAATGTACCGGTGGATCAGCGCGGCGCAGACGATACCGATCGTTATCTCCTGCACCCGGATGATAGCAATGTTAAACACCGAGCCTGGGTCGGATACGGCGGGAAAGCCAATCAGGCTTGCGGTGTAACCGGCCAGTACAAAGGCATAGGCGCGGGGAGTACGGTCAAGCAGGGATAACCAGAGGCAGAAGGCTATCCAGCCTGTCAGCATCACGCTGCATAAAATCGGCATATTCACAAACGTAGGCACGATCAATACCGTTGCCCCTGCGCCCGCCACGGTGCCGACCAGGCGATAGAGACACCGGCTCAGCGAAGCGCCCACCGAGGTTTGCGAAACAATATAGACGGTGATGATGGCCCAGGATGGCCGTTCCAGGCCAATCGATAGGGCGATATAATAGGCGAGCATCGCAGCGGCAAAACTCCTGAGGGAATAGAGCAGGGCATGGGCGTCACTCAGTAGCATGGGAGTGATTATGCTGCCTGACCAGCGGCGTATCGCGTGCCAAAAAGGGACGTGTTGGGGGATGATTGTATTCATGCCGAGAATTATTCCCGGTTTGCACACGTCACTAAATACTCTATTCTGTCAAAAAATACCTAAATGTTGCCAATAACATGACATCCCGACTTGCCAATACCTTGTTTGATCCCGACAGCACGTCGAGCCCGGCAGTCGCTCGTCATATCGATTTCGTCGATTACGCAGCCGAAGTGCCGGTTCATACGCACCGTAAAGGGCAGTTGATTATTGCACTGTATGGGGCGGTAATTTGTCGTGCGGAAAACGATATCTGGATTGTGCCACCCGATTGCGCGGTGTGGATCCCCGGCGGCGTTCCTCATAGCGCCAAAGCGACCTGGAATGCGCACCTTAACTATCTGTTTATTGAACCAGGCACTGCCGCATTGCCGGAAAAATGCTGCACGCTGGCCATTTCACCGCTGATTAAAGAGTTAGTTGATCGTTTAACGAATGAAGGCGTTGATTACGCACCACAGAGTCATGTTGGCAGGCTAACCAGAGTGACACTTGATGAACTCGTGACCATGCCACAGCAGAAATTGAGCCTGCCGGTCTCTGCGAACCCTAAAATTCGTGCTATGGCCGATGCGTTAGTCAGCAATCCAGACGACCGGAGCACATTCAAAGTCTGGGCAAAGCGACTGGCACTCAGCGAACGCTCGTTAGCGCGCTTAATGCTGCGTGAAACCGGTCTGACCTTCGGTCGCTGGCGTCAGCAACTGCACTTGATTATTGCCCTGCAGGAGCTGGCAAGTGGGGTGTCAGTACAAAATGTGGCAGCAAACCTGGGGTATGAGTCGGTTAACGCATTTATCACCATGTTCAGAAAAACCATGGGCAGTACGCCAGCGCACTATTTTTCTGTTCGCAAAACGGCTGATTCATAGACTTGATAAAGTGTGAGGCTCTTGATTTACGCGTGGGCAAGATGCGGGCAAGCTTACTGAGTTGAACGTCTGCTATCAGCGAGGAGCGGAAGTTCACTTTAAAGGTAACCTAATCCGCATGCAAAGACCCCTTAAGGAGATTTGTGTGGATTTTAGGCACATCTGTGGTTCGAAATTAATGCCTGAAAAATTTTAATTTTGGTTTAATTGCACATTAAAGATTCATAAATGTCGTATATATAGTGACGGAAATGGATGTAGATAATTTCTGCTAGCAGTAGTATTTAGCGCTTCAATCAATGCAACATATAGCTTAGTCGTTTTACCTCGTACAAAGCCATGAGTGTAAACTGGCCCATATCCAGGCGCTAAACTCATGGTTTTATGATGGCCATCTAATATCTGTATTTTTGTAAAAAAACAGTTCTTATCGCAAAATAAGCTTAACTCATCGTGACTGAAAGTGATCACTTTGAAATCAGCATCAAATGGATAGTGCTGCTCTTGAATCTCAAATAATGATTTTTTAAGCATAGAAATTGTACGGTATAGATGTATCATTTCTATGGAAACAGAAACACTCATTTTATTTGCCATGTACCCTCCCCCGGGGGACATAATTGCAATGTCATCACTAAGGGCCGTAATCACATTGGCACCGTTACTTCGTAAGGCATTTCGTTCCTCTGGGGATAGTGTTTGCCCTGTCACACCTCTAACTCGACACTGTTCAAGGAGATGTGGCCACTCATCATATAAGGACTTGAGCAGTTGTTCATCAGAATAGATGAATTGTTTTTCTTTACTGTTATGTCCGAACACTCCTAATAAATAAATGTCGTCCTGATCAACCTTTGCAAAAACAGTATTGCCAGTTCTTTCAATGTAGCGCTTATGCTTTCCAGTCTTTTGAGTTGTTTCACCAAGGTGGAAATGATGTAAGCCAAAATCATTCAAAAAATCATCATTGAAGTTAGCCCTTTCCAAATGATGACTTTGATAGCCGTTAATGTTGATCCCACATTGCATTTTATTAATGAGTAAAGCAAAACCATTTCTATTTTTTTCAGGAACAATCAAGGATCTGTGAAAATGTACATTCCTTTTACGGGGTTCAATAAGCCTTTTGTTCATGTTCAAAAGTAGAGGTAAGTAGCCGTTAGTAGTTTCCTTAGGAACTCTGAAACCTGCATTAACAAGTTGCTGTTTGCAGATATCTTCAATTGAACTATACAGACTGATGCAAATATTATTGATCATTGAATGCCTCTTTCCACCTATAGACAACATGTTCTGCTTTTACATTCTTCACTCAAAATTATCAGGTAATCTCACGACAAAATTATTCATGACTTTCACTCAGTGAGCCTAATTATTGTGCATGTTAATCTGGTCATTTCCAAGTCATAAATGTCTGCTCCTGGCACAGAACGGACCAATCTACTGGTTGTCAGGTCCGCTGTGAGCGAGGAGCGGACATTTTCCTGCTGACGGAGGCTGATAAATGAATGATATTTTCATTCATTTCATAGTTTTTTATAATGTTTTGTTATAATTAAAACCTGCCATAAACGTTCTCTTTCCGCTAGTATCAAAGGACAGCATTGCTACTAGGATAACGAGAATGTTTAATTTAGCCATCGATGAATCAGCGTCGCCAGTTTCCCGCGAAACCGTTGAGCGGACAGCCTATTCTTTGGGAGTTAATAGTTTTACGCTCACTCCATTACCTTATAATGAGCTATCAAAAAAACTAGGATATAAAGCAAGTTTGCTAATGCTATGCCTTTCAAAAAACCCTAATGTCAGCCTTCCTGCATTAAAAGGGACTATAGAATTAATTTCTACACTGACTGAATATCCAGCGTTCAAAGTTAACTCGTTAACAATATCTAATAATGCCTATCCAGTTTTCACATTGGAGACATTGGCTGCTAACGGTATATTTTCAAACGATTTGGAATTTTCTACAAATATCTCTCATTGCTTTCGAATTAGTCCAGAATTAAAAGTACCAAAGATATCTCTAGGTTTGAATGCAAGAGGATCGTATGAATTAGACTTATCCTTGGAATTGGTGATTATTAAAGAATTGATTGAATACTCTGTAGCAAAAGTGATCGTTGAATTTGATGGCCCGATGCATCTTAATTCAGATAATGTTCGTAATGATAAACTAAGAGATTCTTATGTCCAAAGTCAAGGGGCTACGGTTTTTCGTATTCAGAGCGTGAATACACATGATCTGACCAAAATCCAGCAAACCGAGAAATCACATGAACAATTGATGGCACACATTGGAAATATTAAAGAACACTTCCGAACGAGACTATTCGAATTTTTAAAAACGTTTCATAATAGTTGATTAGCGACTATAAGTGAGTACCCCTCAATCAGAAATTATCACTTATAGCAATTCAGCATCAATCTAAATTAATGGCAATACCCCAGAGATTAGCTAATACACTAGCAACGTCCGCTCCTGGCACAGAACGGACCAGTCTACTGGTTGTCAGGTCCGCTGTGAGCGGACAGCGGAAGTTCGAATTTTTCTGAAGGCATTACTTAAATCGTAGCGTGTTAAACAAAGGGGGCAGTTCGCCCCCGGTTCTTTCCGAAAATTGATGTAAAATACTACTGAAGAGCTTTAAACAACGTCTCAATATGAATATCAACCGTGTCCAGTGCTTTAACAGGTAACTCTGTACCCGCGAACAAAAGGGGAAGCTCTGTGCATCCCAGAATGATGGCCTCAATGCCTTCATCCTGATACATCCGCTCAATGATCGCGGTAAACGTGTCTCGCGTCTGTGACTTAATAATGCCTCTTTCGAGTTCATCGTGGATTTTTTCTGCGATGTAATCAACCTCGTCAGCATGCGGGACGACCACCTGGATGCCTGCTTCAGTGAAAGGCCGTTTGAAGAAGTCAGCCTCCATTGTAAATCGTGTTCCCACGAGACCTACTTTTTTCAGACCCTGAGTCTGAACTTCTGCACAAGTGGACTCGATAATGCTGACAAGAGGAACTGTTGTACACGACTGGAGTTCATTAAAGACGATGTGTGGTGTGTTACCGGTCAAGGCGACGACTTCAGCCCCGGCTGCCACCAGATTCCCGACAGCCTTGGCCAGATACTTCGTCAGCGCTTCATAATCTTTCCGTCCACACATGGTCAGGACGTCATATACGTTGATACTTTCAATAGTTAGAGACGGGAAGAATGTATCGCCAATTCTTTTGTTAGCTTCATAAACAAATTTGCGATAGTAGAGCAATGTTGATTCTGGTCCGGTGCCGCCGATTAATCCAAGTTTCTTCATTTTACCCTCAATAGCTCCCGTATTAATCAAACGTGACCATTTTGCGATGATCAACAAGCGCTTGAGACTAGCTGGGAGGCTGGTAGCTGTTTAAATGGAGTAAATAAATTAAAAAACATGTAGATTCATTTCAATTGAATAAAATAGAATCCAATTTTCAATTATGGTGAAAGTATGGATATAGCTGACTTCCGAACCATCATTGCACTGGTAGAAACAGGTACTATTACTGCAGCAGCAAATTTGCTCTGCCGAGTCCCCTCCGCAATAACCACTCGCGTTCAGAACCTGGAGAGCCAGCTCGGAACCACATTGTTTGTAAGGTCTGGTCGTAGGTTTCTTCCGACAAATGAAGGCCAGGTGCTTTATAACAATGCATTGAAGATTATCGAGCTGGTTACCTTAGCAGAACAGCAGATGGTAAAGCCGGTGCCTGGCGGTCGGTTCCGACTGGGTGCGCTCGACAGTATGGCCGCAACAAGGTTGCCTGAGCCGCTGGCGCGCCTTTACCAGCAACATCAATCAGTAAAGGTGGAGCTGGTTACCGGGATAAGCCGCACACTGCTCGATGCAGTGCTTAGTCACGAACTTGATGCAGCCTTCATTGCCGACGCGCCGGCTAATGACAGACTGGAACGCATGGTTGTTTACAAGGAAGAACTGGTTATTATTGCCGCAGCAAATTTCCCGCTGATACGTTCTGCTGCCGATTTAGCTCACACAACGTTGCTGGTATTCAGTGACGGTTGCTCCTATCGCGACCGGCTAACAACCTGGTTCAGAGAGGCTGGGATCAGACCTTACAGGCTGGCAGAAATGTCCTCCTACCATGCCATTCTGGGGGGTGTCAGTGCAGGAATGGGGGCGGGGGTGATACCAACACCAATCCTCGATACGTTTCCGACACAGGAACTCATCACAATCCATCCCTTTGATTCAGAAAACAGTCAAATAACAACGGAACTGATATGGCGCAAGGGAGATCTCACGGCTAATACAGGTGCCCTGATTGATATCTTGGCCTCAACGTCGAAATTGCCTGACAGGCAAAGTGCTGCAATCTAGTTTGAGATTATGATCGCCTGACGGTGTCTGCAATGTCGAAATCCTTACCGGGTGAAATGACACTTCTGGTCTTTTCTATCCTGCCAGAGGCTAATGCCCGACTTTGAGCCGTTAACAAAAGCTTAAACTTTCAACTTCCGCTTATGGCACTAACCAGTCCTTTGCTGATTGAAAAAGACGAATGAAAGTTGGATAACGCTTTACCTCATGGTGACACTGTTGCTCATTGATGAGGCGTTAGTGAGGGCAAATCTCACGGGATTGTGCCAGCAGAAAGAATAAAATATTGCTAATTCAACCCACTACGGCGGGTTTTCTTTTTTTACTACTGACTGAAAGTTAACAATTTGTGCTCTTAAACCGTTGATCATTTTCGTGCATAGGTATACTGTATAAAAACACAGTATGTGCAATGGAGGCCATTATGAAAGTTGAATTAACCATTGATCGCATGAAAGAACTTCCTAAAGGCGCGGTACCAGCATTGGAGAAAGAATTGCTTAAGCGCCTGAATAATCACTATGACAATTGCAGGCTTACAATCCGCTGTGCCGGATCGGATGGGTTAAGTGTTTTTGGCGGTGACAGGGACGATAAAAAGAAAATTGAATCAATCCTCCAGGATACCTGGGAAAGTGCAGACGAGTGGTTTGTTAACTAACACCCCCTTAGCTGGTAGCTCCTGCTGCCATTTTTTAAATCGAGTTTCCGCATCGCCTCGCATGATTATTGCCAGGTAATTCAGGTTGATTCAGGTGTGGGAATCTTTGCAAGGGGCATCTCATGCAAATTCCGGATGATTTAATCCCAGGGTTGCCGGAGCACACTGGCCCGGTTCTGATTTATTTCGTGAAGGGGAGTGTGGTGAGGGGATTCGCTTTACGTAAAGATGAATTTGTTACGTCTTTGCGGGCACTGGAAGAGGCCAGAAAGAAAGCTGGTCTTCCTGTTTCAGATGCAGGATAAGTTGGGTTATACTCAAACACGGGTCTGAACAGCCTGCTGAGTAACACTGCGCCAACCGGGAAAACGCGATGGTGCATAAAACTGAATTACCCCAATCACACCGTTCTTTCGTGAGCGGTGTCTTTGTTCGTGCTGGTGCTGCAGCATGAGCAGATCAAAGAATAAAGCTGAAAAACTCCACTTATCCCGCGTTGCCGATTTGAATTATATTGTCTGCCGCAATAAAGGACTTGGAGACACTCCCGCTGAAATCCATCATTGTAGCTCCGGTACCGGGATGTCTGTTCGTGCAGATAATTTTCACGTAATTCCTCTCTGTCATACCCATCATCGTACCGGCGGTCATGGAGTGGCCATTCATGCCGGGCGGCAGTCCTGGGAAAATAAATTCGGTACTGAAACCGAATTGCTCGTGCAGGTTCTCTACGAACTGGGGGAATCGACTCATGCCTGATTATAAAATCACGCCTGTTGGTAAGCCCAGAATGACCTGTGCTGATAAATGGAGAAAACGCCCCGAGGTTCTGCGTTACCGTGCTTTCTGTGATGAAGTTCGTCTGCAGGGGGTTGATCTGCCGGAAAGCGGTTCGCATGTCACCTTCATTCTTCCGATGCCAGCGAGCTGGAGCAGAAAGAAACGTGCTGAGTTCAACGGTAAACCACACCAGGCTAAACCTGATTTTGACAATATGATGAAAGCCCTGATGGACGCCATTTACGAAAATGATGCTCATATATGGGATGCACGGGTATCAAAATTATGGGGAGAAACCGGGAGAATAATTATTGAGGAACTAAAAGCATGACGCCACGCCAACGCAGACTACAGCAGTCAGCATTTGAAAAAGCAGCAGCTGCGCCACGTAAAAGCTGGCTGGGTAAATGTATCCTCCTGACGGGGATCCAGTCCGGATGGATTAAATCCCTGCTCACTACATGGGGTGAGGGTGTGGGAGGAAAAACTGCCCCCCGTATGCCGCGAGGCCATGCGTGCTGGAATGTGCTTAAGGGACGGAACTGGTCAGAAAAGGCACTGGAGCGCTTCACCACAGCATTGAATCAGGCTCGTGAAGAGGGTTTCCGTGGACAGCAGGCAATGAACAGGGCACATAGCATTCTCTGGCCCCAGTCACCTGCCAGTGTAATTGATGAAGCCCTGCATAATGATGATGTCGATTTTGTTGAGCAATGCGTGCTGCGGGCGCTGGATATAAATGATCCGGTTTATGTTGTTGGTCTTCAGTATTACACCACCCGAAAAAAAATCTCAGACATAACTCGGGAACTGCAGGTGATTGCGCCATGGTTAACTGATGGGGAGGCGAGAAAGCGCGTGCGTTGGTGTCTGGAAATATTTAGAGCAAAGGTCTTTCTGGAAGCGCGCAAACTGTTATCTGAATAGACTAACTGAAATCAATTTTAGCTATTAGTGCTATTTTTTGGTAATGGTGTTGAAAACGGGCCAGAAAATCAGATAATCCATTCATGCTTGGCAGAGCTGTGCCACGATGGCAGCGACGAAAAGCGAACAATTTGAATATAACGAGAACCCCGCCAGCGCGGGGTTTTTGCTTTCCGGCGATACGACAGGGGTATTCGCGAACTTGCTACGGCAAAGTACCCCTGTCACATCGTCGGTCTAACCTTAGAAAAGATAAAAGCATGCCATTTCGCGGGCTTTATCATCTCTGGAGCCAGGTGTCGAAAATTAAAACAACACCTAATACGGTATATTTACCCTGACTTACCCAATTTTTCTGCAAAGGTATTTATCTTTGATAACACCATCAAAGAAACGCCCCTTGGATTTAGCCTCTAAAAAGGTATTGTAAATTTTGGCTGAAACTCCAATGTACTGATAAGTTCCAGAATTAGTAAATGCAATCTCCAGAATTTTTTCTGAAGGATAATAACCTATGGATTTTATTTTAGATGACATAACTATCTGATGGCGCATTTTACCTCCTTGTTGTTCTTTTTAATCGGTTCCTTATTGTACACCCGCAGATATTCTTCATGGGTAATTACATGAATGTTATGTCGATTGTTTTGACGCAGGGATCAGCCGAAGGTATGTTATTTTAGTGGTGAATCCCCCTGTGCGGCGGGGCGTCCGGTAAAGTCAACATCCCTTTGACGCAATATGCACGCGAGGCTTGCTGTCCGGGGCAGCCTCACCGGGAGGCACCCGGCACCACACTCATTTCTTATAATGCTAAATTTCTAATCTCAGACTCGCTCATCCGAACGAGCCTGTTTCATTTTAGGCTCATGAGTTTCATTCAATTGAAAATTACCTGATACAGTAATACTAGAACTGCAAGATAACCCCAGTATTGTACGTGGTAAAAAAGTGTATTTGTCATCTTTCATCCCTCTGGTTCCATTTTGTTATGTTCCTTATGCAATAAATGAACCATTCTAGAGGTGAATAAAATCAATTTGTTATGGTGGGCTTGTGACGTTAGATGCACTCCGGAAGTGCAATCGCACTATAAAGAGGCTCATCAGTAGAGTTATTACATCGCACCTGATAATGCCATCTGAAGAGGCTATGACCAGAACTAGCCCCGTGGATAGCAAACAATGAGTTGTGGTTTCTTGCAACGCTGCATAATCTGCTCCGCTCTATACTACCTGCTTAGTATCGCGGAGGAATGTATGAAGGAAGGGTATTACTGGATTCAGCATATCGGTGTTGTTCAGGTGGCGTATTACACGAACGACACTGTTGATGATCTGGAAACGGGTAAAACAATCACAGGTGTCTGGCATCTGACCAGAGACGATGACATATGCCATAACGGTGAAGCAGAGGTGTTAGAAGGTCCTCTCACCCCACCTATGTAAACAATCCTACTTACTTTGAGGCTGCCGCATGGTGGCCTTTTTCATTTCAGGCTCACGGGAATCATCCGCTACGTGCTTTGTTGATAAATCCAGCCCGTGAAGCTGAGCCTATTTCCCCTCATTCCTGAGAGGACTCACAGCAATTAAGAGGGGGCTAAATGTCCGATCCGATTTCCGGTACTGGGCTGGCTGGTGGTGTCCTGACGGGAGCCAGCGTCTATGGATTTCTGTCCGGAACCGATTACGGCGTGGTGTTTGGCGCATTTGCCGGAGCTGTATTTTACATTGCAACCGCCGCGGACCTGAGTGCAGCGCGCCGGCTGGCGTATTTTGTCGTGTCCTACATCGCCGGGTCGCTGGTTCAAGTCCAGCAAGGTCCACCAGCCGTCACTAGCTCATCGGGATAGAGCATCAACCATCTAAGTTGACGGTGCGAGGTTCGAGCCCTCGGTGGCGAACCATGCGGGCATCGTATAATGGCTATTACCTCACCCTTCCAAGCTGATGATGCAGGTTTGATTCCTGCTGCCCGCTCCAGTTAAAGCTTTTCGGTCTGTGATGATGGGATGGCCCTGAGTGACTGAAAAGCTCCCCATTTTTGGATGGGCGCGACTTCTTGCAATGATGTTTTATTTGTCTTTTTTTGGCGACCATCGACTACTGATGTTTCTTATCTTACAGAACTCATGGATGTCCTTTCCGAAAGCATTGAGAGTCTTTCGTAGATTAGGTTCTGTTACGTGGCCGCCACTCTCTCCATTATTACGCCATCCAAGAAATACGACTTTGTCTGCCTCATCAATCTCTGGGGTAAGGGAAGATGGTAGTGTGCTATTTCGTGCTTTGACTGTTTCAGGGATCTTCAAAGCGAAGTCTTGGAAAAATGCTTTAGCACTAAAACGATTGGTAGGATCCGACGTCAGCTTAAGTAATTTTATCAGGCATAAAAAGGCTGACTCTGGTCTAATTATTGGTACCAGATCATAGCCTTTTTGAACTTTGACAAAAAAGCTACAGTTATGCCCAACAGCACCAAATAGCAACTCGAAATTTTCCTCTGCAATGAACAGTACATCAAATGTTAAATGATTATGCATATATTGAAACTGAGTTCGTGTAATACCCTGTGTGAGCATGTTCTTATGTAGAGTTTTTAACTGATTGACGATCATTATCTTTCCTCAATTTCTAGCGAATTTAACAGGTTACTCTGTTTGAACGTGCAATTATTAGATGAATATCACTCTGCTTAAAATGATTTTCGTCGCTTCACCTCTTTTCAGGCTCACTGAAGTCATCCGCAACGCGCTTTGTTGATACATCCAGCCCGTGAAGCCTGACCCTTTAATCACACACAATGCCATCCGAAAAGTCGGAGGTAGGGCTATGACCAGAATGAGCACCATTTACAGCAGACTTTCATATGGATCAGGAACCACGCTTGCCGGCTGCGGTGTATCAGCGAAGGCATATGCCGAAACCGCTAAAACAGCAAAAGAGGTGTCCTGGATGTTGGCCGACAGAATTGCAGGGTTAAGCCTGAGCGACTGGGCAATTATTGTCGGTATCGCATGCACCGTTATTACCTGTGCAGTGAACTGGTACTACAGGCAAAAGGAAAGGGAGGACCGGCTTAATGGCAATGTCACCAAAGCTGAAGAATAAACTGAGCGCAGCGGTCGTTAGTTTGATTCTTGCCGGGGCTTCCGCGCCCGTTATTCTCGATCAGTTTCTGGATGAGAAAGAGGGGAATAGCGAGCAGGCGTATCGCGACGGCGGCGGACTCTGGACGATTTGTCGTGGTGCCACAATGGTTGATGGCAGGCCGGTAGTTCAGGGCATGAAGCTGTCAGCTGAGAAATGCGCCCTGGTAAACGCCATTGAACGCGACAAGGCGCTGGCGTGGGTTGAGCGAAATATCAAAGTACCACTGACCGAACCGCAGAAAGCGGGTATCGCTTCTTTCTGCCCATATAACATCGGCCCCGGAAAATGTTTCCCGTCTACGTTTTATAAGCGAATAAATACTGGCGACCGTGAAGGCGCCTGTGAAGCGATCCGCTGGTGGATTAAAGATGGTGGTCGAGATTGTCGCCTGACCAAAGGCCAGAAAAATGGCTGCTATGGGCAGGTAGAAAGACGGGACCAGGAAAGCGCGCTGGCGTGCTGGGGGATAGACCAGTGAGTCTACGCTATCAGTTCATTGTTATTTCGCTGCTGGTGGTCGTCGCATTCATCGCCGGCAGTGTATGGAGCAGTCGCGGGTGGGAAAAAAAGTGGGCGGAACGTGACAGCGCGGAATCATCGCAAACAGCGAACGCGCATACCGCAGCCCGCATGATTGAACAAGGGCGCATTATTGCCCGTGATGAGGCTGTAAAAGATGCACAAGCACAAGCCGCTAAATCAGCTGCCACTGCTGCTGGTCTGTCTGCTACTGTTAGCCAGCTGCGCACCGAAGCAACAAAGCTTGCCGCCCGCCTGGACGCTGCAAAGCACACCGCAGATCTTGCCGCTACCGTCAGAAGCAAAACAACCGACGTCAGCGCCGGAATGCTCGCCAACATGCTCGGAGATATTGCAGCAGAAGCTAAACGATATGCTGCAATCGCTGACGAACGCTATGCCGCCGGGATGACGTGTGAACGCATTTACGACTCGGTGAGACAGTCAAATAACTATAAGGCGGCACAATGAACGTAGAGAACCTAGGTGAAGCGTATTACCTAAATAACGAGATGAGAGAGCTACAGCGGCAGAAAGGCATGCTGGAAAGTGGTGCCTGGCTTGGTGTGACAATCCAGTCCACCTATCAGGATAAAGCCTTTCTTGATGCCATGTGCCCACATGCAGTGGCTGTGCTTGATAGTAGGATTGACCAGAAGAGAAAAAAACTTAAGGTGCTTGGGGTAACTATTACTTGAGTTTTTTACGGGTATATCGCTCTTTTAGCTCCAGTCTTGCCCACTCCATAAGCAAGTCAATTACTGGGGAGGCAAAGGGGGCTAGAGCAATAAGTAAAGCAATTAAAGTTGGATCAATCATTTTTTATATCCTTGAAATTAGCTATCGGAGATGACCACGAGTTGCAGCCATCCTGTTGTAGGGCCCAATAGGCCTTTCCATTAGTTAGTCGTAAAGATTGCGACTCTATAAAAGATTCATTACTGGAGATATGGAAATGGTTTCACTTAGTTTGAACAAGGCTGTGTTAATCCGCACCGCAGGCATTCACTGAGTGCCTGTGATAATGTCTGGATAGATTTTCTACATGTGGGGATATTTATGCAGGATGTAATGCTATTTGGTGAAGGACGTAATGGCGAGGTATATGAAATTGAAGATGGTCGTCGTGAAATCCGTTACACCCCAGACAAAACCTTTCCTCTTGGTGAAGTTGTCTTCATTATTAATGAGTACATCTCAGACAATGGCGAGATGTATCTGGTTGGTCACCATGGGCGTGAGCCTTTGATGCCTGACGTGGAAGACGCCATCCAACGATTTAAACCCATCCCAATTTGATTGCTAGTGTCATGTGCATAACTTTGAGCCTCGCTATAAGCGGGGCTTTTTATTGCGCATCGCACGCGCACATCAAAGAGTGTATTTCAGTAGTGAGCTTGGGTAATCCGTTAACTTTTGGCGGCTTTGCCGTGCGACAGACTCACGCCTAAAAGGAAAATCAAATGCAGGTCACTATTAATGGTGTCTCGTATGCACCCGCCTGCGCAATTTCATCGCGGATCGGTATTGCCATTTCGACACATCAGCGCTCCGAAGTTTTAAAACGTGCACTCGAACAGCACCTGAAGCACCTGCCAGCCGGCGCGTTGGTGGTTGTTATCGATGATGGTTCAAAACCTGCAGCGGCAGTGCCTGACGGAGTGCAGTTGCTTCGCCACGAAACATCACTCGGCATTGTTGCTTCGAAGAACGCCAGTCTGTCAGCCCTAATGGATGCCAGGTGCGAGCATTTTTTTTTATGGGATGATGATGCTTGGCCCATCGCTGATAACTGGCATCTTCCCTACATCGAATCACCTGAGCCGCACCTGGCTTACCAGTTTCTGGATCTGGCTGGACGCAATAAGCTGAACGACCTTTCGGTGCTTTACCGTGACGATCAGCATGTGGCGTACACCGGGCAGCGCGGCGTGATGCTCTATTACCACCGCAGCGCCATTGAGAAGGTGGGCGGATTCGATCCGATTTATGGTCGTGGCATGTACGAACACAGTGACCTCGCCCTGCGAATTCATAACGCTGGCCTGACGACGTGGGCTTACGCTGACGTCGTCGGTTCAGAAAAGCTGATTCATTCTCTCGATGAGCACGAGGCCGTAGAGCGTTCGGTACCGAGGCCAGACCGTCAGGCGCTGGTGGAACGTAACGTTAAGATCCACAACGAACGGCGCGATACTGGATTTACCGGTTACGTTGAATACCGGCAGCAGCGCGACGTGGTAATAACAACATTACTTACCAGCCAGCCTGACCCGCAGCGCGGTAGCAGAATGCAGCCTGACCCGACGGCGCTGACCACCTGGGCTAAATCAATCCGGGGTGCTGATGCCATAGTGCTGGCCGACCAGCTAACCTCCGCTCCCGGTGGCGCTCTACTAGTGACAGTTCCTGATGTCGCAATGAACGTCTATTTTCGGCGCTGGCTGCACATCTGGCAGCACCTGCGCGATCATCCAGAATACCGGTTCGTCTGGTGTACCGATGGCACCGATGTCGAGATGCTACGCGAGCCGTGGGGTGAAATGCAGCCAGGAAGGGTTTATGTCGGTTCAGAACCGAAGACCTACGCCGACGCCTGGGCTAAACAGAATCATCCGGAGCGTATTTATCAGGAGTTCATTGAGGCGTATCGCAACGATGTGATGATTAACGCGGGCCTGCTGGGTGGTACTCGTGCCGATGTAATGGCGTTCGCTCACGGCATCATCCGTCTTTACTACCGGATCGAGAGTTATCGTTTCTGGAAGAAAGAGCATGCTGGCGCCGCGGTGGGTGACATGCTGGCGTTCGGCATTGTCGCGCAGTCATTCGCTGACAGGCTGATCACCGGCCCTCTGGTTCACACTGTATTCAAAACCGAGGGCGTCGGTAAGGAGGGTGCATGGTGGAAACACAAGTGAAGTTTGTGGTGGTTGCGCATCATTCCAGAGAGCAACAGGCGAGAGCGCTGGCATACCACATAGGACCTGCAGCCCATGCGATGATCGACCCATGCAATCATGGGGCAGCATGGAATCATCGGCGGGCGCTTGAATGGGCTTCAAAGCAGGATTGTAGGGTGGTAATCATTGAGGATGACGCGCTACCCGTACCGGACCTTGTGGCTCTGATTACTGGATGGTTAGATCGCTTCCCCGATTCACTGGTGAGCTTTTATCTGGGAACTGGCCGCCCACCTCAGTACCAGATGCAGGTAGCAGAACGGTTGATAGCGGCCGACAAGACGCGTACCAATTACATCACGTTGCCGCGACTGATTCACGGCGTCTGCTATAGCGTTCCACAGCATCATATTAAGCGTGTACTGGAGCGGTGGGACAACAGTAAGCCTGCTGATTATGCCGTTGGTGATGCATATGGCGGCGAGGTGATCTACCCGTGCTATTCGCTGGTTGATCACGCAGACGGCGAACCGGTAGAGCGCCACCCTGACTTAATACCCAGAACAGAGCGCCGCCGCGCATGGCGACTGGCTGTGTTTCCTGTATTGAGATGTTGATCCTTCCCATACATATAATCCACCAGGCATGGAGGTTACATGTCCAGGCTAAAGACATTACAGCCACGATTAAAAGCCATCGACACCCGACGAATTAAGCCTGCCTATGGTGAGAGCCGGCGCATTAGTGGTAGCGCCAGGGTGGGTCTGAAGCGCCGAATTTATGTCCGTGATGGTGGTCACTGCTGTATGTGCAGTCGCATCGTTGGCCTGCATGACAGCGAACTGGATCACCGTGTGGCGTTACAGTTTGGCGGTGATAACGATGAGTCCAATCTGTGGACGCTTTGCATCGATTGCCACTCGGGTAAGTCAGCTCGTGAAGCCTCGACGGGACAGCCTGATGAGGAAGCAATGAAGCATGCTGTGGCCACTAATGACAACGATTCAATAACTATTATATGAGGCGAATATGGGGTGGTTGGTATTGATCTTCATTGTCGGTCTGGCACTTCTTCTGATTGAGCTGAGCCAAGGCGCGCAGCCTACATGGATGCATTGCAGGGAGATGCGGAACCGATATGGAACGCCGAAGAAAACTGATAGCAGGCTCCCAGGTGGAGGATACCAGCCAGTGAAACCTGAAGGTGAGACCGGCGAAGTCTTACCGCCACCCAGGAACAGGTAAGGGGATGGGGGGGGAGGGTTGAGAGCTTACCCCCTTCGCCCCGGACACCGCGCCCCCTCTCACGCACAGAAAAAATCCACCTCTGGAGGGTATAAACATGTTAACAGCGCAAAAGCGAAAATTCGCCGTCGCGCTGATGTCCGGTATGTCTCAAAAGGATGCGGCAATAAAGGCGGGATATTCTGAGAAATCCGCACGGTCCAAGGGGTCGCAGCTTGCAAAAGACCCGGAGGTCATCGCGTTTATTGGACGTAAAAAAAAGGAAGTCATCGAAACAGACGACGTACCGACGTACCGTCAAAATGTTTACATCCCAGCGGTAAACAACCCTGAAAAAAACAGGGCTCCGGTAACACCGCCAGAGGCCCCACCTGTTGCCGGGACTTTTGATGATCCGCTCGAATTTCTTATGGCGGTAATGAACGATTCAACCGAAGAAATTGACGTCAGAAAGGATGCGGCGAAGGCCATGCTTCCCTATATCCATCCCAAAAAGGGGGAAACAGGGAAAAAAGATGCGCGCCATGCTGCGGCAAAAGCGGCCGCTGGTGCCAGTAAGTTCGGTTCAATGGCTCCGCCAAAACTGGTTGTGAATAATAATAAGGGGTGACGTATGGCGCAGTGGTCTACAGCCTGTACGGACTGGGAAGCGCGCCTGGTCGCCGGTGAATCCATCATTCCGCCGCCCATTTTTCCTGATCAAGCGGCGCAGGCGCTGAGTATCTTCCGGGAACTGCGGGTTTCTGACCTGCCGGGCAAGCCCACATTCGGAGAATGTTCTGAAGAATGGGTGTTCGATTTCGTCAAGGTCATCTTCGGTGGTTATGACGCTGAGACAGGAAACCAGCTGATTCGCGAATATGGGCTGCTGATATCGAAGAAGAACACCAAATCGACAATCGCGGCGGGCATTATGCTGACCGCACTTATCCTGTGCTGGCGAGAGGATGAAGAACACCTGATTCTGGCACCGACTAAAGAGGTTGCCGACAACAGCTTTAAGCCTGCTGCCGGGATGATACGCGCTGATGATGAACTCACCGACATGTTCCAGATACAGGATCATATCCGCACTATCACGCACCGGGTGACGCGTAACACACTGAAAGTCGTGGCCGCTGATACTGATACGGTGTCCGGTAAAAAGTCCGGCCGGATCCTTGTCGACGAACTCTGGCTTTTTGGCAAACGCGCCAATGCCGAAGCGATGTTTATGGAGGCGACGGGCGGACAAGTATCCCGTAATGAAGGGTGGGTTATCTACCTCACCACTCAAAGCGATGAGCCGCCTGCTGGCGTATTCAAAGAACGCCTTGATTACTGGCGCTCTGTACGCGACGGAAAAATCAACGATCCCAAAACGCTGGGAATTCTCTATGAGTTCCCACAAAGCATGGTTGAAAGAAAGGCCTATCTCGATCCGGATAATTTCTACATTACTAATCCGAATATCGGGCTCTCGGTCAGCGCTGAATGGATATCAGACCAGCTTCGCAAAAATCAGGCAAAAACCGATGGCACATTGCAGCAGTTTCTGGCCAAGCACCTCAATATTGAAATTGGGCTGAACCTGCGCACCGATCGCTGGGCGGGCGTCGATTTCTGGGAGCAACAGGCACAGCGTGTCAGCTTTGAAGACTTACTACGGCGATCAGAGGTGATCACCGTTGGGATAGACGGCGGCGGCCTTGATGATCTGCTGGGTGTTTCTGCGGTCGGGCGTGACGCTGCAACACGAGAATGGCTCTGCTGGTGTCATGCATGGGCACATGAGATAGCGGTTCGCCGGCGTAAAAGTGAGGAATCCCGATTTCACGACTTCGTGAGAGCCGGTGACCTGACCATCGTGAAGTGCGTCGGACAGGATACGGAAGAGGTGGCCGAATACGTCAGCCGAATCCATGCAGCGGAGTTGCTCGACAAGATCGGCATTGACCCTTCCGGGGTCGGGCAGATACTCGATGCACTTATTGAGGCGGGAATTCCCGCTGATGCGGTAGTCGGTGTCAGCCAGGGCTGGCGACTTGGCGGCGCGATTAAAACCACCGAGAGAAAGCTTGCCGAGGGCGTATTGATACATGGTGGTCAGCCGATGATGGCGTGGTGTGTCGGTAATGCCAGAGTTGAGCCGAAAGGCAACGCCATTCTGATCACCAAGCAGGCCAGTGGCAAGGGCAAGATTGATCCCCTGATGGCGCTGTTCAACGCTGTTTCCCTTATGGCCCTTAACCCTGAACCTGCCAAAAAAGATTACCAGGTATTTTTCGTATAACAAACACGTCAGTTAATGACCCGCACAGGCGGGTTTTTTCGTTTCTGGAGGACAGCAAATGAATAATCGCGCCTATAGCCTGATGCAGGTAAAGGCGGTCAATGAGGACTCTCGGGAGATTACCGGCATCGCCAGTACCCCTGAACCTGATCGCTATGGCGACATTGTAGACCCTGCCGGTGTGAAATTTACTCTTCCGTTACCTCTGCTGTGGCAACACTGGCATGACGAGCCAATAGGCCAGGTTACAGAAGCAAATGTCACCGACACTGGCATCGAGATTAAAGCAAAGCTGGTAAAACCAGATGCGGATATGCCATCGCAACTGGTCGCCAGGCTTGATGAAGCGTGGGCATCTATCAAAACGGGTCTTGTCCGTGGGCTTTCTATCGGATTTAAGCCCATTGAATACAGCTTTATTGACGATGGCGGCATCCGGTTTATTTCGTGGGAGTGGTATGAGCTTTCTGCTGTAACTGTTCCTGCCAACGGTGATTGCTCCATTCAGTCTGTTAAATCAATCGATCGCAAGTTTCTTGCCGCGTCCGGCAATAAAAAAACCGTCGTTAAATCATCCATTTCCGCTGGCGCTACAGCAACCAATACCAAAAAAGGAACCAATTCGATGAATATTGCAGAACAAATCAAGAGCTTCGAAGCGAAGCGTGCAGCGCTGGCAGCCTCGCTGAGCGACATCATGAGTAAAGCTGCTGATGAAGGCCGTACGCTTGACGCAGAAGAAACTGAAAGCTACGACGACACGTCTACCGAAATTAAGGCGGTTGATGAGCATCTGAAACGCCTGCGCGATATGGAAAGCAATATGGCATCGACCGCTAAACCGGTAGCAAAAGCCGCTACTGGCGAAGTCACTACCGTTAAGGCTGGTGCACCAGGCATCATCCGCGTCGAACAGAAGCTGGAAAAAGGTATTGCCTTTGCCCGCTTTGCGAAGGCGCTGGCCGCCGCTAACGGCAGTCGTTCCGAAGCGCTGGAGATCGCCCGCAAACAGTATCCTGACGACGCCAAACTGCATCATGTACTGAAAGCTGCCGTGGGCGCCGGTACTACCACCGACCCTCAGTGGGCTGGTGCGCTGGTTGAATATCAGGAATATGCGCTGGATTTTGTTGAATTCCTCCGCCCGCAAACCATTATCGGGCGTTTCGGGCAGGGTGGTATCCCGGCCCTGCGTCAGGTTCCGTTCAACATCCGTATCCCGGCGCAGACTTCCGGCGGCTCAGCGAACTGGGTGGGGCAGGGCAAGGCCAAACCGCTGACCAAATTCGACTTTGAATCGATCACGTTCAGTTTTGCCAAGGTGGCGGCTATCGCGGTACTGACCGATGAACTGATCCGCTTCTCCAACCCGGCAGCCGATGCGCTGGTGCGTAACGCCCTGGCTGAAGCGGTCATTGCTCGTCTGGATACAGACTTTATCAACCCGGCGAAAGCTGAAGTTGCTAACGTCTCTCCGGCCTCAGTAACCAACGGTATTGTGGCCGTTCCGTCTACCGGTGACCCGGATGCTGATGCTGAAGCGGCCTTCGCCCAGTTTGTTTCGAATAATCTGCAACCGACGGGCGGCGTATGGATCATGTCCAGTACTAACGCGCTGGCGCTGTCCATGAAGAAAAACGCACTGGGACAAAAAATGTATCCGGAAATGACCCTGCTTGGCGGCACCTTCCAGGGCCTTCCGGCTATCGTTTCCCAGTTCGCGGGCACCAACCTGACGCTGCTTAACGCACCGGATATCTATCTGGCTGATGATGGCGGCGTGGCGGTGGACATGTCGCGTGAAGCCTCTCTGGAAATGGAAAGCGAACCAACCGGCGACAGCATCACCCCAACCGGAACTGAGTTGGTTTCCATGTTCCAGACCAACAGTGTGGCTATCCGCGCCGAGCGCTGGATCAACTGGAAGCGCCGTCGCACGGCAGCGGTGGCGGTTATTTCTGGAGTGAACTACAGCTCCAACCAGGGCAGCTAAACGGCGGAAGGAGGGCGGGGGAAACCCCGCCGTAATGCATGGCAAAAATCAGATATCTGCAACGTACCCATGATTCGGTTCCGGGAGACGTAAAATCCGTAGACGATCGGTGCGCAAGGGTGCTGGTGCTGCTTGGCAAGGCTGAATATTTCACCGGCGCGCGTACTGGTGGCAAAAAGAACAAGCGAAAAGCGGAGAACGGCTAATGTGGAATCCTTTCCGGAGAAAACAGGGAAAAGAAAAAGCCCTGCAGCAGCCTGTCAGCCGCGGAGGCTGGTCGCCATTATTCGGCTTTATGCATGAACCATTCGCCGGGGCATGGCAGCGTAACCTTGAAATTAATCAGGACACCGTTCTTTCTTATTATGCTGTGTTCGCCTGCATATCACTGATTGCGAGTGATATCGCCAAGATGCCGCCACGGCTGATGCGCCGTGACACAAAAGGGGTCATGCAGGAAGTAAAAACAGGGGATATTCCGGCACTGTACAAAAGGCCAAATGCCTTTCAGAACCGGATCCAGTTCTTTGAGCACTGGATGAGCTCGAAGTTATGCCACGGAAATACGGTGGCGTTAAAAATACGTAATAACGCAGGGAAAATTACCGAACTCAGGCTGCTGGACTGGAACAAGGTTACCCCGCTGGTGGCGGATGATGGTTCTGTCTTCTACCAGATAAACCCTGACAATATGACCGGAATTGAATCGTCGATTACAGTCCCGGCGCGCGAAGTAATACACGATCGCTTCAATTGCCTTTTCCATCCGCTCATCGGATTGTCTCCCATTTACGCCGCTGGGCTCGCGGCGATGCAGGGGCATCACATTCAGGAAAACTCGGCCTATTTTTTCCGCAACGGAGGAAAGCCGAGCGGCGTGATTGAAGTACCTGGTTCCCTGACTGAAGATAACGCCAGAAAAATTAAAGACAACTGGGATTCTGGTTATTCCGGTGAGAATTCAGGTAAGACCGCCATTCTGAGCAATGGCGCGAAGTATAACCCGACAACGGTATCAGCCGTTGATGCGCAGACTGTTGAGCAGTTAAGCATGACGGCGCAGATCATCTGTTCTGTCTTTCATGTCCCGGCCTATAAGGTTGGCATTGGTGAATTACCCACTCATGACAATATCGAAGCGCAGGACCAGCAGTATTACTCGCAGTGCCTTCAGTCGCTCATTGAGTCGATAGAACTACTTCTGGATGAGGCTTTCGGGCTTGAGGGGGATTCAGGTACTGAATTTGATGTGAATGCGCTGCTGCGTATGGACAGCGAACGCCGTATCAAATCACTCGGCGAGGGTGTGAAAAATACCATCCTGACGCCAAATGAGGCGCGACGGAGTGAAAACCTTCCTCCCTTACCCGGAGGCGATGCGCTGTATCTTCAGCAGCAGAACTTCAGTCTTGAGGCACTGGCGCGGCGTGACGCTTCTGATGATCCGTTTGCCAAATCCGGTACCGGCAGCCATACCACGCCTGACGATGCGGAAGGGAAATCTATGTCTGAAACTGAACTGACAGCGGCAAAAGCCATGCTGAGAGGATTGTTAACCAAATGAATGAACGTGAACTTTCCCTTATCAGGGCTCTTGGAGAGGAATTTTCTCTTGCGCTTGGCGAACTTCGCGAGTCTTTCATAAAAAGCCTCAGTGACTATCAGCGAACAACGGAAGAGCAGCTTAAACAGCTCTCACTGGAGGTCATGGCACTGAAGGATACTCCGGCACCTGACTTTACCACGCTGCTGGCCGATGCAGTGGTATCTCTTCCGGTTCCTGAGGCTCCTGAATTGCCAGATATCGGCGCTATGGTCAGCGAGGCGGTGTCCGCCCTGCCTGTACCGCAGGACGGCAAAAGCGTGACAGTGGAAGAGATTCTCCCTGTTCTGGCGGAGCTGGTCAGCAAGGCAGTTGGTGAAATGCCTGTGCCGAAAGACGGCAAAGACTACGATCCGGAGGCACTCAAACAGGCCGTTGACGATGCCGTCAGTAAAGCCGTAGCGGAAATTCCCGTACCGGAGGACGGCAAAAGCGTGACAGTGGAAGAGATTCTCCCTGTTCTGGCGGAGCTGGTCAGCAAGGCAGTTGGTGAAATGCCTGTGCCGAAAGACGGCAAAGACTACGATCCGGAGGCACTCAAACAGGCCGTTGACGATGCCGTCAGTAAAGCCGTAGCGGAAATTCCCGTACCGGAGGACGGCAAAAGCGTGACAGTGGAAGAGATTCTCCCTGTTCTGGCGGAGCTGGTCAGCAAGGCAGTTGGTGAAATGCCTGTGCCGAAAGACGGCAAAGACTACGATCCGGAGGCACTCAAACAGGCCGTTGACGATGCCGTCAGTGAAGCCGTAGCGGAAATTCCTGTACCGCAGGACGGCAAAAGCGTGACAGTGGAGGACATCAGACCTGTATTGCAGGAGCTTATTACGGCAGCAATGCCGGAAATTCCTGATGTTAAAGCTCTCATCAGTGAGGCTATGGCTGAGATCCCCGCGCCGGAACCTGGCAGGCCCGGCGAAGATGGCCGCGATGCGCTTGCGCTGGAATTACTGCCTTTTATTGATGGGTCAAAAAGTTATCCCCGTGGTTCTTATGCCACCCATAACGGAGGCCTCTGGCGGGCCTATGAGAAAACTCACGGCATGCGTGGCTGGGAATGTGTAGTTGATGGTGTTGCTGGCGTTGATGTCGGCAAGGAAGGGATGCGTAACTTCACTGTCACCGTTAACCACGCCAGTGGTGCCAGTGAGAAAAAAACTTTTGATTTGCCAGTTATGGTGTACCGGGGCGTATTCAAATCAGGTGATGAATATCTGCCTGGCGACACTGTGACGTGGGGCGGCTCTCTTTGGCACTGTGACGAACAGACGCAGGGTAAGCCTGGTGAAACAGGCGCTAAAGGCTGGACGCTGGCCGCCAAGCGCGGTCGTGATGGGAGGGATAAAACATGATTGAACTCGTCACTCTTGATGAGGTTAAAGACCACTGCCGTATTGATGGGGACCATAGCGACAATGATCTAACAGGAAAAATCCGTGCCGCAAGTTCCGCAATTATTCGTTTTTGCCAGGGCAGCAGGGACAAAATCGTTGATACCAATAACCGACCGCTGGAAAGTGAAGAATGTTCGCTGGCAAAGGAGGCGACGTTACGCCTTGTCACTAAGCTTTACAACGATCCTGATGGCACAACAGTGCAGAATTTAAAGCAGGGCGAGTTACCTTTTGATGTGACGATGCTTATCTGGGAGCTGCGACTGCCAACGATTATTTAAGGGGGATAAATGTCATGTTCCGGGTGCTATCAGCAGCGCTAGTGGATAAAAAAGTGGGTGAAAATAGCTTATGAACGAGCAACAGGTAAACGCGCTGATAGCAGCGCTGAGCGAACAGAACGAAGCGCAGAGAGGGCAGACGGAAGCGTTAAACCGCCTGGCTGAATCAAATGAAGCCCTGTGTGATGTCATTATCCAGTCACTGGCCGGAGATGAAGGTATTGATGCTACTTCATTAGGCGACGAGCGACCCGTTTACTTGAGTCAAAGACCGAGGGGGTGATATGCAAGCCGGGAAATTACGTCACAGGGTGACCCTGCAGGAGACGGTAAAAGATCAAAACCCGACAACGGGAGCCGTAAAAAACACCTGGCGGGATGTGGCAACTGTCTGGGCGGAAGTTTCCCCGTCGTCAGTGCGTGAATTTATTGCTGCGCAGGCGGTTCAGGGGGAAATAACCACTCGCATTGTTATTAACTATCGTGCAGGGATTACCAGGAAACACCGTATTCTTTTTCGTGGTGGCATCTACAATATCGAAGGTGTTTTGCCCGACCCGAAAAGCGGGCGTGAATACCTTACGCTCCCGTGCTCAGAAGGGGTAAACGATGGCTGATGGTGTAGAAGTAAACCTTACCGGACTGGATTCTTTGCTGGGGAAAATGTCAGCAATTACTGATGTGACAAAAAGTAAAGCAGGGCGATTTGCACTTAGAAAGGCTGCTGAAGTTATCCGTGACAGGGCGAGAGGGAATGCTCAAAGAGTGGATGATCCACTTACCAATGAAGCCATCTTTAAAAATATTGTAGCGAGATTTGATAGCCGGAAATACAGGCAAACTGGTGATATAGCTTTCCGCGTTGGCGTACTTGGCGGAGCCAGGGCAACCAGAAGTGCTCGTGAACAAAGGAAAACTGATCGCCGTAGAGCAAGACTGGGGCAAACATCTTTATCGGAAATGGGGGAGATTGCTGGTTCTGGTAAGGGAAACCCAGGTGGAGCTACCTGGTACTGGCGTTTTCTGGAGTTTGGAACAGAACATGTTGCAGCTAAACCAATTCTCAGGCCCGCGATGAATGGTGTTGATATGCAGGTAGTTAACGTTTTCTCTACCGAGTTTGAAAAAGCTATCGACAGGGCTGTCTCTCGCGCGCAGAAGAAAGGAACCACAGCATGATTGCTCCAGTTTTTTCCGTCTGTTCGACAGACCCGAAAGTAAAAGAGCTACTCGGAGCCCACCCGGTCAGGCTTTATCCGTTTGGCATGCATGATGATGACCTGGTGTATCCCTACGCGGTCTGGCAGAACGTGGGCGGTGAACCTGAAAATTACCTGAGTCAGAACCCTGACATCGACCGTTATTCTATTCAGGTTGATGTGTATGGCGACACTGATGACGATGCTCTTGCAGTGGCGCGAGTATTGCGCGATGTCATTCAGCGCAAGGCTTACATTGCTCGCTGGGCTGCGCAGGGCAGAGACCCCGCAACCCTCAAATACCGTTATTCATTCGACGTTGACTGGCTGGTCAACCGATAACTCAAAACAACTCACATCACACCGGCTATAAGCCGGTTTTTTATATCCGGAGATGACTATGTCAGTAGTGACTCAAGGCACTCAACTTTTTGTGCTCGCGAATGGTGTCGTGAGCGAAATCGAATGCATTACGGCATTCACACCAGGCGGCAGCCCGGCAGATCAGATTGACGATACCTGCCTCAGTGAACGTAACACCCGAAAATATAAAAAGGGTCTGCGTACTCCGGGGCAGGCGACTGCCACGCTTAACGCCGATCCACAGAATGCCAGCCACCTGATGCTCAGCAATATGGCTGAATCAAACGATCAGAGCGATGTGACATTTGCGATCGGCTGGTCTGATGGTGAGTCTGAACCAACAACGGGTAGTTCCCCTGATGCTGTTGATGGACTGATTCTGCCTTCAAATCGTACCTGGTACGTGTTCAAAGGTTATGTTTCCGACTTCCCGTTTGACTTCCAGGGTAATACCGTCGTGCAGACATCTGCCACCATCCAGCGTTCCGGCCAGGGGGCATGGATTCCGAAAGCGCAACCAGGCAGTTAATTAAGCGCGGGGAATATTCCCCGCCCCATTGATGTTTATACCGGAAAACAACATGAAACTGACTCTTGATACGCTGAAGAAAACTGGCGCCTTTACTGGTCGTCCTGTTGAGAAAGAAATTAAATGGAAAGGTGCTGACGGGAAAGAGCACATTGCCACAACCTATGTTCGCCCTCTGGGTTATCACACTGCTACATCTGACGTTCTCGCCGGTCTTGGCAAGATTGATGGCGTTGCTGGCCGTATTGCAGCATCAATCTGTGACGAAGACGGGCATCAGGTGTTTACCGTTGCTGATGTGACCGGTGAGGCTGATCCGGAACGTGGCGCACTGGATGGAAAACTTACAGTTGCTTTGCTGGTGGCCATTCAGGAAGTTAATGATCTGGGAAAGACGGACTCAGCGCAGAAGACGAAATCTGGTGCGAACTAGTCCTTAACGGGATTGGTGGACGTACCATTTCAGAAGCGCAGGAACGCCTTAGCTTCCTTGAGTTCCAGCAGTGGGTTCAGTATCGTCAAAAATACGGAAGCCTGAACCCTATGATGCGGACGGAATGGGGCGCAGCGCTGATTTCTTCTGTGCTGGCTAATGTGAATCGCGGTACAAACACGCCGGCATTCAGCATTGCTGACTTCGCTCCTCACATTGCAGCGGTAGAGCGCGTCGCCGCTAACGAACCAATTAGCCTGCAGGAAGCGATGAGGACGTGGAATTGAAAAGTAGAATTTATTAGAAACGCTTTCCTTGCTACCCTATCTAAAAATAAGGAGATCAAGGAATGGCTTTAATTAAATGCAAAGAGTGTGGAGAACAGGTATCTGACAAGGCCACATCATGTCCAAAGTGCGGAGCTCCCATAGCAAAAAAAAACAAAGGTCCATCGGGATGTATGATGGTGTTTTTTATTTTTGTAGGGGTTCTTATCCTTCTTTTTTTTATTGGCAAAGTAAGCAATAAAAAAGAAGCGCCTAGCCAAACAGTGGGGAGCACTCAGGTAAGCAATGATAAGTTGAAAAATGATGTCGTGAAAGAAGTAGAGGTAAAAAAAGAACCAGTTACAGTTATTAACTGGCATAACCAACCCACGAAAGATAGCGTGACTGGTGAGGTTGGGGAGATTTTTTATAATACGTCGAAAAATCATGTTAATTTCCCATTCCCTTACAACGTTGATGGTGGATCTGTACTCAACTTGGTTTTCCGCAAAAGAAAACAAGGTACTGATGCCTATGTCGTGATATCTAAAGGGCAGATTGTATGTGGTTACTCAGATTGCTCAATAAGAACGAAGGGCGATAACGGAAAGGTAAAAACCTGGACTGCAAGTAGTGAGGCGTCTGGAAGATCAGATATGATTTTTCTTGATAACCCACAGTCTTTCGAAAAATATATCAAGAGCAATAAAAAAATCACTATTGGAGTGACATTTTATCAATCTGGCGAACAGGGGTTCGATTTTGATGTTTCAGATTATCCAGAGCAAGCAAAGAAAAAATAAAAGTAATATTTACACTATTTAATAAGCATTAAAATGCCTCGCTTTGCGGGGCTTTTTTTTACCTGGAGGACAGCGTGGCAAGTAAATCATTAGGTACATTAACGATAGACTTAATTGCCAAAGTTGGCGGCTTTGTTGGCGGCCTAAGCCAGGCTGAAAGGGCATCGCAGAAATGGCGAAAACAGATTCAAGAGGATGCAAAATCTGTAGCTGTTGCATTCACAGGGGCAGCAACTGCAGCAAGCGCCGCTGCTATTGGCGTAGGTGTGGCTGGATACAACCTGTTAAAAAACACCTCCAGGCAAATTACTGAGTCTGACCGTTGGGCTAAGTCGCTCAACATGTCTACTCAATCATTACTTGCTTGGCAGTATGCTGCAGAAAAAGCAGGTGTTTCAGGCGATCAAATGGCTGATATTTTTAAAGATATCGGAGATAAAATTGGTGACTCGGTACTGAATAAATCAGGTGAGGCTGTAGATGCATTGGATGCACTCGGTTTATCAGCTAAAAAATTATCGAGTGAATCGCCGGATAAGCAACTTTTAGCCATAAGTGATGCTCTGAGCAAGATTAAAACAAACGCTGAAAAGACTACTATTCTTGAAAGCTTGGGTAACGATCTCTCTAAGTTGCTTCCTTTGCTTGATCAGGGCGGTGATAAATTACAAAAATATATTAAGGCTGCGAAAGAATTTGGCGTAGCACCAGATGATACCGATATAGAAAGTCTCGTAAAAGTTAATTCAATCTTTGAGGATATGGAAAACCAAGTTAAAGGGGTTAAGATTGAATTATCAGCTGGATTAGCAAAGGTTGACCTTTCTAACCTGCAGAAATCAATTAGCGACATGGGTGATGTATTTAAAGACCCTGAAGTTATCAAAGGTATCACCAACCTTGTTAGTGGCGTGGTCGACCTCGCTACCTGGCTTGTTAAGGTTGGAGCTGAAGCAGGAAAACTCATCGATCTTTACAAAGGGGGGCGGGCAGTAGGGGAGAATGCATCTATAGAGGAAATTGATCGTCGCATAAGAAACCTTGATGCAGATTTAAATGACGAAGGTTATCTTGCTGATTTCAACAGATTAGGAATGGATGTGGAAGGGAAACTGGCTGAACGATCAGAGCTTGAACGCCGCCGAGCAATCCTTAAAGCAGGAAATAACCTACCTCTATATCCAGCAACCTTAGGTAATTATTCTTCATCTAAAACAGATTATGGTCTTGGCGCAGGAGAATCAAACGGGAAATTAAAAACTGCTGCTTCAGCAAAAAAACTTGAATCAGCTTTTAAATCAATGGAGACAAGTTACCTCCGTCAGATTGCTCTCATCGACACCACTGGAAAAAAAAGCGCAGAGGTTACTGAACAACAAAAAATACAATTTGATATCGCTGACGGTAAGCTAACTGGACTTAATGCAACACAGAAGCAACGCCTTGAACAATTGGCTACAGAGGTTGATCGCCTAAATTCCGTAAAAAAGGCGAACGAGGAAAATCTAAAACTGGCTGAATACGTTTCGAACCTTCAGCGCGAAAATGCGAATTCAGCGGCTTCCCTTGATGCAGATGTCATTGGCGCAGGGCTTGGTGATAAAGCCCGCGAAAGGGTGCGTGAGCAACTCAGCATTGAACGCGAATTTCTGGAGAAGCGAGAGGATTTGCAACGGCGCTATCAGAGCGGAGATATTCGTAGCCAGGAGGATTATGACCGTTATAACCAGGAATTGGACAAAGCGCTGGCGGAACGACTCGATAAATACCGTTCTCATTATGATGAACTGGATAGATTGCAGGGTAACTGGCTAGCCGGTGCGCAGAATGGCCTGGCTAACTGGGTAGATACTTCCAGCGATTATTACACTCAGGTGTCAGATTTAGTCGGTAACACCCTTGATGGTCTGGTGGACAACATGGCTGACGCCCTCAGTGGTAATAAAGCTGACTGGGCAAGTTGGGCGAACAGTGTGCTGAATGAGCTGCAGAAAGTCTTGCTCAGAGCAATTATGGTCAACACGCTTAAATCTGCTGGTGATAGCGGCTGGTTTGGTTCACTGGGTGGGATGTTTGGTAGTTCAGTAGCTGGTGCAGCATCCGCTGGCGGTGCAACACCGTCCGGAGCTTATACTGGTGCGGCATCTCAATTGAAATTCGCTAAGGGCGGCGTAATGGACTCCCCTGATCTGAGTCGTTTCCGTAATGGCGTCGTGAATAGCCCGACGATGTTTGCATTTGCAAAAGGTGCAGGTCTGATGGGAGAGGCTGGCCCTGAAGCGATAATGCCCCTGACGCGAACTGCTGACGGTAATCTCGGTGTTCGTATGGTGGATGACACAGTTTCTTCTGTTGGCGGTGGCGGGGCTCAGCTCCAGCAAACTATTCAGCAGCATTTCTCTATTTCCGGTAACGGAGATGCTGCACTGAAGCAGGCTATGCAGGAAGCTGCGCGACAGGGAGCGAATGACGGTGCGAAGCAGGCGCGTCAGGATATCTTGCAGGACTTCTCTAATAGAGGCCAGGCGAGGCGCTTACTTGGTGTGTAATGCATTAATAATATTCATTAAGCCGAAAGGCGGGAGACAGTTATGACTTTAGAGCAACGAGTTGCAGAGTTGGAAAAAGAAATATCTGATATGAAAGAAGCGGCCAAACATAAGACCGCTGAACTATCATTGGCAATGTCAAAATCAACTGAAGAAGCTACTGCCGCAGCTATAAAACAAATACATCAAGACTTTCTTTGTCGTGGTCCGTTGCGTCGATCAATCGGTTTATGAAGAGTATATTTCTCTGATGTACTGGGTTATCTCTTTTTCAATTTCCGCCAGAGAGCGATTCTTCGCATTCTCAATGAATATATGATTGGTGATGCTTTCTCCGTGCTCGCCATAAACGGTAAATCTGACATTTGGAGCCCCGGCTTCTGGTTCGTAATCACCTGGCATTCCAATGTGTAGCAGTTGCACTTTAGACAGGTAAAACTTCATTTTATTTCCTTATCCAGAGGTAATCAGCCGTCCCTCCTAACCAGAGAACGCCAGTGTCCCACCACTGACGGGCTGAGTAACAACCATAACCAGGTATGTAAACCAGTAACATCCTGACAAATGATCAGTAGCGCTGACATGCGCAGAGTAATGCAGGAGAATCTATGGCTGTACTCGAATGGCCGGAAGATGTCTGTCCCGCGTCGCTAACCTGGCGACCGGAGAGTAATACCAAAACTTTTCGTTCTCCCTTCAATGGATCATCACAAACCGCACGCTTCCCCGGTACCCGCTGGGTATGTTCCCTGACCTTTAATAACCTGACAGATGAAAAGTCCAGGCTTATTGATGCTCTGGTGGCTTCGCTTGATGGTGAGTATGGCAGGGTAAAAGTCCGTGACTGGGGGAGAAGTGGCAGAACACCTGCTGGAACGCCAGTTGTTGATGGCGCGAATCAGACCGGAACCCAGCTTCAGAGTAAGGGCTGGACGCCGGGAACAGTGGTGCTCAGACAGGGCGATTATTTCACTGTTAACGACGAGCTAAAGATGGTTACAGCCGATGTGACGAGCGCGGCGAACGGTACCGCAATGATTGCATTTGCGCCGATGTTGCGTAGTTCGCCGCCTGCTAATGCTGCCATTGAGGTTGCGAAACCCTACGGCATTTTCAAACTGAAGGATAACCAACAGGGTGCCGGTAACCGTGTGCCGGGTGTTTTTACCAGTTACACGCTGGAGCTTGAGGAGGCATTTTAATGCTGTATTTCCCGTTTTCGGATTCAATGGTGGACTGGTTATCCCGTGACAGGGTGACGGTCGCGATCGCCGCCAATATTCAGTTTGAATCCGGCACCGTCTATGTGCATTCCGGTACCGGGACGCTGGTTCTCGGCGGCTATGTTTATTACGGCATGGGCCGCATGGGCTCTGTTGATGATGCCAGTGAAACCAGCACAACCAGCCCGACACAGGTCAAAATGACCCTTTCCGGTCTGGATATGGCTCTCTTTGCCACCACGCTGAATGAGCGCTGTGTTGGCAGAAATGCCGAAATCTATCTGGTGGCCATGGATGATAACGGCGTTGTCCAGGTTGCTGATCTCCTGTTCAAAGGGCGGGTATCCAGTACGGGGGCGACCGCTGGCGGGACAAACGCCCTGCAGTACACCCTCAGTAATATTTTTGAAGACTGGCAGCGTCCTTTCCCTGATCGCTATACAGATGAATCGCAGCAGGCTGCTTATCCCGGCGACCGTATATTCCGGTATGTAGCGCAGATGTCTGAACGTTCTATTTACTGGGGAAGTAAAAAAGATGCGCCAGGATTTACCTATAAGTGAGGCAACATGAAGCATCCGGACTGGCATAACAGATTAATCACCGTAATAAGGGCCGCTGAAAAGCGGCCTTTTTTATGGGGCAGCCATGACTGCTGCCTGTTCGCGGCGGACTGTGCTCAGGCCATGTGCGGCGAGGATTTTGCGGCAGGCTGGCGCGGAACCTACGACAGCGAACATGGGGCAAAAAAGGCGATATTGCGCGGTGGCGGTTCGCTTGAAAAGGTGCTGGCCCGGTATCTCGATGAAGTGCCGGTGAAGCTGGCGCAGCGTGGGGATATTGCCGTTGTTGAAAATGCGGGATCGCGGTGTGCCGGGGTGGTGTATTCCGGCGTTGTATGGGTACCTGGTGAAAATGGTCTTGTCAGTCTGCGGGTTAAGCCGCTGAGTGTCTGGAGGGTGCGTTAATGCCTGCTGCTATTCCTATTATTGCGACCGTTGCTGCAGGTGCCGCCGCCTCATATCAGTATTACGGGATCGCAATGGCTATCACCGTGGCCGCCCAGGTGGCAACTCAAGCGCTGACCAAAAAGCCATCACTGGATTCCTACCGTGACACATCGGAACGTAAACAGGTCCTTCGTGCCGCCGCCAGCGCCAAAACGGTTGTTTATGGTCACACCACGACAGCGGGAACATTGTTCTTTTCAGAGGAAGAGTCGGGGCAACAGGATGACGGTGAAATGCTGCACCTGGCTGTTGCGCTGGCGGGTCACTCATTATCCAGCACTGGAACCGTCTGGCTGGGT
Source organism: Citrobacter sp. wls716 (assembly GCF_005280975.1). NCBI lineage: Bacteria > Pseudomonadati > Pseudomonadota > Gammaproteobacteria > Enterobacterales > Enterobacteriaceae > Citrobacter > Citrobacter sp. wls716. The sequence continues at coordinate 270,036 of NZ_SZWX01000039.1, forward strand.
GACGAACCGATCAGCAGTTTTCCGGAGCATGCATCTTTTGAGCTGCACACCAATCGGCAGACCGTAGATCCATATATGCTGGCAAACTGTCCGTCATGGAAAGAAGACATGATCGGAAAGGGGATCACGTGGCTGCGCGTGTCCCTCAAATTCAGTGCAGAAAAATTCCCGTCAGGTATCCCGAATATCAAGGTAGAAAAGTACGGGCGTGCCGTTTATGACCCACGGACGGGGTTGACGGGTTACAGCAACAATGCGGCGCTGGTTATCCTGGACTATTACCGCAATTACCTGAAAGTGCCTGACGCCGATATTCTCTGGGAACAGTTTCAGGAAGCAGCGAACATCTGTGATGAGGATGTGATTACTGGCAGTAATACCGTTGAGAAGCGTTACACGATTAACGGAGAGTTCGATCTCAGTGAAAATAAAGTCAGTATTCTGGAAGGAATGCTGGCGGCATGCGCCGGGGATGTAACGTATACCGCGGGCAAACATGGTCTTCTGGTCGGGGCTTATTACGGACCCGCTACCGAAGTGATCACTGAAAGCCAGCTGGCCGGTGATATCGAAATCATGCCGGAGGTCTCTCAGGCGGAACGCGTTAACACTATCAAGGGGACATTCGTCGATCCGCAGCAGGGCTATACCGAAGCGGATTTCCCCTCTGTGTCTGTCAGTGAATGGGTGGCAGAAGACGGGGTGGAAATATCGCAGGATATGAAACTGCGATTTGTGACGAGTGAGTTTCAGGCGCAGCGCCTCGCTGATGTGAGGTTAAAGCGTACCCGTATTGCCAGAACGATGAACGTTACGCTGAATCTCAGCGGTTACCGATATCGTCCCGGAATGTATGTGAAGGTCAATTTCCCGTCTATTGGCATCGTGAACGTTGAGATGCGGGTGACGGACAGGAAATTCGGTGTGCAGAACGGCGTGCAACTGACACTGAAACAGGAAACAGCGGATGTATGGGGCGATGCCATCGGTAAACCGATTGAGAGACCGCCGTTTACTCAGTTGCCATCTGGTGGCGTGGCGCAGCCGCAGAACCTGAAATACACCGTGGAGGAAATCGGGCAGGTCGTACAGGGCATTCTGTCCTGGCAGAACATCGGGCAGGTGGTCTACAACAAAGTGATCATTCGCCGTAATGGTCAGATGGTCATGTCTGTCCAGGTTCCGGGGGCGTTCACGCGTCTTACCGGATTACCGAAAAATACCTACACAGCACACGTTATTGCTGTAAACCAGATGGGGGCTGAATCCCCGGAGGCTTATCTGGAATTCAGTATAGAAGCCCCGCCACCACCTTCTCATGTTGATATTGAGCAGGGCTTCTTTGCCATCACGCTGATCCCGCGTCTGGCGGCGATCACTAATGTTTCCACGCAGTTCGATTTCTGGACATCGGGCGAAACTCAATTGCCTGGGACGTCAACTGAAATAGTTGAAGATAACGCCAGTCGCGAGGGAATGGGAACCACCTGGACCAGCAGTCAACTACAGGTGGGGCATACCTATTACTGGTACATCAGGACAATTAACGCCTTTGGTGCATCAGGCTTTATCGAAGTACCGGCGCTGTGCTCTATGGACACCAGTAGTCTCATTGATCTCATTGACGATTCTGTCCAGAAATCAGAGGCCTTCCAGAATATTAAAGAGGGGGTGGATACAAACCTTGAAGGCATAATGGAAAATGCCCTCGCCAATCACGGCACGGTACAGCGTCAGTTTGAGCAGTACGGTGAAGTCAAAGCCGAAGTTATGACGGTGACCACCACGGTTGCAAATCTGGATGGTGCATTCGCTGAACTGGCTGATTATGTTCAGGCGCAGATCGGTCCTGAAGGTGAGCTGATGGCGGCTGTTAACCAGAAGATGACAGCCGAGGTTAAAAGCGATGGCACTGCGAAAGCATCATACACCCTGAACCTTGGCATTGTCAGAAACGGTGTGAAATATAACACCGGGTTTGGCATGTCCATTGAGCCATCAGGGAGCAGTTATAAATCCACGGTGGTTTTTGCTGCTGACCAGTTCGGTATTTACTCCGGAAGTGATCCGGGAAATTACACTGCTGCGTTCTTTGTCTATAACGGACAGGTATTTATCCGTGATGCTTTAATTCAGGATGGCAGTATCACCAATGCAAAGATTGGCAACTATATCAGGTCCACCTCTTTCGTTTCAGGCCCTTCAGGGGCCGGGTGGAATATCGATAAAAATGGTAACTGTGAATTTCATGGTCAGTTTTATGCGAACAGTGGTCAGTTTGCATTTAACGGCACGAATAACACCGTCGTTATCAACGGTAATGGACTAACTGTCAATTTGTCTGGCGGTGGACGGGTTGTTGTCGGGAGGTGGTCATAATGCCGGAAGGTATTCTGATTGATTACAACGATGGTCGTCCGGTGATGGCAATTACTGCGGGGCTGCGGGCCCCCAGTTTTTGCACAACGTTCTCTGGCTGGTCATCCCAGCCAATGCAGTACCCGGTATACACGCCACTGGTTCCAGGCTCTCAGGTTATTGTGATACCCACCAATCCTGTCTACACCTACTCATTTGCTGAATTTGATGTAGCCATTATGACGGGGGTCACCCGGAACGGGGACTCCGGGGTCATCATTGGCGCAGAGACAATCGGGGGTAAATCCCTTACTCCGGACTGGTCCGGCTACGTTATGGAACTGCTGCCTGCAGCGACTTATAACGAAGGGTTACTGGTTGCGAACTCTACCGACTTCACCGCCATATCTAATCAGGCCGCGCTGATGACCTGCGCCTGGTCCGGGCGCATCACGGTTAACGGCAGTGCTGCGCTTCCGGTAAGCGGCATTCCTTTTGGGAAATGGGATAACCCGAATGTATCGGTGGGGTTTGATGGCGGCAATATTATCGTTCGCGACATCTCGTACACAGGGCGGGACGACGTGGCCGGAACGGCGACCATAGACCTGGTGATATTCAATCAGACTGCACCTGTCGGCGGTGATGGCATCACGATGACCAACGCCGCAGGTCAGGTCACGTTCTCCACGCTGAAACGCCCCTTTGTATATGACCGGCAAATTCAGATAACCGATGCATTCCAGGATATTGGCGGCGGGTTCTGCCAGATAGTTTATACCGGCGCACAGGTCCGTATGGACGGCGGTTACGGGAACCTTCGTATAAAAGGTGTTGTGATGTCGGGCGGCAGCGTCAGGTCTGCCTATAACCGGGTTTTTGGTAATTACTTCAGCAATGGATGGGATATGACCCGTAACAGAAATATCACCATGCCCATTCTCGTTATCCCGAACATGTACTGAGGAAAATCTATGTCAGCAGGAACACTCACCCTGACGAATAATTCTGCCCAGGTATCAGGGGCGGGGACTTCATTTACTACCGAATTGGCAGCCGGCGATTTTGTTGTTGCCACTGTAGGCGGCATTCCGTATACGCTCCCGGTCAAAACAATCGAAAGCAATACAGGACTGACGCTGGTCAGTAACTATACCGGACCTAATCAGTCGGGGGCTGCATGGTCAGCGGTTCCTCGGGTGGCGCTGAATATGGTGACCGCCGCGCTGGTGACACAGAGTGCTGAGGCGCTTCGCGGCCTGAATTACGACAAGCAGAACTGGCAGCAGGTATTCAGCGGTACCGGAACAATTACCGTCAGATTGCCTGACGGTACCAGCTTTTCCGGACCAGCCTGGAACAGTATCGCGAGCCTGGTGGATAAGAAAGCTGACAAAACGGACCTGGATAAAAAGGCAGATAAGACGGCTCTTGATGATTACGCTAAAAAAGGTGCTAACAGTGACATCACCAGCCTCAGTGGGTTAACAACGCCTTTAAGTGTCACTCAGGGTGGTACGGGGGGCAACAGTCCCGAGTCAGCCCGCCAGAGTCTGTCTGCCACGACAAACCGACAGTTAACAGACGGTAGCGGCGGTAGCTGGTATGCCGCGTTTACATCCAGACGAGACTTTGCCATGTTCAGCTGGGGAGATACGAGCAACATCGGTCCCTGGGATGCGCCGGCAAAGTACAGTACCGTCAATTTCTTCCCGTCAACAGCAGATAATATTGGAACAGCGCTGGCCAGTAGTTGGGGTTCTGATAATGAATATTATCTGAACTCAAAGCGATCCGATAAAACGTCTTATGAGCAGTGGAAAGGCTGGTCACGACTATGGCATTCAAGAAACACAACCGTAGATTCTAACGGCTTCATCAAGCGATCATCCCCGGTAGTTAAGGTTTTCTCAGATGGACAATATGAAACCAATGAGGAGTCAGAAGGGTGTGTTGTTGCACGCCTGTCTGCAGGTGAATACCTGATAAGTGGGTGTACAGGCCTGAATGCTGATGCTGCGTGGGGCGGGGTTGATGGTGGTTTTGAAATACCGGTTGATCGCAATAAGCAGCCACGTATCTGGCTGGATTACACGGTTAATGCTGACGGAACGGTGCTGATCAAAACCTATCACCGGGTTCACGCATCATCGCCATCATTTGCTCAGAACAGAATCGGAAATACAGATGAACACGGTGCGTTTACGGAAACGGTGACCGATGGCGAGCCAGTAGACATACCGACAGATGCGTTTGTCTCGGTTCGTGTGCAGATGCCATCAGACAGTATCTGGAACCAGAGCAATGACGATGCGATGACGGCAATGAAAAACACTGAACTGGAGCTTGAGCAAATTCAGCAGGAGCCTCAGCAATAGGTAGTTGCCGCGGCGCGTCGTATGCAATGACGTCACTGCAGCATATTGTCCCTTAATCTGACACCAGCCACATATCAGCCTCTTCAAACATTTCCTGAACAGTCCGGCTTATCTGTTCTTTCTCATGCTTGCTGGCGTCAGTGTTGATCGCTGGTGGTATTCAGCACATAGATACTAAAAATGGCGCTGTATATGCGCCATTTTTAGTATCTCATTGATGGTATCAGCGGGTTGTCCCCAAAGGGATTTCCGGATCCGGTTGGTGAGTAATCCTGTTACGTAGATCTCGTCGAATAATTTCGATTGACCAGAACCAGATTAAATGACCAAAAATTTCGGATACATTCTCATACCATGGAAGGTCAACGAGAGGAGGGGTCAGTCCCATGAGAGGGAAGGAAATCATATGTACGAAAAGCTGGGCTAATGCACCAGCCAACAACCCCTGCCAGAGTTTAATTTTGGGAAAAACTTCTGCAACTACACAGTAGCCTACGGCGAACACAATAGAAAAAATGATGTGTGTTACACCAACCCAGTTAAACACATGCCCGGCAAAGGTGTAGACCGCTGCGTTAGGATCTGCAAGTCCCATCCAGTCCCGAAGGAAAATATATGGAGGGTTCAGGAAATTGCGGGAGCAATCAATTTGTCCCACCGCTCTGATTAATGATTCCGGAACACATGCAGTAGTGAACATATCAGACGGGCTACGAGGCGGCAAGGGTACTTCAGCCCCCCATTTAACGAATGCTGATACGATACCGGCGATTAACCCGATAAAAGCAGCCAGACCATAACGTCTGCGGTTAGGTGGTGTTTGTTCAAATATATTCATATTTCATCCATTGAATTTCATTACATCAACGTAATTACTAAGTAGTATTCATAAAAAACAATGAATGTAAAGAATTGTATGTGGCTGTATGTTCCATGCCTGAGTTAGTAACAGGCATTCCTAAATCAAACTACTTCATATGCTGCGGTAGAAAGACGGTGATATCAGCATCCGGGAAAATCCGGTGAAGCCTCTTACACAGTCAGATGAGTCTCATCAGATACCTTCGTCCGCTCTGTGCCAATAGCGGACGTTATTAAGCTTATTGTAGTGGTCAAGTAATACTGGCCACAGT